>NZ_JBSFJL010000049.1:0-52601 GCF_053598035.1 Streptomyces sp. NPDC001204 | reverse complement strand
CACTGCGTTCGCCCCCTGCCCGAACCGGGACGTCCGCTCCAACGCCGGGCCAGCCCGGCAATCCGGACGGATCGCGATCATGCAACGGCCCCTGGCACGTGGGGGACGGCGCCGGCGAGCGTTCGGCGAGGACGACCAGTGCATGGCGCACTTCCCTGCTCAGCCGGATGAGCTGGAGACTGTACTGATCACCCTCGTAGGCGTACAGGCGGAAGACCTTGACAGCGTGTTCGTCGCGGTCGTCAACAAAGGTGCCCGGGAGGCCGGCGAGCAGTTCGTAATCCTGCTTGCCGATCGCGGCTTCGGCCACGGTACTGACGGCCAGGGCGTCGAATTCCGCCGCGGGCACGGAAGCGTCCACCGCGACAGCATGGGCTGCCAAGGCCGCGAAGATCTCGATCAGCCGCTCCCCTACTCCCGTGTCGATGCCCCAGGCCCGCAGGTTTTCGCGGCGGCGATCCTGACGCCACGGCTCCTGGTCCACCAGCGGCAGCAGGACACGGCCCAGGTGAACGCACCGACGCCACACCATGTGGTGGTCCGAGGTCATGATCAGTCCTCTCTCCAGCGAGTGGCGGGCCCGCGGAGAGCC
The DNA here is from genome assembly GCF_053598035.1 of Streptomyces sp. NPDC001204. Classification (NCBI taxonomy): domain Bacteria; kingdom Bacillati; phylum Actinomycetota; class Actinomycetes; order Kitasatosporales; family Streptomycetaceae; genus Streptomyces; species Streptomyces sp. NPDC001204. Next base: position 52,009 of record NZ_JBSFJL010000049.1, on the reverse strand, counting down.
GCAGGCCCGCCAACCTCCCCTTACACGCAGGACACGTACAGAACGGGGCTGTTCGCCATACCCGAGCCATGGGAGCCGCCCTTGCTCACCATGGTCCCGTACGTCGTGATACGGCAGGCAGCCGTCGGGTCACCGGGGTGGTGTACGCAGTCCTGCGCCGCGGTCGACGACCGCAGCGGCGGCGCGCACTGGGGCTGGCGCGCGGTCCCTATCGTCATCCACCTGTTCGAGAACTCGTTGTATAGCTCGAGGTCCACCTCACTCGTACAGGCCACGGGCCCGCCCGAGCACGTCTTGATGCCTCCGGTACCCGCCATCCGGGAACCGCTGTGGATGGGCTTGGAGGCGTAGAAGGTGCAGTCCGTTATTACGGCAGGACTCGAGTCCTGCGTGGTCACCGTGACCTCAGGCGGGGCCGGGTTCGGCGGCGGCGCCGCCAGAGCCGGAGGCGGACGCTTCGCGCGTCAGTCACTTGTAGATCTTGCCGGGCTCGGCCTTGGCCGGAGCGAGCAGCTGGGAGACGGTCACGAAGGTGTAGCCCTGCTTGCTGAGCGCCTTCAGGATGGAAGGCATGGCAGGCACGGTGCCTTTGTGTAGCGGGTGGAGCAGGATGATCCCGTCGCGGCCGGCGCCAGCGAGCACGCGCTTGGTGATCAGTGCGCTGTCGTCCGTCTCGTAGTCCTTCGCGGTCACCGTCCACAGCACCTGCGCCATGCCCAGTTCTTTCGAGACCTTGGAGACGCGGTCGTCGGTGCGGCCCTGGGGCGGGCGCATCAGCGTCGGCTCACTGCCGGTGATGCTGGAGATGGCTCGTGCCGTGCGGCGCAGCTCGTCGCGGATCTGCGCATCAGAGACATCGGTCAGCACCGCGTGCGTCCAGGTGTGGTCCCCGATCTCGTGGCCGTCCTTGGCGATCCGCCGCACCACGTCCGGGAACTTGTGGATGCGCCGGCCCTCAAGGAAGAACGTCGACGGCGCCTTGTACTCCTTCAGGAGGTCCATCAGTCGGTCGTTGGGTTTGCCCGGGTTACCGTCGAAGGTGAGCGCGATGCACTTGACCTTCCGGCAGTCCACCTGCCCCGACGGTACGCCTGCTCCAGACACGGCCCGGTCACGTTCCTCGCGCGGGGAGAGCGTCTCCATCTTGTTCGCCTGGATGACCATGACGACGGTCACCGTCACGGCCGCCACCACGGCCAGGGTCAGGAGTATGAGTAGGCGAGGCCGCCTCTTAAGGATCTTCATGCCAAGGAGAAGATTTCAGCGCCGGAAGGGTTGCCCAGCGGCCTCGATAGTGAGGTAGGACACGTGTGTGCAGCGCGTTTCAAGTGAGCTGCGGCGCCACCTCGGGTGCGATCCGCTCCAGCGCCTCTCCAACGTGCTCGGTCGCCGACGGTGGCGCTGGTGTGCCTTGTGCCGGGCAAGGGCCCGCTGCTGCGGCCTCCGCCAGGCGGGTCAGGTCTGCTGGCGGCCATCTGCCGTCGAGGATGTGCCTCCCGCGGCCGAGGGCGCGGAAGTCGTACGCTGCCCCTAAAAGTGAACGAAGCCACTGAGGTTTTCTCAGTGAAGATCTCCGCGGGCTCGCGGACTCCTGGCGGCATCCCGCCCGGTGGTCGGGGCCGTGAACATCCCTGCCGGGATCCGATACAGCACACACTGGCGAAGCGGCCCCTCCGGCACGCTCGGATCCTCGAAGTCGTCGGCCGGGTCTCGGGTCATGCCTATCCGGCGCATCACTGCCTGGGAGCGAAGGTTGCGTACGGTCGTCGACGCTACGACCTCCGGCAGTCCAATAACCTCGAAGCCGAAGGACAGGCAGGCCAGGGCGGCCTCACTGGCGTAACCGTGACCCCACGCCGAACGCATCAACCGCCACCCGATGTCCACCCCCGCGAACGGCATGTCCTCGCCCACCTCGTCCAAGCCGACGCGGCCGATGAACTCACCGGTCTCCCGCACTTCGAGCGCCCACCACCCAAAACCTCGCTCGTCGAACACGGCCTGCATGGATGCCACCGCGGCATCGCTTTGCTCCCGCGTCAACAGGTCCCCCAGGTGTTCTCGGACTTCGGGATCGGCGTTCATCGCCGCCCATGGTTCGAGGTCGGACTCCCGCCACCGGCGCAGCAGAAGACGATCGGTACACATCTCGGACATGCCGTCCAGCTAACGCGATCGCGACCAGGGTGTCGATCGGATATATCGAGCCCTACGATGCTCGCCGAAGCCAGACCCATGCGTAGATTTCCACGGCCGACACTGCCTGGCGGGGTCACGACCGGCGCCCAAGTCCACCGAATCGGTGTGAAGTTGCGGGCGCCCCCGGTCACATACAGCCGTGAGGCCCCTGGTAGGACAGGTCCGCCAAGATCATGTCCGCTGTACCCAGAGGTTTCACGTTGGTGACCTATGCTGCCACGCTCGACATCCCTCGCCACATCGTCGAGTCCCTCGCCCGCCTGCTCGCCGCCCACAGGCGCCGACTGCGAACCCCGCGCGGCTCACGGGCGCTGGGCCCCTTCCGCCAGGCCGTCCTGGTGCTGCGCTGGTTCCGTGAGCGCGGCTGCGTGCACTGCCTGGCCCGCGACGCCGGCGTCTCCCAGGCCACCGGCTACCGCTACCTGCACGAGGGCATCGACGTCCTCGCCGAGCAGGCGCCCGACCTGCACGAAGTTCTGAGGAGATGCCAGGAGGTGGGCATGACGCACCTGGTGCTGGACGGCACGCTGATCGAGAGCGACCGCGTCGCCGGGGTCCGCGAGAACGGCAACGACCTGTGGTTCAGCCAGAAGCACAAGCAGTTCGGCGGCAACGTCCAGTTCCTAGCGGCCCCGGACGGCACCCCGCTATGGGTCTCCGAGGTCGAACCTGGCTCCACCCCGGACATCACCGCCGCCCGGCTCCACGTCCTGCCCGCGCTCTACAAGGCCGCCGCTGAGGGGCTGCCGACCCTCGCGGACAAGGGCTACATCGGCGCGGGCATCGGCATCCGCGTCCCGGTCCGCCGCCCGAAAGGCCAGTCCGAGCAGGCCCTCCACGAGGACACTCGCACCATGAATACCCTGATCAGAGGCCTGCGTGCCCTCGGCGAACGCGCCGCGGCCGAGCTGAATCTCCGAAGGTGACCTCGCGGTACTCCGCGTCGCACCAGTCGTCGACCCGCTGCGCATCGGCCCCGTAGGACGTGGCTATGAGCTGCCGGACGGCCGGGTCATCCCAGTCACGGACGCAGAGCTGCGGGCCCTGCCGCTGCCCACGGCGCGCGCCATCGAGCTGATCGCGTCTATCCCGGCCTCCGAAACGTCACTGGCCTCGTGGACAGATAGAGTCTCCGGGACTCTCACGGCAATGACAGGCGAGTTCGAGCGGCGGCACGGCTTTCCCTCTGGCACCAACGGCCAGTACCTGCACTACGAGCCGGAGGAAGCTCTCGCGCTCGTCATGCGCGCCAAGGGCGCCCGGGTTCAGGAGATCGCCGCGCAGCTGCGTGCCTGGTCCACCAGCTGACGACCGGTCTGCGAAGCTTGGCCCTATCTATACGGCAGCAGCGGTCATAGGACGGTGCCGTGCAGGGCCCGGCGGTCGCCGGACATCGCGTAGCGGCGGGGAGCGAGGCCGTTCTCGAGGAGCTCGCCGATCTCCTCGCACAGCAGCGCCAGGACGTCGGCCGCGTCGGTGTCGGAGAGGTAGGCCGGCGCGACTTCGAGCGTCGGCTCTGTCAGGTTGCCGAAGGGGCGTGGGATGCTCTTGGTGGTGATCGTTGCGGGAGGGGCCGGTCGTGGAGTCCGAGGTGTCGCCGTCGTACAAGGGGTATCGGTTCCCGGCCGAGGTGATCGGTCACGCGGTGTGGCTGTATCACCGTTTCCCACTCTCGTATCGGGAGGTCGAGGAGCTCCTGTTCGAGCGGGGCATCACGGTCTCGTACGAGACGGTCCGTGCCTGGTGCGCGACGTTCGGCCCCGCCTACGCCCGGAACCTGCGTCGCCGCCGGCCCCGCCCGGGCGACAAGTGGCACATGGACGAGGTGTTCATCAAAGTCAACGGGAAGAGGCGGTATCTCTGGCGGGCCGTCGACCAGGACGGCAACGTCCTGGACATTCTGGTGCAGAGCAAGCGTGATGGCCGGGCTGCGAAACGCTTCTTCCGCAAGCTGCTGAAGGATCTTGAGTACGTACCCCGTGTACTCGTCACGGACAAGCTCCGCAGCTACGGCGTCGCCCACCGCGAGGCCATGCCCTCGGTGGAGCACCGCAGCTCGAAGTACTTGAACAACCGTGCAGAGAACAGCCATCAGCCCACGAGGCAGCGCGAGAGGGCTATGAAGAACTTCCGCTCAACGGGTGCGGCGCAGAGATTCCTCGCCGCGTTCTCAAGGATCTCGACACTCTTCCGGCCCCGCCGGCATCTGATCACAACGAGTGGCTACCGTGCCGAGATGACCGAACGATTCCGCCTCTGGAAGACCGTCACCGGCGCGGCCGCGCACGCCTGAGCACCGTGCCCGGCACGGCACCCGAGCGCCATCAAAACGCCACAACTCACCTTCCACATAACGCAACTTGACAACGCCGTAGACAGAGAGTGATCGCAGCTGTCACGGGATGTGCTGCGGCTGTCGTCCTCGCCGGCGCGATACCGGCCCACGCTGAAGGCAGCTGGAGCTCCAGCATGAACGGGGTCCGCACCGGGTTCGACTCCCGGACGTGGACCGACAACAACAACGACAGCGTGAGCACCTCCATATCCCTCAGCGGCTGCAGCAATGGGGGGGCTGGGCGCCCCGGTCGACAACACGCAGTTGCAGCTGACCCGCGAGACTTCGATTGTTGAGCCCAACGAGGACCGAGGCCGCTACACCTTCCACTGCAGCAGTTCCGACTCGCACGCTTTCGGCGTCCAGCCAAAGGGCAATTACCACTTCACGGTGACGAAGATCCAGGACAGCCCGTCGGGCTACTACCTGAAGGTGAACTCGGTCTCCGTCCGATACTGAGCAGCGCACTGAAGCAACGACAATCTCCGTAAGAAGGCTGTGAGGCTGTGTCTGTCGAGTTCGACTCCTGCACCTATCAGTACCGGCGGGGCCCGGTCGTCCTTGACAGACTCAGTTTCGCCTTCCCCTCGGGCCGTACTGTGCTGCTCGGGCCCAACGGCGCGGGCAAGACCACGCTTCTGGCTCTTGCCGCCTCCGCCCTCAAGCCCCGCTCCGGCACCGTCTCCTTCGCGGGACTCGACCCCGCCCTGCGTTCCCAGCTACGCACGTATCGGCGTCAAGTGGGCTGGATGCCCCAGCACATCACACCCGTTCCAGGTATGACCTGCCAGGAACAGGTTGCCTACGCAGGCTGGCTCAAGGGCATGTCACGGCGAGAAGCGTGGGACGGAGCGCTGGAGGCACTCGGTCGCGTCGGACTCGCCAAGAAAGCGGGCCAGCAGGCATCGTCGCTGTCCGGTGGACAGCTTCGCCGGGTCGGCGTGGCCCAGACACTGGTGCACTCTTCCCAACTCGTTCTGATGGACGAGCCGACAGCGGGTCTCGACCCCGCACAGCGGGGCACGTTCCGGAAAGTCGTCGAGCAGCTCTCCGAAAATGCCGACATCATCGCCTCCACACACCAGACCGAGGACCTGTCCGAGGTGTACGACCATGTGGTGGTCCTGTCGGAGGGGGCGGTCCGGTTCAGCGGTACGGTCAAGGAATTCCACGCCCAGGCCCCGCATGACACCGCGCCAGGTCGGCTCGCAGACGGCGCCTACGCCGCAGTTCTCGGTGGAGGCGAAGCATAGTGCTCTTCCGTTTCCACCCGCGTTCCAACGCCGCCGTTCTCGCCGCTCCCCTGCTTCTCTTCATCGTGGTCCTCTATGTCTCCTCGGACTACGTCTCCGGTGATCTGGACGGCTACTGGACCGCCGCCACTGCCAAGGCGGCCTCCGCTCTGATCTTCATCGCGCCGGTGACCGCGGCGTGTGCGGCGTGGGAAGCCAGTAGGCTCCGCCGCGCCAAAATCGGGGACGGGACCCCGACCCGCAACGGGTGGGAGATCGCCGGGGCTTCCCTCGCGCCGGTCGGGCTGCTGGGTCTTCTCGCCCTCGCGGCAGCGCTCGCCGTGACTCGCCTACAGATGGAGTCGGCTCCGGGGTGGCCGGATGTCAGGATCATGGCATCGGCGGGCGCCATCTTGTGCGCCCATGTCCTCGCCGGCTACGCGATCGGAATATGGCTGCCCGCCGTAGCCGCCGTCCCGGTGACTCTGGTCGGCGACTACCTGTGGAACGTGTATCCGCCTGCACTCGAGCCTCTGTGGCTGCGTCATCTCACTCGGCCGGCCCATGGCTGCTGCATGAACACCTTCGCGGTCGACCCCGCGGGCATCCTGGCACCGGTGCTTGTGGCTGTCGGCCTGGCCGGCCTGGCAGTTGCCGCAGTGGCTGCGTCGCGGCGCGCCCCCCGTCTGGGGAGCCTGCCCGACTCCGTGCCGTACGCGGGCGTCGCGCTGTCGGTAGTAGCCGCCATGGCCACCACCGTCAGCGGCGTCAGCCTTGTGAACCATCTCGGCCCCGACGCGGTCCAGACGCGTCCTGAGTCCGAACTGGTCTGCACCGACTCCCGGGGCACCCGAGTGTGTGTCTGGCCCGAGCACACGCCCCGCCTCAGCGAGACGTCCCGTACGGTGAGCACAGCGGTCACACGCCTGCGTCTTGTCGGAGTGACCTCGCCGAAAGTGGTCACCGAAGACAACCAGCACCCGAGCCGGAATCAGTGGACGGTCACGGTCAGGCAGGATGCCGGCTACACCAGCGAGGACATCGTGGCCGGTCTTGTCGCCGATCTCACCACGGTCCTGGTCAACGACTCAGACGACGAGAGCCAGACCAACTGCCCGGCAGACCCGGCCAGGGCCGCACAACAGGCTTTCGAATCCGAAGACGAGCTGCGTACCTGGCTCTCTGTACGGGCGGGCATGAGTCCGCAGGAAGCCCAGCACCGAACCGACCCACGGACATGGGAACCCGTCGAACATGTTCTCGACGACAGCCTGGGCAACCAGAAAGCCTGGTACCGCTCCACCATCGCCCAGGTCCGGTGCATGCCACGATGACATGGTGGCTTCACACACGGCGCACGCTCCTCCTCGCGATCGTCACCACCGGGTTCTGGGTTGTGACCCTTGCCCTCGGAGACACCAGCCTGCCGCTGCCCCAGTTGGGCGGAGCGACGTCAGCTAACGTCCCGTTCGCTCTCTTCGCCCCACTGGCGCCGGCCATCGCCCTCAACGCCTGCTACGGAACGCCCACCCCGATCGAGACCACAGCGGTACGACGCATCGCCGCTCTCGATTCCCTCCTCGCCATCACGGTGGTGGCAGCAACGGCCGCTGTGGCAGTCCCGGTTGCAGCAGGATGGATCAGCAGCGCCAATGGCTCCATCACTGAATCCGCTGTACGCAACCTGGCCTGTTACACCGGACTCGCCCTCATCGGCAGAACGATTCTCGGAAATCACGCTTCGACAGTGATCCCAACGCTGCTCGCCCTGACGGTCTCAGTCTTCGGCTACGGACCGGAACAGACAGCCCACTGGTGGGCCTGGCCCGCGGCACACCCTTCCGACATGCTCCCTTGGGCAGGCTCCGCGGCGCTTCTCATCATCGGCCTGTACCGCACGGCCCAAGCGGACTTCCCTCACCGCTCCTGAACAGCTGAGGTTCCCCCGAGATGCGGGTAGGTCTGACAGCGGGTCATATGGGGGCTCATGAGAGGAATCCAGACGATGCCTGCCCCGAGGAAGTACCCGCTGGAGTTGCGTGAGCGTGCGGTCCGGATGTATCGGACTGCCGAGCCGAAAACCGTAATCCGCCGCATGGCTGAGGAACTCGGTGTGCATCACGAAGCCCTGCGCAACTGGATCCGCCAGGCCGAGGCCGACTCCGGCGAGCGGAATGACCTGCTGACCAGCGAGGAGAAGGAAGAGCTAGCCCAGCTGCGGCGCGAGGTGCGGGAACTGCGCCGGGCGAACGAGGTCCTGCGGACGGCATCGGCTTTTTTCGCGGCTCAGCTCGACCCGACCCGGCCCAGGTGACCACGCTCGTCGACGAGCATCCGCACCTGGGAGTCGAGCCCATACTGCGGGAACTGCACATCCCTTCCTCCACCTACTACCGCTGGCGCCGTGCCGAGACCGATCCGTGCGAACGACGCCGCCAGGACGCCGCACTGACGGAGAAGATCCGACAGAGCCACGAGGACTCCGGCGGGATCTACGGTTCTCGGAACATCCACACCAGACCATTGTCCGACAGATCACGCGCCTGCTACGCCATCCTTACTCCAGCGACGACCGCCAGTCCACCTTCCACGGCATGACCGGACACAGCCTCGATCTCCCGTGGCAGCAGCGGCTTCTCCGTCACCCGGCGCCGGGCCAGGGCCGGCAGCCGCTTCACCCCCGCCAGCACCCGCTTGCCGCCGGTCGCCGCCGGTCGCCGCCCCGAGCATGGAGGTCTCGCCCAGCAGCGACAGGAACGGCTTGACGGTGTTGTAGCGCAGGGCCAGCGCGCCTCGCATGGCGATCTCCGCCGACTCGTCGTCCTCCGGCACCAGACTCACCACCGCCGCGGCGGCACTCGACAGTGCGGCCCTGGGCGCAACCTCCTCCAAGGCCCGCCACAACGCGGCCACGTCCACATCGCAGCCGGCCTCCTCGACCAACTCCAGTTCCTCGATGAACACCTTCGAGGCCCTGGCCACGAGCCTCGACGCCTTCTCCAGCTGCGGCAGGGTGGACAGCCGTTCCTTGTCCGTGGTCCGCTTTGTGGTGCTGATCAGCCTCGTGGCCATAAGGATCCCAGGCGTCGCTGGACGTCTTCTCGGGCGCCGCTCTTTCCGGGGACCTGCGTACGCAGAGCTGACAGCTCGGTGCCCAACTCGCGTGCTTTAACAGGGTCGGTGACGTGATGCCAGGCGTAGTGGGCGCGGTCGACGGCGGCGACGACGTCGGGGTGGGCCTCGGGTTGGTCGGCGGTCAGCCGCGCCACGGCGCCTCGCAACCACAGCTCACACGCCCGGTCGGGGGCGCCTTCTTCCAGGGCGATAACGGCGCGTACCTCGATCCAGTGGGCCACCTCGGGGGAGGTGGGGCCGTGCTGGCGGAGGGCTGCCTGCTCCCACGCGGCCGCGATGGCGGCGGCCTCGGCGTGGCGCCCGGCCTGGCTCGCCTGGCTGATGGCGCGGTGTGGGTCGTCCTCAGCGGGTGCCGGGGAGGGCATGGCCGGCTGTATGGGCTCCGGCCTCGGCGCGGGGACGTCGACCGCGAGCGGCTCGGCGGCGGGCGACGGCGGCGTCGGGTTCGCCGGGGCGGGGCCCAACCACAGGGTGGCGGCGGGCTCGACCTGGGCGGCGCGGGCGGCCTGGCGGTGAAGGTCGTCGGCGGTCGGCCTCGCCGGCGCGGTTCGCAGGATGTGGGCAAGCCCGTGCGTGTACGAGGGGCTGGGGCGGTGGCGGCGATCCTGCAGCTGCACGACGCCGTACAGGGCGTATGGACCGTCCAGGGTCTGCTCCCGCTGGATGAGGGCCTGCCAGACGTCGGTGTCGGCGGCCAGGTCGACAACCACCGTGGTGGTGCCCGGGGCGCGGTGCTGCAGCTCGGTGGCCAGCCAGTGCCACGGAAGTGCGGTGTACCGGACAGTGCGGGATGTGGTGCGAGCCAGGGCCAGGTGGAGAAGGTGCTGACGGGAGTCGATGGCCAGGTGCCCGGCGACGTAGACGAGTAGCGGGCCCTCGACGGCAGCCGCCGTGCGGACGGCGGTCAGCACGGTGTGCGGGTCGTCGGGGTTGGCCAACTGCACGGCGCTGGCGTACGAGGCACCCACGAGTCGCGCCGGCGGGACGGCGGCGAGCCGGGGCAGCGTCGCGGCGACGGCGAGCGGGTGACGTACCGGCGGCTCGGCGGCTATCAGCAGTGCGTATCCCGGGTGTTCGGTCGGTGCTGCCGTGCTGGTCGCCATGGTCAGCACCGTAACGGGCTGTGCCGGATGTCGGGCGAGCCTTTCGCCGTACGTCGACCTGTCGGGGGGTGCTCCCTCCTCGGTCGGGCAGGCTCTGCCCAGCGCGCCGCTCGTCGGCTGTCCAGGATCGGGCTCTGCCCGACCGCTTGCGGCGCCGTAGGCGTCCTGGACGGCCGGCGGGCGGTGTGCTGCCCTCCGGGGGCCGTCCGAGGGGGGAGTGCCCCCCCGACCCACCTACCAGTCCCCTACCCACCGCAAGATCACGCGCTTCCCCAGCCCCCTCCGAGACATCTCAGGAGGCTACGAAGTCAAGCTGGTGGTGTTGTGCCCGCGTTATCGGGGTCAGCCTGCGGCGTCATGATGGCGTCCGCTGGCGCGGTCGACCAGGGCGAAGACGGTCAGGGCGACCGTCGAGGCGGTCCCCACGGCCAGGGCATCCGCCACGTACCGGCCCAGGCCCGGCCGCAGGATGTCCACGAGCCCGAACAACACGACAAACGCCGTGAGGCACGCCGCGACAGCCGCCCGCCAGCAGCGGTGATACGCAAAGAACCACTGGGCCAGGCCCATGCCGATCAGGGGCGCGGGGGACAGCTGCGGCTCATCGAGGGCGGCGAGCACCCCGTATCCCAGTCCGCTGACTGTCCAGCAGGCGGCGCTCACGAGTGCCGCCTCGCTCCAGGACACGGGCCGCTTCACTTGTGCCGTCCGGCGACAACACCACCGGCCCGACGGGGCGCCCGCCGCTGGGACACACCTGCCGCGGTCACCGATCCGATCGGCTGCGGCGGCCGGCCCGGCCGGAGCACAGCCAGCCCGCCCCACCACGCACAGCCCAGTCCCACGACCGTCATGAGCACTCCCCCGGCCGTGTCCCACGCATCGGTCTGGATTCCGAGCATCCGCGCCACACTCTTCTCACGTCACGCGGCCCCCAACGCCAAGGTCCGCCCCCGGGCAGCATGATGGCAGTCCGGGCGCGACGCCTCATCTTCAGGGCGCGGCAGATGGCGGGAGCGGCTGCCTTCCGGCATCCGGCAATGTGTGCGGCCCGGACTACGGTCACGCAGGCGCATGGCGGAGCGGTGCGAAAGCGCGTTGTTCGTCGAATGGCTGCCGTGTCTGGAGGCAGTGATGGAGCTGGCCGAGGAAGCGGTTGAGCAGGTGGCGCTGGGCGGCGTTGTGCCAGTCGCCGTGCTCGCGTCGGCGCCGGTAGTGGGCGTTCGCTCCGGGTGAGGCCTGGAGGGCTGAGAAGGCCCAGAGGAAGCCCGCGTGCATGAGCCGGTTGTTCTTGACGAAGCGGCGGCCGACGAAGCGTTTCTTGCCAGAGGCGCGGGTGATCGGGGCGGAGCCGGCGTAGGACTTGAGCGCTCTCGCATCGGCGAAGCGGCTGCGGTCGTCGCCGATCTCGGCAAGGACGCGGGCCGCGAGCAGGGGGCCGAGGCCGGGAAAGCTGAGCAGGATCTCGCTGTCGGCGTGCTGGCTGAAGGCGGCTTCGGTGGCCGCGGCAAGGTCGTCCGCGGCCTGGCAGGTGGCGTCCAGTTGCTTGAGCAGGGCCAGGAGCTGGTGGCCGAAGGCGTCCTCGACGGCCGGAAGCTGGCGGGCGTACTCGGAGCGAAAGATGTCCCGCAGGCGCGCGGTCTCGGTGTCGAAGGCGCGGGTGCGGCCGCTGCGCTTGAGGGCGGCGCGCAGCTGGGCGAGGGTGAGTTTCGCGGCCTTCGCCGGGGTCGGGGCGAGGGTGAGGATCATGCGGGCGTCTGCCCTGGTCAGGCCACCGTCCTTGCCTTGGAAGGCGTGCAGGGCGGCGGGGTAGTACTCGCGCAGCAGCGAGCGGACCTGGTTGGCGACCTGCTGGCGGCTCCAGACGGCGTCCTGCTGGGCGCGGGCCAGCACGGTGATGGCCTGCACAAGTTCGCTGTCGGCAGGCAGCGGTCGGTGGGCGTGCATGTCGGTGCGCAGGATGTTCGCCAGGACCAGGGCGTCGCCGGGGTCGGACTTCTTGCGGCTGACACCGTGCCGGTCGCGGTAGCGGGAGGCGGCGAGCGGGTTGATCGCGAAGACCTTGCGGCTGCCGGTGCGCAGGGCGGCCACGAGCAGGCCTCTGCTGGTTTCGATGGCCACCGGTATGGGTGGCTTTGTTCATGAGTTGCGGGTTCTGGCACAGATCTTGGGGAGCGGTCGCGGAGGGTGACGGTGTCGTTCGATTGCAGGGGGCGCGAGCCGGGGCTCGTCAGCGTTCCCGCATTCTGGTCCACCACCAGCCGAACATCGCCAACTCGATGTTGTTGGGTTCCGGCAAGGTACGGCGCTCGAATTCCTCATCGATGCGCGTGATCAGTCGGCCCAAGTCCCGTTTGGCTCCGGGAGGAAGGTGCAGCATCGCCCGCTCCAGGTCATCGCGGGCATCTTCCACCTCTATGCCAGGCGAACAGGCCTGGGAGGCGTTCAGATATCGTCCAGGCTGCTTGAAAGCCCACTCGAAGCGAGAGAGCGCATGCGCGACCGCGTTAGGCCACATCTCCTGGTCTTCGACCCGGCGGATCGCTGCACGAGTTCGCGCGGAGACACCACGGACCCTCAGGACCGGATACTGCCATCGTGGCCGCCACCGCTCTGCGCGGACAGCCTTGGGACGCCTACGCGGCATCGCCCTTTCGGATCAACATGAGGCCATCCTGCCACGGCCGGCTGGGCGACCCGCCACACGCTTGCCGCGGCAAATGTTCCCACTTCTCGGTTCTGTGCAGATCTCGGGGGACGTCTCGGAGTGTCACTGGAGCAGGATCATCTTTCGGAGTAGTAGGAATCCGGCTCGGCCGTAGAGCTGCCGCTTGATCTTCTTGATGCGGTTGACGGCGCCCTCGATACTGCCGGAGCTCCAGTCGAGAGTGAGCCCGGCGGTCACGGCGTCGAGGTCTCGGAGTAGGTGGAGTGCGAAGCCTGTGAGGCCGGGTAGCTGGCTGGCGTCGACTGCGTCGATCCAGATCGGGAGTTTGGTGCCAAGGCGGTCGGTGAGCATCTCGCCGAAGTCGCGGACATGTTCGGCGGCCTTGTCCAGTTCGGGGCAGCGGGCCAGGACCTCCTTCAGGCGGGCCCGGTCTTCCTCGGTCAGGGTCGTGGGGTGACGGGTGATCCAGCCGGTCACCTGCCGCACCGTCGGCGGCCGTGATGGTGCGGTGGACGGAGCCCCGCCCAAAGTGGCGATGTGCGCGCGGACCATGCCGTAGGTGACAGGAGCCTGCTCGGCTACCAGTTCGCCGTGCAGTTGGGTGACGCTGGTGCATCCCTCGGCGAATCGCCGCTCCAAGTAGGGCTTGTAGGGGTCCAGTCTGCTGGGCCGGGGCCGGTTCTCGCGGAAGGTGTCCTGCCAGCGTGCGGCGTTCGCATACCGGAGCACGGTGTTGAGACCCCAGCCCAGGTGCCGGGCAATCGCCCGGCGTGAGTGACCCTGGGCAAGCAGCTCGTGCACCAGGGCATGTGAGGCCTTCTTCCGCTCGGCCCGCCGGCCGACCGGCACCGAATCGTCCTGCGACCGACCGGAATCCCCTCCGGTGGCCTCCGGCAACATGCCGCTGGGCGAAGGATTGCGCAGGCAGTAGCGGTGGGCGGCAACGCAGGTCTCCACGGCCCGGCCGAGGCCCTGCCACAGATGGAACCGGTCGGCGATCTGCACAGCGTCGGGGGCACCGCGCCGGGCACCCTCGGCGTAGGCGCCCGCCCGGTCCCGGCAGATGATCTCCACGCCGGGGTGGCGGATCAGCCAGGCGGCCAGCGGCCCGGCTGCACGGGTCGGGAGCACATCGACCACGCGATGGTCTTCGACGCTGGTCAAAACGGTGGAGTAGATCTGACCGCGACGGATCGCGAAGTCGTCGACACCCAGCACACGCGGCGTGCTGAACCGTGGATCCGGCAATGCCATGACCCTGCGTAACAAGGTCATTCTTCCCGCGCCGAAGCCCAGCTGGGCAGCCAGCCCCGGGCGCCGGCCCGCCCGGCCAGCGCGAGCCCCACTCGCTCCAGGGCGTGGTTGAGCCGCGTGGTGAACCGTGCGTACGGAGCGGCCAGCCGGGAGAACGGCTCGGCGAACGTCCGGCGCAGGCAGTCCGCCGACCCACAGAGGAAACGTCGAACCGTCAGCCGGATCACAAAGCCCTGCTCAGCGAGCGGAAGATCCTTCAGTCTGCGCTGGTAACGGTCGTGCACTCGGTCCGAAAAGCAGCCGCAGTCAGGGCATACAGCCCCGGCAGCGCAGCCCCTCGCCACCACCTCGACCGTGCCGAACGCGGACGTGACCGCCTCGACATCCACATCGCCGATCCCCTCGAACACCAGCGAGTCCCAGAACGGTGCATCGGTCTGCATGACCAGCACCATCACCATCCACAACCGACCGCAGCAGCGGCTGCCAGATACCTGATGGAGCGTCAACTAAAACCGAGACGCCAAGGCGTACGCGGTCTCACGCGAACCCGTGTCCTCACAATCGAACATCGGAGTAACGCTCTGCGACCACTCCCCAAGATCTGTGCCAGAACCCGTTTCGTGAACATGGAACACGGGACAGTCCGCACCGGTCTCCACATCAGCCCACATAGCCGGGAGCACCTGGACGCCGTGGCTGCCGAGCTGAACAGCCGCCCACGAAAAACGCTCGGCTGGGAAACCCCAGCCGAGCGTCTCGCTAAGCTCCCGGCTACAGCCAGTTGATCACACTGTTGCAACGACCCCTGGAATCCACCGTGCAGCCGGGGGCACAGCAGCTGATGCCAGCTCTAGGAGGTCAGCACGGCCGGATGTGATACACGGGAGTCCACGACGCGGTGCCGGTGGCCTTGGCCGTATTCGTCCAGCGGAGACTTCCATTCTGGTTGTAGAACCTGGCGACGGTGCCCGAGGTCTGGTTGTTGTTGAACACGCCGTCGCCGATGCCCCAGAAATCGTAGTAGCCGCAGTAGTAGTAGTCGTAGCGGTCACCGTAGCCGTCCTGGATGCACAGCCATCCGCTGCTGCAGCTGATCGCCGCAGCGCTGAAGGTGGTTCCGGGGTCAGCGACAGTCAGAGTGCCGCCCGGAATCTGCACCTTGTTGACGCCAACCTGACGAGCTTCGGAGTGCTTTTCCAGATACCTGTCGATCTTCTGCTGAAGCCGGGACGTCTCGGCCGGCGCGGCCGACGCACTACTGACTGCGACTTGCCCCATGACCAGTGTCGCAGCCGCGACGACCATCGCCAGGGCTCTACGCGGTGACACGTTCACGTTCCCCCTTTTCCGGTTGACAGGCAGCCGCTTTTAAACAGACGGCAGCCGCAAAACGCCACCTATAGTGCTGGAGTCTGATGCAGAGGAAAAGAGCGAAATCTTGCCAGCCGCGGTGGATTCGTCGAAGCGGTCTGAAAACGTGCTCTGACCTGGCAGCTGTAGTTCTTGATCACGGCTTCTCCGTCATGGCGTCGCGGCGGCGGTGATGTTGTTCCAGCGGCGGTGGGCTTGGGCGGCCTGGTGCTGGTGGTGGCGGCGCCAGGCGGACCAGTGCAGGAGGTGGTCGAGGTCGCGGCGGGAGTGCGGCAGCACGGTGGCCCGCAGCAGCCGGAGGAGTTCTCGGGCGCTGGCAGGGGCGAGGCGGGCGCCGGGGGCAGGAGCGCTGGTGCGGGCCCGAGTGACGGCGAGGAGGCAGTGGCCCCAGGTGCTGTTCTCGCGCGCCAGAGGCAGGATGAGCTGCTTGACGGTGGGCGCAGTCGGGGGCCGTCCCGGGTGACGGCACTCGGTGAATGTCCACTTCCGGGAGACCAGAGGCCCGTCGATGCCAGGCCAGCAGCGTGGTCGGCGTGACCGCGAAGACCTGACACCAGCACTCCCGCGGGACCACCGGCCCTGCAATGCCCGCCATGGGCTGTGCACTGGAACCCGGCGTGGCCGGCCGACTGGCAACGGCACTACGCCGCGCTGCGCGAGCTGGTACGCGACGAAGAAGGCCAGGCCGACATCGTTCTGCCCGGCGTCACCATCCACGGCATGGACATCGGCAAGTGGCTGGCCAAGCAGCGCAACCCCGAAGTCTGGACGGCCCTGACCGACGGGCAGCGCGAACGCCTGGAAGCCGTCGGCGTCACGCCGCTGCCATCAGAGCAGGAAACGCCCGCCAAGCCGTCCAAGACGGCCTCGGGGGCCTTCAAGTGAGGCGTGGCAGCCCTGGCACAGTACAAAACCCGCACCGGCTCCCTGACCGTCCCACGGGGCACGTAGAAACCGTCGTAGTCGACGGCCAGGAACACCCTGTGAAGCTCGGAGTGTGGCTCTCCAACACCAAGACCAGACGCGCGAAGCTCTCCGCCGACAAGCTCGCCGCACTCGCCGCGCTCGGACTGGAGTGGGCAGCGGCGTAGGGGCCCCCACAGGTCCGCTAGATCGTACGTGAAGTAGCGACTTGTGTTGTGGTGAAACCCCACCCCAATGCAACACGTGGTGCGCTAGGGTGGGGCCACCGACTTAAATGACAACTAAGTCGCAAACTAAATGGCGCCGACCGCCCAGGCTTCCCACGGCGGAGAGCGGCCGACGCCACGCTCGGTCAGATGAGGTGGTCCCAGACCATCCTCACTAGTTGGAGCAGGAGGACCCCGATCCTGAACGGGTCGGGGCTCCCACCTTGCCGAGCCTTCTTGTGCCGAGCCATCCAACCTCCCGGTACCCCTACTGAGGTTTTCGGGTTGTCGTCGGGTGGTGACGGTTCATGATCCCTGCGGTATGCCGGTGGTGTGCGTTATCCGGAGGGTGGGGGCCTGACCGCCGAGCGTCGGGCATTTCGGGAGAAGATCCGGTTCCGGGCCGGTGAGAGGTTCGCGGCGGGCGAGAAGACCGCGGTGATCGCGAAGGACCTGCGGGTGAGTGTCCGGTCGGTGGAACGCTGGCGCCGTGCCTGGCGCGAGGGCGGCATGGAGGCCTTGCGTTCTGCGGGCCCAGCCAATTCTCCGACCGTCACCGATGCCCAGTTCGCCGTGCTCGAGGAGGAACTCGGCAAGGGCCCGTCAGGGCACGGCTTCGACGACGAGCGTTGGACTTTGGCCCGGGTCCAGACGGTGATCCGCCGGCATCTGAGGCTGAGCCTGTCGGTGGCGACGGTGTGGCGGCTGCTGAAACGGCACGGCTGGTCATGGCAGGCGCCTGCCCGCAGAGCACTGGAGCGCGACGAGCACGCCGTCGAACTGTGGAAGAAGGAGGTGTGGCCGAGGGTAAAAGCCTCGCGGCGGCCCACGGGGCCTGGATCGTCTTCGAGGACGAGTCCGGATTCTCCATGACGCCGCCTCGCGCCCGCACCTGGGGCCGGCGCGGATACACCCCCGTCATCCGAGTGAGAGGCCGCTCCCGCCGCAGGACCTCGGTCGCCGCCCTGTGCTGCTACAAACCGGGCGTGGAAAGCCGTCTCATCCACCGACCCCGCAACCACCTCCTCCTCAAAGGCGCCCGCAAGAGCTTCTCCTGGCAGGACTACCGCGACCTGCTCGTCCGCGCACACATCCAGCTCGGCGGCCCGATCGTGGTGGTCTGGGACAATCTCAACACTCACCTGGCGGTCGGGCTGAAACGCTACGAGGCCGAGCACGACTGGCTCACCACCGTCTGCCTCCCGCCGTATGCACCCGACCTGAACCCCGTCGAGGCCGTCTGGTCACTGGTACGCCGGACCATGGCCAACACCGCCTTCGACACACCCGACGACCTCGACCGTGTCCTCCGCCGGGAGTTACGCAGGATCCAGCTCCGGCCACACCTAATCGACGGCTGCCTCACCGCCACCGGACTGACCCTCGCACCACCGACCCCACCGTGAAAATCTCAGTAGGCGTCTGACCCGAGTACGGCCCCACGTCACCGTCACCGCGGAGACCGAGTCCCCTGCCGGACGCGTCATCCGACGGCGACGTGGCCCGTCACGCGGGTGCACAGTGCCCGTCTGCGGCGTTGAGACCGGGGACGGTGTGGGCGCCCGGGAACCGGAGCGAGTACGTGAGGAGTAACCCGCCTTGCCGGTTCTGCCCATTCACGTAAGCGTGGGTGACCGGAGAGGGACGCGGATGGGAGAGGCGGAATGGTCGGCGTGTTCCGGCGTCTGGCGCGGCCCATGTGGCGGGGTGCCAGCAGGCTCACCACACCGCTGCTGCCGGACGACTTTCTGGCGGTCGTCGATCCGCTGTGGTCGTCCCGGTGGCCCATGGGCCGGGTGGAGGCGGTCCAGCCGGAGACGGCGAACGCGACGACGCTCGTGGTGGGCGCGGGGCGCGGCTGGGCGGCGCATCGTGCCGCCGGTCAGTACGTGCCGGTGGGAGTGGGCATCGATGGCGTGCTGCACTGGCGGACGTACTCGATCACGACCCCGCCGGACGGCACCGGCCGTTTCTCGATCACCGTACGGGCGGTCCCAGGCGGGCGGGTGTCGTCGTACCTGGCCCACCGGGCCCGACCGGGGGAGACTCTGCGCCTCGGACCTGCCCAGGGGGCGTTCGTGCTGCCCGACCCGATACCCGCGCGCCTGCTGTTCCTGACCGGTGGTATCGGCATCACCCCTGCCATGTCGATGCTGCGCGCGCTCGCCGGCCGCGCGGGCCGCCGCCCTGACACCGTGCTGGTGCACTGCGCACCCGACGCCGACCAGGTGGTCTTCGGCAGGGAGTTGCAGGACATGGCCGCCCACGAAAGCTGGTTCACGCTGCATGAACACCACACCCGCACGGAGGAACGGCTGCATCCGGCCCGCCTGGACCGCTTGTGCCCCGACTGGCCCGAGCGAGATACATGGGCGTGCGGGCCGGAGAGTCTGCTGGCCTTCGCCGAACGGGTCTGGCGCGATGCGGATGCCCGGCATCGGCTACGTCTGGAGCGGTTCCGGCCGACGTCACCTGCCGTCCCAAGCGACGGACCCGGCATCACAGGGGGCCGGGTGCGCTTCACCCGGAGCGGTGTCGAGGCGGACGCCGACCCCACCACACCTCTGCTGGACATCGGCGAGGCGGCGGGTGTGGCCATGCCGAGCGGCTGTCGCGTGGGCATCTGCCACAGCTGCGTCAGTCCGCTGTCCGCCGGCCGGGTCCGCGATCTGCGAACCGGCGACGTCCATGGTGAGCCCGGCGACCTGATCCAGACCTGTGTGTCGGCCGCCTGCGGACCTGTGCACATCAACCTCTAGATGAAGACCTGCCGAACCTGCCGGAGAGGAAAAGACCAGTGGCCGCGCTTGCCTTCGCGCCGTCCGACGCCGACGCCTTCGCGCTGGAACTGGACCGTATCCGCGCCGACGTTCTCGCGGAACGCGGCGCCGAAGACGCCCGGTACATCCGCAGCCTTGTCGCCGTGCACCGCATCCTGGAGGCCGGCGGCCGGGTGGCCCTGGCGGTGTCCCTCCTGCCACCTGCCTGGCTGACCGGAACGGCGATGCTGACCACCGCCAAGATCCTGGAGAACATGGAGCTGGGGCACAACATCCTGCACGGACAGTGGGACTGGATGCGCGACCCGGCCATCCATTCCACCACCTGGGAGTGGGACTTCCCCACCCCAGCCGCCGCCTGGAAGCACACCCACAACGACCTGCACCACACCTGGACCAACGTAGTGGGCCGCGACCGCGACCTCGGCTACGTGATCATGCGGATGAGCAAGGACCAGCCCTGGCACCCCGCCCATCTCCTGCAGCCCCTGTACGGCGGGCCGCTGCTGGCACCGGTCTTCGAGTGGGCCATCGCCCTGTACGACCTGGAGCACGAGGCGGTCCTTCAGGGCCGCAAGTCCGTGCGTGCGTTCCTGGGCGACGTCGCAGGTGTGGCCCGGAAGGCGGCACGGCAGTTCACCAAGGACTACGCCCTCTTCCCCCTGCTGGCCGGCCCGTCCGCCCTTCCCTGCCTGCTCGGCAACCTCACCGCCAATGTGACCCGCAACATCTGGGCGCACACCGTCATCTTCTGCGGCCACTTCCCCGCCGGCACGGAGTCCTTCACCGAGGACGAGATCGAGGACGAGTCACGCGGCGAATGGTACGTACGGCAGGCACTCGGCTCCGCGAACATCGACGGCGGCCCCCTCCTGCACCTCCTCACCGGCAACCTCAGCCACCAGATCGAGCACCACCTCTTTCCCGACCTGCCCAGCAACCGCTACGCCCAGATCGCCCCCCGGGTGCGCGAGCTGTTCGAGAAGTACGGCATCCCGTACACCACCGGTCCGCTGCTGCGGCAGTACGCGTCCACCTGGGCCCGCATCTGGCGCATGGCGCTCCCGTGACGCCCCGGGCACCAGCCGGCCGCTACTGCGAACCTCGTTCCATACAGAGCGCCTTGGTTGACCTTCGCTCCTTCAGCAGCCTGACCTGTGCGTGCGGTTCTCCCGCACACGGCTTTCCGACATCGTTCACCGACTGGCATGCGCCGTCGCCCTGTGCACGTTTCCGGTAAGGCGGAAGACCCCGAGTCGGGTGATCCACCCGTAAGTGAAACGGGTGGTCCAGTTCCGGCCTCGCAGTCTGTGTTTCCGGCTGGCGAAGATGGCCAGCCGCTCGTGGACGTAGCCGTCGGCCGCGTTGAACTTCCGCCCGGAGTTCCCGTTGCGGAAGTACGCTGCCCAGCCCCGCAGCACGGGGTGGAGGTCAGCGACCACAGCGGACACCGGCCGCTCCGTCTTCGAGCAAGAGGTAGCCGCGCGGACCTTGTCCCGCAGTACGCTCATCGCTCTGGCCGACGGCCAGCGTTGCAGGTAGAACCTGCCTCGCTATTTCCACGATTCGACTTTCCGGTGGTGGAAGCCGAGGAAGTCGAAGCCCTGCCCGCCTCGGGTGTGACAGGTGATGCCGGACTTGCTGGGCGGCCGGGCTCACCTTCGAGCGGAAAGCAAACAGGGGACCGGGCTCTCGCATACCCGATGGGATACCGAACCGAACCGGACGGTAGAAGCAATGAGTTGATCGGCCGATGAGTCGGCCCTCGTCGCGACACCCCTCGCTCGTGCCGACCCGGCCCCGATGGCCTCATCCAATGGATGAGCTGAAAGCAAGAAGGCCCTGTCCGCCTCGAGGTTGGCGGACGGGGCCCATGGGCAGCGATCTGACAGTTGCCCCGGTGGTTCACGGCGCATGGGCCAGGAACGGCCGCGCGACCTGGTCGTACGGCAAGGACCGGAAACAAGGTGCCCAGCCCGCCGCACCCAACCCTCCGCCCAGCAAGACCACCCGGACCGCGTCTGGTTCCACCGGTACCGCTGCGACGGCTGCGAGGCCGCCCGGCCCCAGCAGTTCGCGGACGTATGCGCGCCCTCTACGAGACCTGACCGAGCCGTGCGAATGCTGCGTTACGACCGGTCGACGGCGTCGACTACGACCAGGTCGCCACCGAGAAGCTGGGCTGTCGCCGCAGTGCGTGGTCCGGAAGGTCCTCAGGGAGCGCCAGCCTTCGGGGTGGGGGCTGCAGAAGCTGCGCGGCGGCCGCGGCCCGGCTGGAGGTGTCTTGCACGCGCTGGACTGCGAGGAAGCCCCGCAGGGTGCACCGCTGCTCGATGTGGAGCACGCCCTGTCGCGGAGAACCCGGGGACGCGGTTGTGCAATCTGTGCGGCTGCGCGGCGGAGCTCGCGCCCCCTGCTGCGAGGCTTCGACCACATCGGCGACGGCGACTCCTGATCGCCGGGGCCCCCGGCGCGGCGGCGGAGCCGACGCGCAACCTGGCGAGCGCGGCCCTGATCCCCGGCTGCGTCCGCGCCGACCATCCTGCCCATCCCTTCTCCTTCAACTTCAGCAGGGACATGGGCGAAAGCGGCCGCAACGGGGATGTCAGGGGTCCGACCACGCCCGTACGGTGGGGGTGACCTGCACGGATGCAGCGGCGTCGGCGAGGCTCGCGCAAGAGAAGTCGCAAGAGATGCCGCAAGAGTAGACGCAAGGGTTGGCGCAGGAGATGTTGCCGCGAGGCGGTCCGGAGCCCGGTTCGAACAGCAGTACCTTTAGATCGTGGCAGCCTCGTACAACTTCCCCCAGGACCTGATCGACACTCAGGACGAACTCCGTCAGGTCCGCACTGAACTGCAGACGGTCTACCAGCGGGTGCCGTGGTCGGTCGAACCGCTGGACGCGTGGGAGACGAACGAGAGCGCCTGGCGGAAGTCGTCCCGCCCCGCCTCCCCCGGCTGGGACCCCCAGGACGCAATGGAGATCGCCCGACTGCGGGCGCGGGAAGTCCAACTCGCCGGGACGATCCTCACGCACGCGTACTGGAGCAGCCTCGCCCCAGCCGATGTCCTCACGGCCCGTGACGCGCTCAAGCACCACCACGAGCACATGGCCGACGCCTCCAGCTAGCCGCCGACCGCTTCCTCGTGCCGGTCCGCCGTTGCGCGCACGACCATGTCCAGGACATCGTCCCGAGGCCTCTCCTACTCGGGTCGGGTGACGCCGGCGGCATCGGAGAACCTCTGCGGATGCCCGCGCGTAGTGCCCGGCATGAGGCAGATCAATGATGCGCATGTGGTTGTGCCGGGCCTGGCCGTGGTGGAGGTCGCGGCCGCGGATGACGAGACCGCGTTCGTGGTCCAGGAGCTGCTCGCCGCGCGGTGCGCCGTCGCGCCGGCGGAGCGTACGACCCGGGAGCCTGACGAGCCCGGCGTGCGGCTGCGGTTCTTCCTGGACCTTCAGAGGTCGGCGCCGGCCTGTTTGGCGGCGGTGGCGAAGCCGCGGCGCAGGCTGCGTCCGCTCTGTTCGTGCGCATCGACCGGCACGGCCGCATCGCCCACCCGATGCACCGGCGCGGCCAACAGATCGGAGACCCTCCGCCGGATCACCGGCGAAGGCATCGGAGACTCGGTGACCCGGGCCGCAGCCCGCGCCGGCCTGACCGCCCTCACCGAACTGCTGCACTGGGGGCCGACCGGCTGGCGGCCGTGCTCGATCAGGCACTGTCTCCAGGCGCGGACCGCGCGGACGGGGCAGGTGGCCGGGTTGGAGCCGTAGGGCACGCCGAGCGGGCCCTCATGGTTGACCTTCGGCCGCCAGACCTCGACGGCCAGGCCCTCCTCGACCTCCTCGAGGTCGGTCCAGTCCAGCAGCCGCAGTTCGGAACGGCGGGCGGCGAGGGCGAAGCCCAGCAGCAGGACGGCGAGGTCCGAGCGACCGTGCCGCGTTCGTCGGACAGCCACCGTTCACGTGGCCTCCTTGGAACCTGCGGCAGACCATATGTCAAGCAGCGACTCGCCGACACTTCCCGGCGACCCACCACCACAGCGGGTGAGCAGACGTCAGAAGATCACCCGCAAGGGCTAATTATCATTCAGTCTCCGAAACTTGGGCATTTTTGACGGTCGCCTCAACTCTCCTTCGGAGTGGCGTAAAGGACCTTTACATACCCGATCAGCCCCACAAAGCCGGAGATCCAATCGGCCGGATAGCGAGTCACGCTTGTGCCGGTCCGGCACGAGATCAGGCGCCTTCGTCCAGGTGGGCGGCAGGGCCCGCACGGGCGGCGACCCCCGGACGCGGCGTGCGCGATCCCTCGGGCAGGGCTGCGAGGTCAGGCCGGGTTGATGTTCTCGGCCTGCGGACCCTTCTGGCCCTGGGTGACGTCGAACGTCACGGCCTGGCCCTCCTGGAGCTCACGAAAGCCTGTGGAGTTGATCGCGGAGTAGTGCGCGAAGACATCCGGACCGCCGCCGTCCTGGGCGATGAAGCCGAAGCCCTTCTCCGCGTTGAACCACTTCACAGTTCCCGTTGCCATGTCTTATGCCTTCCAGTCGATGAACGCCTCCCACTCCATGTGGCAGACGGAGGTGATCGCCCTGGTCCCTGCGGCACAGCACAGCAAAACGCCCACACCAGAGGCGTGGGCAAGAGGGAATTCCGAACCACGACAGCTGACACAGACGTTACACGCCCACACATCGCGTCACCATAGGAAAGGATCACGCCGCACACCGAGACCGTGCGTGCGATGCCCGCCGGCGCTGACGGGCACGCTCATCTCATTCTGCTGCCGTCGGGTTCACTGATTCGGCGGCGCGGCGATATTCGGCGTTGATGCGCTGGGCTTCCTCGAGCTGGTCTTCGAGGATGACGATCCGGCAGGCAGCCTCGATGGGGGTGCCCCGATCGACGAGTTCCCGGGCACGGGCGGCGATACGCAGTTGGTAGCGGGAGTAGCGGCGGTGGCCGCCTTCGGAGCGCAGGGGGGTGATCAGGCGGGCTTCGCCGAGGGCGCGGAGGAAGGCAGGGGTGGTGCCGAGCATCTCGGCGGCCCGGCCCATGGTGTAGGCGGGGTAATCGTCGTCGTCGAGACGGCCGAACGTGTCGTCTGCTGTCATTGCACCTCTCTGCGGAACGCGTTGAGGGGCCCTGGCGCCGTACTGGCACCAGGGCCCCGAAGGAACTACTACACCATCTGCCGGCCCTGATACTGCACCGGCCCTCTGTTTCCGCAGACCCGACCGAGACGCTGTCGGGGGCGCGGGGATCGCGGTTGCTTGACCGGAGACCACCTCACTATCGATGTCCTGCGGTACCCGGGTCCAAGACTTCCGCCCGGGCGATCCTGATGGCGCTCGGCTCCTCCGTTCTTCCCTCTTGATCAACTACTCACTGACGGAACCTGCGAACTGCTGATACCGCGAACTGCTGGTGGCCTCGAACAGCGCCACTCTTCGGCAGCCGGCCCCGTCGCCCGTCCTGCGTCTGCTCCGGCTTGGAAGCCCACTGCCGAACCTCCCGGTGCGCGCGCCCGCAGCCGACGCCTTCACCGAGGTCCTGCTCACTGACTTCGCTGCTGGGTACTGCGATCCTTCATTTGCGGGTACTGCCACTGCGGTACTGCTCATGGTGGCCCCTGATCACTGTGGGCCACCCGGTCCGGCCGTCAGTCCCGTCACCGTCCTGCAACCGCTCTGGCTTCGGGACTCCACCACCGCACCGTTCTGCGAACTGCAACTGCGGTATTGCTGCCCTGCAGTTCATCTCTGCCGGGCCTCGCTTGATCTCGGCTACGAGAGAAACCATAACCACACCGCCACCCAATGTCTACTCTGGCTGGCATAGATTTTCGCGCGCTCGAAGATGAGGTAATCCGCCTCGACCGGTCCATGGATGGTTCAAGCAGCTCCGAGCCTCAATCCGGCGCTCACAGCCACCCACCGCCGCGCAGCACGTCGGGCTGAGCGTGACGTCGCCGACTGCGCCGCGGCTACCGTCGGCGGGCGCCGGCCAACACTGCGTCTCGCGAAGAACACCACCGCCCGGGACGGACGCTTCCAGCCGCGACGCCTCGCAGGTCGGCTGTTGACGGGCGCGGCACGAGGGGCTGCGCCGCCCTCGACGATCCCGGGATGATCGAGCAGTCCGACCAGAGCAATCAGAGTCGCTGACCGTGGTCACCGGTGGCGCTGTCATCACCGGTCGACTGGCTCTCGCAGCCACGCGGAGGCAGAGGGTGTCGGATGTGCTGACGGATTCCGCCCGCTTGGGCGAGTTCGCCGCCGTCTTCGACTCCCCCGCGAAGAAGGACGGGCCGCCCACGCGTCTGCACTTCCATGTCGGGCGGATCCTGCAGGGCACGCTGGGGAGCCCGGAGACGGGTGGGATGTACCGGGTTGCGATCGAGGACGTCAGCGCCTGGACCGGAGGCGACTTCAGCTGTTCCGACCACGGAGCGACGGCGACGGGAACCCGCTGCACGCAGTGTGGGCCCGACCGGCGTACCGGTCGGGCCCACACTGCTGGTCAGATGTCGGCTCGTGCCTGTTTACCCGGTCAGACCGTCACGGGGTGCCGAGCATCGCGGAGGCGTGCTGCAGCGAGCCGGGGATGTCAAGAGGCGCGGCCTTGGGGAGGGCGCGGCAGGTGAAGCCGAGCTGAGTCATGGCCCGGAGGACTTCGGCGGCGCTGAAGTCACGGCGGTCCTGGCGGGTGATGACTTGGCCGACTTGCTTGACGGGGTAGTGGCGGCGGCCGATGATCACCGATTCTCCGGTGACCGGTTCGGGCTTGATGTCCTTCATCGATTCCAGCACTCCGCCCTTGGTGAGCTCGAAGGGGAAGCGGGCGATGACGCAGCGCATGTGGCCTCACAGGAAGAAGGGAAGAACGGTCCGACCAGGGGCGAGGCGTTTCAGCGGGAGAGGGTGATGCCCGGGGCGCTGCCTTGCTCGTCTACGACTCGCAGAGCACCGAGCCGACGGGAGCGCATCGTGTGCTCGGCTTCGCCGTCGTGGTCACGGGTGAGGTGGCCGATCCGTGGTCGCCGAGGATGTCGCGCAGGCGGACGCGGTCCGTGTGAGCGCCGCTGTCACGGACGGCGGTGAGGTCGGTTCGGGTCACCAGGCCGATGCGCTGGTCGTCCTGATCGCAGACGACCAGTCGGCCCGTGCGCGCGGCGGTCATGACGGCCAGCGCCACCTCGACGCTCATGTCGTCACAGACCTGCGGTCCGGCCGCGTCCATGACCTCCACCGCCGTCCTGTGCACGGGGTTGGCGTTCGCCGAGCGGGGCTGCAGCTGAATCAGCGTCAAAAGGTGCCTCCTGCAGAGATGGGTCAACTTCCTGATCATGAAGGTTCTAGGCCACCGCGTCGAGGACGGGCTGGCGTACGGGGGCACGCCGGGGCGCCGAGGAAGGGCGGCGTCGCCCTCGGGAGGAGGCGCTGCGCTTGGGGCGTTCGACCACCGGTGCGGTGATGACGACCGGGGTGCCGGACGGGGCCTGGGCGCCGGTGATCCGGCTCAGGGCCTCGTCTCCCGAGCGGATCTGGGTAATCTGCGGCCGGATTCCGGCGTCCGACATGAGGCGGACCACGCCGCGGCGCTGGTTCGGTGTGACGAGCGTGACGACGCTGCCGGACTCGCCGGCGCGGGCGGTACGGCCGCTGCGGTGGAGGTAGTCCTTGTGGTCGGTCGGCGGATCGACGTTGACGACCAGGTCGAGGTTGTCGACGTGGATGCCGCGCGCCGCGACATTGGTTGCCACCAGCACGGTGACGTGCCCCGTCTTGAACTGCGCCAGCGTGCGGGTGCGTTGTGGCTGTGACTTGCCGCCGTGCAGCGCGGCGGCGCGTACCCCGCTGTTGAGCAGGTCCTGGGTCAGCCGGTCGACGGCGTGCTTGGTGTCCAGGAACATGATCACGCGGCCGTCGCGGGCGGCGATCTCAGTCGTGGCGGCGTGCTTGTCGGCGCCATGGACGTGCAGGACGTGGTGCTCCATCGTCGTGACCGTACCGGCCGGCGGATCGACCGAATGCACGACGGGGTCGGTCAGATAGCGGCGAACCAGCAGGTCGACGTTACGGTCCAAGGTGGCGGAGAACAGCATCCGCTGCCCCTCCGGACGCACCTGGTCGAGCAGCGCGGTGACCTGCGGCATGAAACCCATGTCGGCCATCTGGTCGGCCTCGTCCAGCACCGTGATGCCCACGTGGTTCAGCCTGCAGTCGCCACGGTCGATGAGGTCCTTGAGCCGTCCGGGCGTCGCGACGACGACCTCGGCCCCGCCGCGCAGCGCGCCGGCCTGCCGGCCGATCGACATCCCGCCCACCACCGTGGCCAGCCGCAGCCGCACGGAGCGGGCGTACGGTGTGAGCGCGTCGGTCACCTGCTGTGCCAGCTCACGCGTGGGTACGAGGACCAGCCCCAGCGGCCGGCGGGGCTCGGCACGCTGTCCGGCGGTGCGGGCGAGCAGGGCGAGGCCGAAGGCGAGGGTCTTGCCGGAACCGGTGCGGCCGCGGCCCAGGACGTCACGGCCCGCCAGGGAGTTCGGCAGCGTCGCTCCCTGGATCGGAAACGGTGCGGTCACACCCTGCCTGCCGAGTTCGGCCAGCAACTGCTCAGGCATGTCCAGATCGGCGAAGCCCTCAACGGCGGGCAGCGCGGGAGTGATCGTCCTGGGCAGCGCGAACTCACCCTGCACCGCGGCGGGCCGGCGGCCGTAACCACCGGAGCGGACAGGCCCGCCCGAACGGGGCTGTGCCTGCGAACCGAAGCGGCTGCCGCCCCTTCCTGCGTCGGCACTGCCAGTACGGGCGCGGGCGGAGCGATCGTTCGTACGTGTGCGGTTCATGCGGAACCTTCCTCGATGTGGCACATATCAAGGAATTCCCGCACCAATGACGCGACATGGAGAATTACAAGTATGGACCGGTAGCAAAAGAAAACAGCTTTGGGCCAGCGGAAATATCCGGGGGCACAGGTGCTGAAATGGGTGACGCAATGGGGAGGTAAGATCCGGGCGTCGGCAGCGGCGAAGCTCTTCAGTACGCTCCTGCATCACTGAAGGAGGAGCCGCGCGTGGTGAGACTGCGGATTCCTCCGAGCCGTCCCGCAGGTGAAACCGCCGCGGGAGATGCGAGCAGCTGGGGCCCGCACCCCGAAGGATGCGGGCCCCAGCTGCAGTCTGTGCGTCGGCGTCAGGCCGGAACGATGTTCTCGGCCGTCGGGCCCTTCTGGCCCTGCGCGATGTCGAAGGTTACCTTCTGGCCTTCGAGCAGCTCACGGAAGCCCTGCGCGGCAATGTTCGAGTAGTGGGCGAACACGTCAGCGCCGCCACCGTCCTGCTCGATGAAACCGAAGCCCTTTTCCGCGTTGAACCACTTCACGGTACCAGCAGCCATGCCATATCTCCTTTGGGGCAGTACATCGGAATCCGCACTGCGCGGACGCCGTGTCGCCGCGATGATTACCCCGCCCGGAAATGACCGGAAATACAAAAGCGCTCCCAACCGACAGAACCAGGTGGGGCACTTGAATTTTCGGGAACCACAACTGCAACCGAGATCGACAGTAGCACACCGGAACGGCCCGTGCACATTATGCAATCCCGCTCTGCCAGTGCGGAAAAAACTCTCACTACCCGGCCCGCCAAAGCCTCACTTCGCGAGCACAGATATTCATACACTCGGAGTGCTACGTTTCAGGAAGAGCGGTCTCACAAAGTCCAACCCTGACCGCCAGGGGCGACGACGTACGCGGCTGTCCGTAAGACGCCTCCGAAAGGCGTCCAGCAGCACCCTCACCTCGCTCCTGATGCGGGGAGAGGCCGCCGGCGCGAGATCCAGTCCACCAACCTGCCCTTCCCCCTCGCAGGCATCCTGCTCGCCCTCACCCCGCCGCCCTACCTGAACAGCCTCATCGGAGCATGCGCCCTGCTGCAGGCACTCACCCTGCTCGTCACCTTCCTACAACTACGCAACGACCCAGCCCTCCGAGCCAGAACATCGCCACCCCGGCACGAGGCCTGACCCGTCCATTCAGCCATCGAAGCTCCATTGCCTTGCCCATTTCGGGCAGGCATCGGCTTCACCTGCAACTGCGAGAGGTCGAATTCGAGTTGCTCGACGTCGGTCGGCCCGGACGGCGACGAGCTGCTGCTCGACACGGCGTACGGACCCCGTACCGTTCCCGGCAATGCCGTTGTGCGGGAGGGACGAGCATGGGACGCGGGTGGGGTTGGCTGGGCATCGCCGTGGGCGCGGCCGCGGTGCTGGGGCTGCTGGCGATACCCAACGGGATACCCAACCGCGGTGGCGCGTACGGCGGCGCCTTATGCGCGTCGGTGATCGGGGGTCCGGACGGCGATCAGGCCTTCGCAATGCCCGTGGGCGGGGTCGACGAGGCGGACACCAAGGAGGCCATCCGCACCGCCCTGCTGGAGTGCGAACGCCGACGCGGCAGCCGCCTCGGCTGGACCCTGGCGGTGGCCACCCCCACGGCCATACTTCTCGGCGGCCTCCTGGCCACCCTCCCGCCCCGGGGCCGCCGGCCGGCGGAGCCGGGCTACCGCTGATCCACGGCTTCAGTTTCCGTTCACTCCGCGCGGAGGCCGTAGCGGTACCGGCCCCGGGAGTCGGTTACCTCACGGGCAGGCAACGCAGCCTTCCGCCAGCCAGCCCGGATGTTCACTGCCTCGCACGCGCGCGCCTTGAGGCAGCCCGGCATCGCCACCGTGTGGCACCTGCTGCTGGCGAGCGCAGCCAGTGTGCGGATGTGTGATCCGCCATCTTCCTGTCAGTGAGCCATCTGAGGATGTACCGCCCTATGACAGCAGCCAAGTCGCGAAGTGCTACCCCGTGGCAGCCGCCAGCCATCGACACAGCCCGACCACCACCAGGAACACCTCTCCTGATCAACCGTCACTGCCATGCTCCCACTGACACGAAGCCGACAGATCCCACCTGGGTGAGGCCGTAGTCGACTGCGGGCGTTCACCTGGGCGTCGGTGAGCAGCTCGGGCCCGCGGCCGGGGGCGCAGTCGGCCGGGAGGCCGAGCAGGTCCCAGTCCTTCAAGGGGCCGGCGGGCGGCTGCTCCTGGTGCTCGTCGACGCGGGCGGTGACCCGGGCCGGGGCGTCCTGACGGGGCGCTGCGGCGGCCGGTTCGGCCGGGCGTGCAAATGCTGCGCTGCCCATCGTCCGGGGTGCCGGTGAGCAGCTCGGGCGCGGGGCCCGGGACGCAGTCGGCAGGCACGCCAGCGAGGAAGAAAAGTCCCTTTTGGGTGTTCCACCGTACCCCGTTATGCATGGCATTGCAATGCACATAACTGCAGGTCAGAGCGGGTGCTGGGGTCTTCTGATGCGCTACGCTGGCGGTCGTCATGCACGTCCCGACGTGGTGTGCGGTTCTGCCTGCGCGCCCTGATCCGTGAAGGACACATTCCCGTGCCCTCCTCTAACCTGCGTGTTTCACTTGCGGCGGTGTCCGGGTCTTGATCGGAAAAGTGAAAGTGCCTCCTGAGCTGGGACGATGAGGCTTGTCGAAGGTCTCTGTCATCCCACCGGGAAGGCACTTTCTGCGTGCACACTACCGCCTCGCGCCCCAAACTCGTCGTCTCGGCCGACGGCCAAGGGGTGGTCAGCCACGCCGGATCCCGCCTGCTGGCCGATCTCGCCGATGCCACCGGCCTGACCAGCGCCTTCACGGATGCACTGCGTCGGCTGCGACCGCGTGGCACCGGGCACGGCCCCGGCCGGATCGCGGTCGATCTCGCGGTCATGCTCGCCGACGGCGGCGAGGCGATAGCGGACCTGGCCCTGCTGCGCGACCAGGCGGAGGTGTTCGGCCCCGTCGCCTCCACCCCGACCGCCTGGCGCCTTCTGGCCGGCATCGACTCGGCTGCACTCGCCCGCCTGCGCTCGGCCAGGGCCACCGCCCGGGAGGTCGCCTGGCTGCAGGCCGCCGAGACCAGGGCAGGGATACCCGCAGCCCGTGCGGGCGGACGCGACCTGCCCGGTCTTGTCCTGGACCTCGACGCCACCCTGGTTACCTGCCACTCCGAGAAAGAGCAGGCAGCGGCGACCTACAAACGCGGCTTCGGCTACCACCCGCTGCTGTGCTTCCTGGACAACACCGGCGAAGCCCTGGCCGCACTCCCAGGCCCGGCAACGCTGGCGCAGGATGATCCGTACGGTGACCGGCGCCGTTCCGGCTCCAGGCCGGAGACGACCACGAGGAAGAAGTCGTCGCTCTCGACTGCCCGCTGGAACTCCGCGGGGGTTAGCTGGATCGTGTCCGGCTCGACACCGCCGTAAGTCTTGAGTTCGCAGAACCGGGCCAGCTCGTCCACCGCGTCCGCGCCCAAGCCGTGCTGGGCCCTCAGGTCACGCAGCTCGGTCTCGTCCAGCGCCAGTGCCCGGCGCACGAGGTCCAGCGCCACCTTCTCCTGCTCCACGGTCGTGTAGGGACGCGCGGAGGTGCGCTGCTGGGGGACGGCCGAGCCGGACCGGGGCTGCGGCAGGCCGGACGTGCCCTTCTTCGGGACGGTGCCAGTCGCGGGCCCGGCCCCGGACTGCGGTGTCGTGAGGTTCCCCCGGTCCACGACGAGACGGAGGGTGCTGGGGTCCACCAGCCGACGGAATAAGCGGGTGTTGGGCCAAGGTGTGGGCAGTTCGCGCGCGGCGCTCCCGAGTCCCGCGGCGATGACGTGGTCCCCGTCGGCGGCGAAGCGGCCGGCGATCGCGGCGCCGATCCCGCTGGTCCCGCCGGTCACCACCACGGTCCGTCCCCCTGGCCCCGCCACGCGGTCATCATGCACGGCCCTCTCCTCTTCTTCCGATGAACGGGAGACCTTGGGATATGAGGGGTGTCGGACCTACGCCGACCGCCTGTCCGCCGGTCCCGGCCTGCCGAGACACCCGGCGCTCACGTCAGCCCCTCCGGCACAGCCGCCGGGGCCGGCCGCATCCACACCCGATGCGCCAACCCCGTCCGCCGCCACTGACCAACCCACCCCATTTCCAGAAGGAGGCCTGCGCCACGGATACCGGGGAAGCGCGCATCCGATCGCGCGGGCCGGTTGGGGCCAACCAGGCCGGAGCCGGCTCCCCTTCCGGCCACCACACGGCAGGTGGGACGGCGGCCCCTGCCCAGGGCGCTGCGTGCAAGGGCCGCCCGAGCCTTGCGGTCCTGTCACAGCGCAAGGCATTACGACGCTAAAACCCCAGCACCCGACCGCGCCCGCCCGACGCGTCGGCCGGGTGAACGCGGATGAAGCCGCAGCACGGCTTCGCCAGGGCAGCATCGAGGTGCTCCTGGTGGAAGGTACTGGTCATGCCGCGCATGTCGAAGGTCGGACTGTACGCGGCGATCCGGCGTGACCATCGTGGCGGCATGTCGATGCGGGAGCTTGAGCCGTACGCACGGCGTGACGTGGCGGACAGTGCGGAAGGCGTTGGACTCAGCCTGGCCGGAGCCGCGCAGGAATCTCGACCGCCACGGAGCCGAACTTCTCTTCCAGGTCCTGACCAAACGCGAGGAGAAGAACAGCGTCACGATCGCCTCGAGCGAGTCGTTCGGCAAAGCGCATATGTTCCGGCGAACGTGTGCGAGGTGACGCCGAAAGTCAACGGGTTCAGGCTGGAGATTCGGCTCCGCTGACGACTGCGGCGGCGGTCAGCGCCACCAGGTTCTGGGTCCAGCAGTCTGACTGCTTGGTGGCGACATCGGCGCCGCAGGCCGCGCAGACGAGATTGGGGCCGTCCTGGCCGTCCAGTCCGCAGCAGCCGTTGCGGCGCCTGCGGTCCGGGTGCGGAGCCGTTCCCGGCACGTCGTCGGGATGCAGGATGAAGAGACTGGCGTCGTGGCTGATTGCATAGGTGCCCCGGGCCATCCGCGGAGGGGCGATCCGATGACCGGACTTCTTATCGGTGTCCCGCGAGGGCCGTGCTTTCTTGAGATCTCCAGTGAGTAGCTGCCGGCAGTTCGCGCAGGTGAAGAGTGTCACCGGGACATTCTGCCGGTCCAGTCGACGTCGTGGACGTCGGTCAGGGCCCAGTCCTGTGCGGGGGACGTGCCGCTCACAGGTGAGAAAGCGTCGTCCAGAATCGAGGCATGGACGTTCCCGAGCTGCTGGAATCTGCCTCACTGCTGGTCCCCGAAGAGGTCGCCACCGAGAACGACATCACGGTGAACGACGTCTGGGAGTACCTCGCCCACGACGAGTGGGAAGTTGCTCTCGCCCTGCTGGAGGAACTCGGTGACGTCCACCCGCTTCCGCTCACCTTCTGGCAGACGCTCGCCAATGCCGCCGAGCAGATGCAACTGGACAGGAGCGCGGCCTGGTGCCACTGGCGCTGCTACGAAACCCGCCACGGCATCATCCGAGCCGACCTCACCCTCAGACCTGCCCACGAGGCCCGCCGCCAGACACCGTTCTCCGGGGCCGGCGTCCTGCGACCGATGTGGAACATCGGGAAGAAGACCCCGACAGGCGAACCGGACCTCCTCATAGCCAGCCTTTGGGCGGAGTTCATGCCCTTCATGGAGCCCGGTGGGCAGGCCGCGGTGCGTCTCGCCCCGCTCTCCCCGCCACGGTGGCAGCACCTACGGCCCGGGCAAGTGATCACCATGCACGAAGACCGGACTGTCGCTGGAACGGCGGTCGTACTGGACATCCAGCGCCCATCAGCCCTGCCCGCCCCATAGTCGTACTCGCTGGGATCGCCCCGGGACTGCCGTCATTTCTCGTCGACATCCTCGGACCAGCTGATCAACAACTGCCTCCCGCGGTGACCCCGTACACCGCGGTCACCGCGGAGATCCCGACCGCCGAGCCGAACTGGGTGAACGTGTGATCCTGCGGGCGGATCAGCGCGCCGTGTCCGGCGGGCGGGGTTCGCCGACACTGCCTTGTCGATCGCCTTGCCCCTCAGCCAACAGAAAATCGCGCCCACCCGCTCCGGTTCGATCAGGTGGGAAGCGATGAAGAGGTTGGGTGGGCCCAAGGTCAGGAGCTCGCCGCGCCGAATCTCTCGTGCCGGTCACCGAGGGGCAGGCCCGCCAGCAGAGCGCGCCGACTGGCCCTGACATGCTCACGCATCACGTGCTCGGCGCTGTCGCCGTCCTTTGCCAGGATCAGCTCCAGGACGAGGTGGTGCTCGCGGTCGGACTGAGTGGCGCGGCCCGGCTGGCTCAGCGAGGTGTTCACCAGCCGGGAGTACGCCAGCTGATTCATCAACATTCGGTAGTGGGCCTGCAACTTGGTGTTGTCGGCGCCGGCTACGAGCAGGTCGTGGAACTCATGGACCAACTCTGCGTACCGCTCTCGGTCGTCCCGCTCCACCGCTTCATCGGCCTCGCGCAGGTTTCGCTCGAGCGAGTCGATCTCCGGGACACGGCCGCGCTGGGCGAGGAGGCGGGCGGCGGCGCCCTCGAGGAGTTCCTTCATCTCGAAGAGTTCCGTGATCTCACGGCGGGAGGGGATGGTGACGAAGGTTCCGACGCGGGGCCGGATCTCGACCAGCCCTTCGGTCTGCAACTGTTTGAGGGCTTCGCGCACGGGCGTACGACTCACGCCGAACTCGTCCGCGAGGGCGAGCTCCGAGAGCGGAGCTCCGGGTTCGATGTCGCCTTTGATGATGCGCCTGCGCATTTCGGCGATCACCGTGGCCTGCATCGATCCGTTCTTCGGTTCGCTCTTCGCGCGATTCACCGAGTACTCCTCCATCTCCCGTGCCGCCCGCTGGATCATCCCAGAGACGTGAGGGCGCCGCCGTCGAAGAACTTGCCCGCGCTGTAGACCATAGGATGCCGCTCGGCGACTGCAGCGTGGACTACTCGGCAGATGAAAATGGTGTGGGTGCTGGCCTGGAGCCGCTCGCGGATCTGCACTTCCATCTGCACGCTGCTTTGAGCGATCAGCGGGCTGCCGAAGGGGCCGCTCTCCCAGTCGAGGTCCTTGAACTTGTCAGCGGCTTTGCTTGCGAACGTGCCGACGACGTCGAGTTGGTCGGTGGACAGGATGTTGATCGCAAGGTGGTCCGCCCGGTACAGGCAGTCGTGGGTGGACGAGGTGCGCTGGACGCACACCATGACGGTGGGAGGGTCGAGCGAGATGCTCGAGAACGCGTTGACGGCCAGCCCTTTGGGGGTCTCTTCATCCATCGCGGTCACGACCGTGACACCGGTGACGAACTGCCGGTTGACCTGCTTCATCACGTCGATGTCGGGGGTCGAGGCGAGCGCGGCCATGGAAGGGCTCCTTGTCATCTTGATCGTCAGTCCTGTCCCACGCTGATGATGCCTAGCGCCGAGAGCAGCGCCCGGGGGTCCCACGTCACGTGTTCCTCGACGACCTGGTCTGACTCGAAGCGGGCGAACGTGGCGCCGCTGACTTCGACGCGTCGCTTGGTGGGCGGTACGCCGAGGAACGAGTTCACGTGGGTTCCGCTGCTGTGCCAGCGGATCGCGGCCCTGTCGCCTTCGGCCACGATGTCGTCGATGGTGGTGGTCAGGTCCGGGAAGGCCGCTCGTGTGGAGAGGATCGCTGCCTTGAAGGCGTCCAGGTTCTGCGGGTGCGGGTCTGTTCCGTGGCGTAGGTAGGCCGGGCTCAGCAGCGCGTCGAGGGCATCGACGTCGCCCTGCCCCCAGGCCTTGGCCCATACCTTCTGGATGAGTTCTCGCCGGGCGTCAGTGTGCGCCATCTCTTCTCCTTTCACAGTGAGGGTCTTGGGAGTGCGGTCGGTCCGCCGGCAGGGACGGGGCGCCCGCGCGCTGCTGGAGGTGCCAAGTGAGGCGGAGGAAGCGGAACCGTTGCTTGTCCCCTCCGCCGCTGCCCGCGGTCGTGCCGTTCCTGGTGGTTTCTTCCCTGCTTCCCGATGGCTGCGCGGGCGCCTTTTCCTCATCCGTTCGAAGGTGAAGGGACATGAAACTCTCGGCGCCCACCGGGCTGACACCCGGCTGCACTGGCATACAAGAAGCAGTAAGGCATGCCACAGATGGAGCGTCAAGGGTTCAGGGGTGTCGAATCGCGACTCAGCCCCCAGGTCTCTGAAACAGGCAGTTCAGATGCCATCTTGGGGCTGTCGACTTGAGTGTCCGACGGGCACGTGAAAGTCGTTTAGCTGAGCCCCTTGACCGGTCTGAGCGTGGGTGCCTATGGTCCTGTGCCATGCAAGAGAGCTTGGAACAATCTGACGAGAGCATCGGTCTCCGCAAGCTCGTGCTCTACCGTGATGTCGTCTTCACCGAGGCGGGCGAGGCAGCCGTGCGGCCCGTGCAGCGAGCCAGCGTCGCTGCGGTCATACGGAATCCATGGGTGGGCTCCGGCCCTTCGGCTGATCTGTCGATGGAGCAGGCTCGCATCGCTCCGTTGCTCGCGAAGCTGCTGACCGACCGGCTCATCGCTTCCTTGGGCGGTGAGGACGAGATCGAAGCGTTTGGCAAGGCTGCCATCGTCGGTACGGCGGGCGAGATCGAGCACGCCGGGGCACTCATCCACACCCCGTACTTCGGGAACCTGGTGAGAGAGTTCCTCCAGGGCGAGTCCATCATCTGTTTCGCCGACACGCGTGCCGAGGCCGGAGAGACGCTGATCGTCCCTCTCTGGCACAAGACACATGCCGCGACGCGCAGTCACTACCAGACCATCAGCGCCCGTGTACCCGACGCGCCGCGTGCGGACGAGATCGTCGTCATCGCAGCCGCGTCGACGGGGCCGCGACCGCACCCCCGTATCGGGGACCGCCTGACCGACCCCGTTGTCACCAACGAAACTCTGGAGGTTGTTCCCTCATGAGCGTCCGTAAGATCGTGACCGTCGTCGAAGAGATCCGCGCCGAGGGCGGCCGAGAGGTCGACCGCTCCGCCCGCGTTGCCGTCGTCGCAGCGGTGATTGAGAATCCCTGGGCCGGTCAGGGCTTCGTCGAGGACCTCAGCCCCGGCATCGACGCGCACGCCTCCGACCTCGGCGCGCTGCTGGCTCCGGCGGTCCTGGACGCCCTCGATGCCCCCGCCGAGGCATACGGCAAGGCCGCCATCGTCGGCCTGGACGGCGAGATCGAGCATGGCTCGGCGCTGATCCACACACTCAAGTTCGGCGACCACTTCCGCAAGGCGGCCAATGCCACCACCCTGCTGCCGGCGGTCGAGAAGCGTGGGCCCGCGGGCGTGGTCTTCGACATCCCGTTGAAGCACATCACCGACGCCACGATCCGTTCGCACCACCAGAGCTTCGAGGTCCGGATCAGCGACGCTCCGCACCCGGAGGAGATCGTCATCGCGCTTGCCGCCGCCGCTCAGGGGCGCCCCCAGCAGCGCCTGGCGCCGCTCTCGACCGAACAGTAGGTGCTCATGAGCAAGCCGACCGTGGTCCTGCTGCACGGCGTCGGCCTCGACCACTCCATGTGGGAGCCCACCGCCGCACTCCTTGCCGACCGCTTCACCGTGATCACCCCCGACCTGCCTGGCCACGGGATTCGCCCGCCGGTGAGCGCCGGGGTGACACTCGCAGACCTCGCCGACGGGGTGGTCGGTGAGATCCCGGCCGGTTCACACCTGGTCGGGTTCTCACTGGGTGCGCTGGTCGCCCAGCATGTGGCGCTGCGCCGCCCCGAGTTGGTGGCCACGCTGACCTCGGTCAGCTCGGTGTGCGAGCGCACGGCCGAGGAACGGGCCTTGGTCCTCGACCGGCTGCGCACCGCGGAGGCCGACTTCATGGCAAGCACGGCCGCATCCCTTCAGCGGTGGTACGCCGGCACGGACGTCGATCCCATCTGGGTGGCCCGCACCGAGGCCACCCTGCTTGCCAATGACCTCGGCTCCTTCCTCAACTGTTATCGCGTGTTCGCCACGGCGGACGCCGAACTCGGGCCGGACCTGGGTGCCATCGCCGTACGCGCGCTGGCGGTGACGGGGGAGAGCGATCCTGGCTCCACCCCCGAGATGACCCATCGGCTCGCCGCGGCACTTCCGCACTGCCGTGCAGTGGTCATCCCCCAGGCGCGTCACATGCTGCCCGTTGAGCGTCCCCAGGCGCTCGTCGACTCCCTCACCACCTTCCTTGGAGAGTGCGCCCATGTCTGACCTCCCCACGTTGCAGCACTTCATCGGGGGGACGCGGGTGGAGCCCGCGTCGGGCGACTACTTTCAGAGCACCAACCCGGCCACGCGCGAGGTCCTCTATCGGGCAGCGCGTGGAGGCGCCGCCGACATCGAGCGAGCGGTCGCCGCCGCGAAGAAGGCCTATGAGGACCGGCGCTGGCGCGACCTCAGCCAGACGCGGCGGGGCCACCTGCTGCGCCGCCTCGGTGACCTGATCGCCGAGAACGCCGAAGACTTCGCCCGGATGGAGACGCAGGACAACGGCAAGCTGCTGCGTGAGATGCGGGGGCAGCTGGCTGCCTTGCCGGAGTACTACCACTACTACGCGGGACTCGCGGACAAGATCCACGGCGACTTCATCCCCACCTCCGACCGCCAGGTGCTGAACTACACGGCCCGGGAACCGCTGGGAGTCGTCGGAGCCATCACGCCCTGGAATTCGCCGCTGACGCTGACCAGCAGCAAGCTGGCCCCTGCTCTCTGCGCCGGCAACACCGTCGTGATCAAGCCCTCCGAATACACCTCGGCCAGCGTCCTCAAGCTCGCCGAGCTGGCGCTGGAGGCAGGGTTCCCGCCAGGGGCGGTGAACGTCGTCACCGGATTCGGGGCCGAAGCCGGACAGGCCCTGGTCGACCACCGCGACCTGGCGAAGATCTCCTTCACCGGCAGCACCGCCACCGGGGCCCGCATCGCCGCGGCAACCGCGAGCCGGTTCATCGGCTCCACGCTCGAACTCGGTGGCAAGTCACCCAACATCGTGTTCGAGGATGCGAACATCCCGAACGCGGCGATGGGAGTCGTCGCCGGCATCTTCGCAGCTGCCGGACAGACCTGTATCGCAGGCAGCCGCGTCTTCGCTCACCGGTCGGTCTACGACGAGCTGCTCGAGCGAGTCACCGAACGCGCCAAGTCCATCCGTATCGGCGACCCCCTGGACGAGCAGACCGAACTCGGCCCGCTGGCCTTCGCTGACCAGCGCGACAAGGTGGCCGGATATGTCGATCTCGGACGCAGCGAAGGCGCCCGGGTGCTGACCGGTGGACACTCCACCGACGGCGGACTCGGCGGCTACTTCTACGAGCCCACCATCCTCGTGGACGTCGACAACAGCATGCGCGTGGTACGTGAGGAAATCTTCGGCCCCGTCCTGGCCATCATGCCGTTCGACACCGAGGACGAGGTCGTACGCCTGGCCAACGACACCGACTACGGACTCGCAGCCGGCGTCTGGACGACGAACCTCGCCCGGGCGCACC
Source organism: Streptomyces sp. NPDC001204 (assembly GCF_053598035.1). Taxonomy (NCBI): domain Bacteria; kingdom Bacillati; phylum Actinomycetota; class Actinomycetes; order Kitasatosporales; family Streptomycetaceae; genus Streptomyces; species Streptomyces sp. NPDC001204. Next base: position 12,437 of record NZ_JBSFJL010000049.1, on the reverse strand, counting down.
GGATGGCGGCGCGCCTTGACGCCGGGACCGTCTGGGTCAACACCTACCGGGCCATGTCCCCCATGTCCCCGCGGCAGGGCTTCAAGACCAGCGGCGTCGGCGTCGAGCACGGCACCGAGTCGATCAAGGAGTACACCCGGCTCAAGAGCGTGTGGATCAACACGAGCGAGGAGCCCGTGGCGGACCCGTTCACCATGCGGAGCTGACATGCCACAGGTCGCCATCACCCTCGCCGAAGGCCGCACCCCGGCCCAGATCCGGGACTTGCTGCACGAAGTGCACGCCGCGGTCCTGCGCACCACGAACACCCGGCCCGAATACATCCGTGTCGTCGTCTGCGAGGTTCCCCGCTCGCACTGGGCCACCGGCGACGTCACCCTCACCGAGATGGACGCCGCCGGCACGGGGCACTCCGGCGCGACCACCGATGAGCGCAGCGACCAGGACAACACCCGACACCTGGTCACCCGAGCAGGTAAGGAGCAGTCATGAGGTTTTCGTTGTTCGTGCACATGGAGCGCTGGGACGAGGAGGTCAGCCACCGCCAGCTCTTCGAGAATCTCACCGAGCTGGCCCTGATGGCCGAGGCCGGCGGGTTCGGCACCGTGTGGATCGGCGAGCACCACGCGATGGAATACACCATCTCTCCCAGCCCGATGCCGCTGCTCGCCCACCTGGCTGCGAAGACCTCGACCATACGCCTCGGCGCCGGGACCATCATCGCGCCGTTCTGGAACCCCATCCGAGCCGCCGGTGAATGCGCGCTGCTCGACGTCATCAGTAACGGCCGGATGGAGGTCGGTGTCGCCAGGGGCGCCTACCAATTCGAGTTCGACCGGCTGGCGGGCGGGCTGTCGGCTCGCGACGGCGGGAAGCACCTGCGTGAGCTTGTGCCCGCCGTCCGGGCGCTCTGGCAGGGTGACTACGCCCACGACGGCGAGATCTGGCAGTTCCCGACGTCGACCAGCGTGCCCAAGCCGGTACAGCAGCCCACCCCGCCCATGTGGATCGCCGCCCGCGACCCCGATTCCCACGACTTCGCCGTCGCTCAGGGCTGTAACGTCATGGTCACCCCGCTGATGAAGGGAGACGAGGAAGTCGTCGATCTCAAGCGGAAGTTCGACACTGCGGTGGCCAACCATCCCGAGGTGCCGCGTCCCGAGCTGATGGTGCTGCGGCACACCCACGTCCACTCCCCCGACGAGCCCGACGGGTGGCGGCCGGCCGCGGAGGCGATCGGCCGGTTCTACCGGACCTTCGACGCCTGGTTCGGCAACAAGACCACCCCGCAGAACGGGTTCCTCGCCCCCAGCCCGGAGTCGAAGTTCGAAGGCCGCCCCGAGTTCCAACCGGAGTCGTTGCACAAGACAGCGATGATCGGCACCCCTGCCGCAATCATCGAACGGCTGCGCACCTACGAGGAGCTCGGCGTCGACGAGTACAGCTTCTGGATCGACACCAGCCTGCCGCACGAGGAGAAGCGCAAGTCGTTGGAGCTGTTCGTCAAGGAAGTCATCCCGGCGTTCCAGTAAGTCGATACTGCCTGGCAAAGCCGCGGCCCAGGAAGGTCATCCAACTGTGAGGCGGACACGCTCAGTTCGCTGCAAAGCGCACTGCAGCTCGTTCGGCCTTCCCCCGGCCCCCATCCTGGATGCGGCTGACCTCGGTCACGAAGGTGGCGAGGCCCCGTTTTCACATGGCCGACAAGTTCGCCCTCCGGCCTGAACAAAGCCACTTCCGCACACCTCCGATCAACGGATCGTGCACCCGGCTCAAGGTGAAGATCGGTGAGCGGCTCCAGGCGTTCCAGCCCCGCTCACCGGCTGGGTCATCGCCATCCGCCACCCCTCCCGCTGGTCTACAGCATCGGTTTTATCCGACATCTCACGCCCCCGCCATGGTGAGAACCCCGCAGTCGCCCCCCACCACCCACTGAAGCAGCCTCCTTCCCCGGTCTCCAGGAGCACGCCATGACCCACGACGCCTCAGCGCCGGTGTACGGCAGCGCGATAGCAAAGGTCGAACCCTTCGGGGTCGACCACATCCCCGATAACGAGCGGCACGGCAAGCCCAGTTCGCAGTTCTTCGTCTGGTTCGCCGCCGGCTTGAACTTTCCCATCATCATGCTCGGTTTCAGTGCGGCCTGGTTCGGACTGAGCTTCCCGGCCGCTGTCACCGCCATCGTCATCGGAGCGGCACTGGGATCCCTGCTCATGGCCGTGATGTCCCGGATGGGCGTACGGCTCGGCGTGCCGCAGCAGATCCAGGCCCGCGGACCGCTCGGCTTCTTCGGCAACTTCGTGCCCGTCGCCTACATCAACGTCTTCGCCGGCATCGGCTGGGCGTCCGTGACCGTCATCCTCGGCGGCAAGGCGTTCGCCGGACTGACCCACCTGCCGTTCTGGCTGTGCGCCGGGGTGCTGACACTGGTCGAGCTGGTCGTCGCCGTCTACGGCTACAACATGATCAACTTCCTGCAGAAGGCGCTGACCTACGTCCTGACGCCCCTGTTCGCGCTGATCACCGTGGTAGCCGTCGTACGCGGCGGAAGCGTCTTCCACGCCAACCCCCACGCGCAGGGGTACATCGGCTCCACCGGCGGCCTGGTCACCTTCGGCGCCTGGTTCCTGTCCTTCCTGGTGGCCTGGGCGCCCTTCGCTTCGGACTACTCCCGCTACCTGCCGGACACCCCCGACGTCGTCACGCGCACCGCCTGGTACACCGGCCTCGGCAACTTCGTCACCATCTGCTGGCTCGGCATCCTGGGCGTGGTCGTCGGCGGCAGCGCGACCAGTTCCGATTCGATCACCGCCCTGCACCAGCTCGCCGGCCCCTTCGCCCTTCCCGCCCTGCTCGCGGTCGGCCTCTCGGCACTGGCGCAGAACTTCCTCAACGTCTACGGCGGCGCCATCTCCATCCAGACCCTGAAGGTGCCCGTCACCCGCGCCCAGGCCGTCATCGGCATCTGCGTGCTGGCGTACGCCCTCAGCCTGTGGGGCGAATCCGGCACCGAGGCCAAGTTCAAGGTCTTCCTCAACCTCACCGCGTACTTCATCGCCCCCTTCGTCGCTGTACTGCTGCTCGACTACTACCTGGGCGGCCGCTCCGACGCCAGCCGCATCCCCGAACTCTACGACCGCACGCGCGTATTGGACTGGGGCTTCATCGCGTGGGCGGGCGGGGTCGCCGCGTCCGTGCCGTTCTGGCAGTCCGACTTCTACACCGGACCGTTCTCGGTGGCCCATCCGGGCGCCGGCGACCTCAGCATGTTCGTCGCAACCGGAGCAGGCGCGATCCTGTACCTGCTGACCTACCGGCTCAAACCGCTCTGGATGAAGGACACGGGCGCAACACGCCACTCCTCAGGCGAACCCGATCGTTCCAGGGCGGTGGCTACGCACAATCAGTGACGAGGCACTAACCGACAGGCGGCGTCCCCGCATCCGGGCCTGGCAGCCTGCCAGGCCCGGCCCCACTGGTCATCGAGGATGGCGTGGCTGCCGTCGACCTGGGCGACGGAATGACGTCGGCCGCCTGCCTCCCCTCACAGCACGCCCATTCCCTATTCGCCATGCCGGCATCCCCATCCCCACGGCAGCGCTCGGCCCCTCAACCTTGCTTCAGCACCAACCCCTTCATCACCACGAACAGCCTCTGCCTCACATCTCTGTCCCTCCTTCACCCGAGAGCAAAGACCATGCCGCACGAGCTTCCCCCATGGGCTCTGCAACGAGTCGCAGCCGCACTGGATACTCAGCAAAAACGAAACTCGACATCGGTGACCGCCACCGAACTCGCCCGCTCCACAGGGCTGAGCAAGGGACTGGCCAGACAATGCATGCGGCACGTGCGGCAGAATTGCCCACCGACAACGAGTCAGCGGGCCATTGCGGACGACTGACAGGCTGCCCCGCCCGAGCAAAGCAGACGGGGCAACGTCGCGAAGGCTGCCGGCGAGGCCATGGCAGCCTGACCGCGCCCCAGCGCGGGCAGTAGGCCGATTTCGGTCATGTCGCCGCTGATCCTCCAAGGGATCGGCGTCCACGCCGCGCCCAGTCCGCCTAAACGACCACTCCCATCTCTCCGGGCCGCGCCCGAGCGCCCCGTACACCATCAGCAATGTCGGTCGACGGATCAGGTGTGCTGTCGACTTCCTACTCAATCCTCTTCAGTCCACCACAACACCCCACCTGCTTGCATGCAAGAAACACTTACATGAGGGCGTCACTCGACCCGGAAATGCACTTAGATGCAGATCGCTTGACCCCCTTGAAATCATCTCCGTAGCTTTCTGCCATACAAGAGAGACTTGAGGAGGCACTACATGGCCACGGCCACCGACGCCGAACACGAGCACAGACTCCGTGATAGCGCGCCTGAGCCAGGAGGCCGCGAGGCCGGCGCGCCCTGGCTGGTCGTCATCGACATGCAGGCGGCCTTCGCCGACCCAGACAGTGCCTGGGCGGTGCCGCGCTACTCCGAGATCGAGCCCGTCGTCAAGCGGCTGTGCGACGGCTTCGAGGGACGGGTTGTCGTCACACGCTTCGTTCCCGACCCAGCCGAACCTGGCCAGTGGGCTCGCTACTACGCCCGGTGGCCCACCATGCGGGCTCCCGCCGACGATCCGCTGTGGGAGGTGACGTTCCCCGTCCCCGACAGCACCCCCGTGATTTCGCGTCCCACCTTCGGTAAGTGGGGAAGCGAGCTGGACCGTATCACCGACGGTGCCCCGCTGGTGATGTGTGGAGTCGCCACGGACTGCTGCGTCCTGGCCACCGTGCTGGCCGCAGCGGATGCCGGCCGGGAGGTCACCGTTGTCGCCGACGCCTGTGCGGGCGTCGGCGACGACTACCACGAGGAAACCCTGCACGTGCTCGGGCTCCTCTCACCTATGGTCGAGGTCCGCAAGGCTGGGGAGCTCGGTTGACGTGCTCCCCGGCCTAACTAGCAGCCCGGTGGGTTCTGGGGGCCGGCGCAGCCCGTGCTCATCGATTGCGCCGTGGCCGTCGCTGTCTGGGGCGTTGCCTCGGCACTCGTCGTGCTCACCGCTCCGGCGAGCAGCGCAGCTGTCGTCGACCGCCTGCGAGCTGACCGCCTGCGAAGCGGGTTCCGGCGTGGACGAGGGCGACGAGGTGGGGCGCGTTCCCAGCCCGCCGCCGCCGTTGGGCGCTTCCGGGTGGTCATCCCGGTCCGGTACTGCACCCTGGGCACGCCGGTCGCGCCCGATCCGCCGCCCGAACTCATTGCTCACGCCGCGGCCTGCCCGGACACCGCCCTGCGCCGGATCGGCGGGGCACCGGCCTATGCGCTTATGTGCTGACCAGCAACGCCGGGACCGTGACCGTCGAGCACATCGCGGGCATACCGGTCCGGCTCCCGCGGATGGCCGCAGCCGGCCGGCACTGCGGCTGCCGGGTCATGACATGTGTGCTCCACGCCCCCAAGGCCCTCGCGGGCAAGGGGGTGGCCCCCTTAAACCGACCCCTCGGACCGGGAACACCGTGGCCACCAGCATGGATTTCCGATGGCCACGGACCGGGCGAACCGCCGGCCGCCCACCTGGGCATCTCCATGGCCGCTGACAACTGCCGTCCGCTACGAGGCGGCCGTACTGGTCGCAGCCATCAACGAGTGGCTGTGAAGCAGTACCTTCACGGAAACGAGAGCCACGATGACGACTACCTGTGGCCCAGCACGTTGACCACCCGGCCATTGGGGTCACGGACGAAGAACCGGCGCACTCCCCACTCCTCGTCCTGCAGCGGGTGCACGATCTCCGCGCCGCTGTCACGCATGATCGCGTAGGCCGCGTCCACATCGTCCACCTCGATGCTCATGTCGGGCGCGACCGGCGCAGTCTTGTCGCTGGTCATGACGCTGATCTGTGCCGCCGGGGTGGACGGAGAAGCCAGCGTCATGATCCAGCCGTGGTTCATGACCTCCTCAAGACCCAGCAGGCCGTAGAAGTCCCTGCTCTCCCGCGCGGTATCGGACTGGATGTTGGGCACAACACGGCGAACGGCCATCGACGCCTCCAAGTGAGAGCAACCGGATCTCCGAGCCTCTCCAGAAGTACTACGGCGCACCCGTCATGTCCTTCAGTCCGCCCGCCTCGGTGCCGAAGAAGCCATGGACCGCATCCACGACAAGTTCGGGCCCGGCCCGATCGGCCCCGCCGCCGCGTTTCACCGCCCCTCATGACACGTCGGCCCCTGCGGCGTACGAAGCCGGTCATTCGATTCGTGCGACAAAGGCGTTGGCTTCTTCCTACCCGGTTGCCAGTGGATGCCGCGGCCTCGTCGTCTTATGGATCAGGCATACGGGTCGTGGATGGTGTGGCGTTGTTGCGCAGCGGCTAGGACGTCCTGAGGGAACTTCGGGCCGGCAATGTAGTAGCGGCCTTTGGTCTGGCCGACGGGGGCGAGGAGTTCGGCTTTGGCGAGAGCCTGGATGTCTCGTGTGGCCTGCTGGGTGTTGAGGGCTTCGGCTTTCTCGTAGCGGGAGCGGCGTACGCGTCCGGCTATGGCTACTTCGTGCAAGGCAGTGATCTGGCGTTCGCTGATGCCGAGGCGGGCGGCGTGGTCCTCGAGCCGGAGCCAGCAGTCGTTGGAGCGGTGCACACGGTGCTGCACACGTTGGGCCTGCTCGTGGTAGGCGCGCAGGTTGAAGGTGATCCAGGGGCCGGTGTCGCGCTGGGGTGAATAGTGGGGTCCGCCGACTTCGCGCAGCACCTTGTAGTAGTCCCAGGTGTGGCCGGGCATTCCCAGCCATTCCTCGATGGAGGAGAACTCCGGTGCGAGGATCTGCTGGCGTGCGATCACCAGGGTCTGCAGGGAACGGGACATGCGCCCGTTGCCGTCGACCCATGGATGGATTTTGACGAGGTTCAGGTGGGCCATGGCCGCGCGGACGAGTGCGTCACTGTCTGGGTCGCCGTGGTTGAGCCAGTCGATCAGCTCGGTCATCAGGGCGGGCACCTGGTCTTCGTGGGGACCTTCGTACTCGGTGGCGTGGGGGTCGCCGGCGGCTGTGATGTAGATGGGTTTGCGGCGCCACTGGCCGGCCGGGCGCATCGGGGTGTGACGGTGGCCTTGCAGCATCCAGTGCAGGGCGTTGAGCAGGCCCTTGCTGTAGGTGAAGTCCTCCACGTCGTACAGCGACTGGATGTAGGTCATCATCTGCTGGTAGGCCAGTGTCTCGGCCTTGTCTTCCTCGCTGGCGGCGACGTTGTCGCGTTCGCCGTCCATCAGGTCGGCCACGTCCACCGCGTCCACGCGGAAGCCCTCGATCGTGTTGGACCCAGCGATCGCCGACGCGGTCAGGAAGCGGCGCAGATCGGCTGTCCATTTGATCGGGGCCTGCTGCACGGCGTCACGGAGATTTTCGCGCAGGCGCCCGATCTCTTCAAGGACGCGGCGGTCGTCTTCGGTGAGCTGAGGAGTCGAGTACAGCATGGCAGAATGATACCTCTTACCTATCATCCAGGGCGCTGCGTTCACGGTGTGCCTGTCATCGACCGTCCGCCGCAGGCGCGGGAGGACCCCGAGCCGCCTGGTAGTCGGTGCCGGTTGTCTGCCCGGCGTGCGCAGCAGACGCCGCGTTCGACGCAAGCCTTCGATGCGTATCTGCGCATCCGGACATTGCCTGGCCGGACGGTTCCCGGCCGGGCCCGAGCGTCGTCTGTGCCGCAGCATCAGGCGCGGGCGCAGCAGGTCGTCACAGGGCCATAGGGCACCTCCAGCCCCGGCCACCCGGCGGCGTTCCGGATGGATGCGCAATCGCGGCTGCGCAACGAGTCCGTCAAGTCCTGCGCAGTCGGGATGTGCAGCCGCGGACACCAGCACCACCACCCCCAGCCACGTGATCGGCAGCCTCGCAAACCAGCTCACGCCCCAGGCCGCCGAAGCCCGCCAGAGCGTTCTCACCCAGAACGGCTGTGCGACCTCTACGACAAGCAGGGTCTGGAACCCACGCACATCGCCCGGCTGGCGTCCTGCAGCCCCGACACCGTCCGCGCCCGGCAGATCCACGACAAAGTCCCGCTCCAGCCGCGGCCCGACCCTCTGCTGCCACCGCGCCCCGACATCACCCGCGCATGGCTCCACAGCGAGTACGTCGGAAAACGTCGCACCATCCATGGCCGAACTCGCCCGCGAACGCGGCGTCAGCCACTACCACCTCACCACCCTGGCCAGAGAATGGGATCTCCCCATCCGCAGCACCGATCACCGCTACAACGCCATCGGCCACCTCGCCCTGATCTGGACTCCCTGCCCGGCCATGCCGACCGTGACCTCATCCCCCACCGCACTCAACCGGCTGCGAACCATCGTCCAGGTCCCCGGCCACCCCAGCATCGCCGCCGCAGCCCGAGCCATCTACGACGACCGCGACGACGCCCTCCAACACGAAGATCGAGAAGATCGCCGGTTCCGCATCATCGACCGCTCCGCCAACCCCCTCGCCCCCACTCCACGCGGACACGACTTCCTCCGCGAAGCCACTGAAGTCCTCCACATCGCCGACCAGACCCGTCCGAAATCCCAATGCCCCCTGGAACAGGGGCGCCGGGAGAGGGAAACCTGACTGGTTTCGCTGCATGACGCACGCGCAGTCTGGATCATGGGGGGTGTGGAGGATTGGTCCGACTGCCTCGATCCCGATGAGTTGCGCATCCGTCTCGATGTGGCGCTGGAGGAGAACGCAGAGCTACACGAAGAGATCGCCCGGCTGAGAGCTGACAACGCGCAACTGCGCAGCCTCCTGGGCCGAGACATCCAGACCGTACCTATCGGGCATGCCGCCTGTTTCCGAGCCCGTCCCAGCGCTGCCACCAGCCGGGGCCGGCGGGCTGCCCTATGCGGACGCCTCCTCCAGCGCCGAGGCGAAGATCGCCCTGTTCAAGACCCTGTTCGCAGGCCGCGAGGACGTCTACGCCAAGCGGTGGGTCAGCGCCAAGTCCGGTAGGACCGGGTGGAGCCCGGCCGAGGACAACCCGTTCGACAAGAACAAGGCCGATAAGGACCGGGTGTTCTGGCCGCTGACCGACGAGGCCGTCTACCACCACCTGGACCCGACCCGGCAGGGCCGCAGCGAGCTGCACATCGGGCTGTACCCGCTGCTGGCCGACGACACCTGCCGCCTGCTGGCGTGCGACTTCGACGGCAAGGACGGCAGCGACTGGCGCGCCGACGCCACCGCCTACATCGCAGCCTGCCACGAGGCGGGCGTCCCCGCCGTCCTGGAGATCTCCCGGTCCGGGAAGGGCGCGCATGTGTGGACGTTCTTCACCGCACCCGTCGCGGCGGCCACCGCCCGCGCCCTGGGATTGGCGCTGCTGCGCCGGGCGATCGACGCCCGCGGGCAGATGGCGCTGTCCAGCTACGACCGGCTCTTCCCCGCCCAGGACTTCCTGCCGACCAAGGCCAGGGGCAGCTTCCGGTTCGGCAGCCTGATCGCGCTGCCGCTGCACGGCCCCTCCCGCGCCAAGGGCACCACCGTCTTCGTGGGCCCCGACACCTGGCAGCCCTACCCCGACCAGTTCGCCCACCTGTCGCACACCGAGCGGCTGTCTCCGGACGATGTCGAGGCGTTGGTTGACAAGCTCGGCCCGGTCAAGGCCGGTCCGTCCTCGACCATCCCTCAGTTGGGTGTCCGGCCTCGCCGCAAGGCCCTGGGCAAGGCGCCCGCGCGCGTGAAGGCCCGGCTCTCGGCGATGCTTTCGATCTCCACGGCCGGGCTGCCGCCGCAGCTGCTGGCCGCTCTCAAGCACGCGGCGTCGTTCCACAACCCGGAGTTCTACCGCAAGCAGAACCAGCGGTTCTCGACCTTCAACACTCCGCGCCTCATCTGCTGTTTCGACGCCTCCGACCCCGACTGGCTGGGGCTGCCCCGGGGCCTGGTGGATGAGGCCAAGGGGCTCATCGCGGCCGCCGGCGGCACCCTCACCATCGCCAGCGACCTGCCCGAACACGCCCCGATCGCTGCCCAGTTCACCGGAGCGCTCACCCCCACCCAGCAGCAGGCCGTGGACGCGATGGCCAAGCACCAGGCGGGCACGCTGGTCGCGCCGCCCGGTTCCGGCAAGACCGTGATGGCCTGTGCCCTCATCGCCCGCCACCGGATCCCGACCGCCGTGATCGTGAACCGGGCGGAGCTGCTGGCCCAGTGGAAGGACCGGCTGGCCGCATTCCTGGATCTCGCAGACGGCCACGTCGGCACGCTCGGCGGGGGCAAGGACCGCCGCGGCCACTCCGTCGACCTGATCATGCTGCAGACGCTGTCTCACCGCGACGCCCCCGACGGCCTGCTCGACGGGTACGGGCTGGTCATCGTGGACGAGTGCCACGCCGTCGGCGCACCCGGTGCCGAAGCGGCGATCCGCCATGCGAAGGCCTGGCGCTTCATCGGGCTGTCCGCCACCCCCTACCGGGCGGACCAGATGGACCCAGTGATCACCATGCAGTGCGGCCCGATCCGCCACGAAATCGACGACACCAGCGCCTTCGACAAGCACCTCATCGTGCACACCACCACCTTCACCACCGACGAACCGGGCACCGACGGCGCCTCCATCCAGGCCATCTACAACGAACTCGCCCACCACGACGCCCGCAACCAGCTGATCGCCGCGGACATCGCCAACGCCACCCGGCGCGGCCGATGCAGCCTGGCGCTGACCAACCGCGTCGAACACCTCCAACAGCTCACCCAAGCCCTCACCCCGCACGGCATCACCCCGCTCGTCCTGCACGGCGGCATGCCGCCGGCCGAGCGCGCCCGGATCCGTGCCGCCCTGGCCGAGGACGACGGGCCTCTGGTGCTCCTGGCGATCGACAAACTCGCCGGCGAGGGCTTCGACGCACCGCGCCTCGACACCCTCTTCCTCACCAGCCCCATCTCGTTCAAGGGGCGAGTGATCCAACAGGTCGGCCGGATCATGCGCAACACCGAAGAGCGCAAATCCCACGTCGAAGCCCACGACTACCTCGACGCCGACGTCCCCCTGCTGGAGCGCATGCACCACAAGCGCCGCCGCATCCTCCAACGCCGCGGATTCACAACGACCGCCGCCGAGAATCTCCCGCCCGCACCACCCCGCGCCCTCGTCCCCGCCGCCCGTCAGCCACGCCCTTCGGCCGTGGCGCCGAGCGTGGCGGAGGTACGGGCCTGGGCCCGCGAACAGGACATGGACGTCCCACCACGTGGCAGGCTCCGTGCAGAAATCTGGGAAGCCTGGCACGCCGCCCACCCCGCCACGAACGAGCAAGGGCACCGCGCACAGTAGGTAACGCGTCGGTGCCCCGTCCAGGCTGCCCTGGACGGGGCACCCACTCCCGTACCACAGGGCAGGAAACCCTTCGGCCCCCCGGCTTCCAGCCCAGCAGGCGGACCCCGCGGCTGCCTCCCCCCGGCCCCCACGAGCACACCAGCCGACCTCTACACCGCCAGAGAACCCCGGTCAGCGAAACCGACGATCGCCAAGACCACAGATACCTCACTCGCTGTCATCGACTCCGCCAAGGAGAAACCGCCGAATGCTCATCACCCACCGACACCCCCGCTGCTCACCAAGCCCGGATCCCCGTGTTTCCCCGGGAGTTACTGCTCAAGAAGTCGCGGACCCTACAGCGCAAGATTCTTTAAGAGGGCGTATTGCGCATCGACGGGCGTTTCCGCGCTGCCCGACTGCTGGAACCTGTGCGTGGTGGAGCCAACACCCTCCACAGGTCGCCCGTGCCCGGTCGGAACCAATGCGACACCCCCTCGGGTTGAATGCGGTCGCCGGGCGGATCCGCCGTCGCCGCCAAAGCCTGTCCAGCCGCCGCCGACGGGCGGAAACAGAGCGGTGACCTGCTCAGGAGGGTGCTGACGCTGCACTGGTCCCTGCCGCCTCTCGAAGAGGGCGATGCCATTCGGGAGGAGCGGGCCACTGGCCGTGCAGGACACTGGAGGAAGGCGATGACGGGAGCAGGTGTGTGGTCGCCGCGCGGTGTTCGATGGCGGGCATTGCTGGTGGTGTCCGCGATCTTGGTGCTGCTCGGGTACGGCATCGGTGGGTACATGCTGCTGGGATCCTCGCTGTCCTCTGCCGTCTACCTGACGGTGATGACGCTGACCACCGAAGGGTCGTCGGCAGCTGATCGGCTCTCCACAGGCGGCAAGCTGTTCACCGCATCACTGGCGGTACTCGGCGTGGCGGTGTTCGTGGCTGCTCTGGGAGTGGTGGGTACCGCGCTGGTGGAGGGCAGGTTCGGTCCGCGCGGAAGGATGCTACGCATGCAGCACCGGATCGACACACTCCGTGATCATTTCGTCATCTGTGCGTACGGACGAGTGGGGCAGGCCGTGGCGCGCGAGTTCGAAGCCGACGGGATCCCCTTCGTGGTGATCGACAGCAAAGCGGAGTTGGAGGAGGTGATGCAGCGCGACAAGGT
>NZ_JBSFJL010000048.1:0-56796 GCF_053598035.1 Streptomyces sp. NPDC001204 | reverse complement strand
TGCTGGGCGACCGGGCGGTCCAGGCGTATCAGCGCGAGGTCGTTGTTGTTGGCGGCCTTGCCCTCGCCGTTCACATAGCCGGGGTGGACGAAGATCCGGTCGATCTTCCGGACAGTGCCGCCGGACTTGCGGTGCTCGCTGCCGACGCGCACGATGCCGTCCAGCTCCAGGCCGTCACCCTTCACGCAGTGGGCCGCCGTCAGTACCCACTGCTTATCGATCAGCGACGCCCCGCAGTTCCCGTCGTTCAGACCGAGCGTGGGGGCCGACTCGGGGACGGTCGCCATGAACGGGTAGTGCTCGGTGGAGTTCGATCCGTTGACGATGGCTCCGGCGCTGCCGGCCATGACAGTGGCGCAGGCCGCAGCTGCGAGAACGCCGACGGCAGCGGTGCGGGCGGTATGGCGGCGCAGTGGCTTGAAGCTGAACACAGGTGGTTCCTTTTGTGCGGTGGATCCGTGCGCATTCAGCCTCGTTGTTTCGATGCCTGCCAGACCATCCGGGTAACGGGTCAGCCGATGGTATGGCCCTCTTCCCCTCCGTACTGGGGAAAACCCGAGGCCCGGAGTGAGGGAGGCTGCCCGGCGAAGGACTTCGCAACTACCGGTTCTCGGCGAACGTGCAGATCATCGTGGACGCAGACACGCGGCTGGTGGTGGCTGCCGCCCGCCCGGTGCCGAGCACGGTGACGCCCTGGCACTGGGCGGGCGCCGTGCGGCGAGACTTTGGGGCACAGTCCCCACTCGCACTCGGGGCAGGTCAGTGGCACGCGCGGGCGAGCCCGGTGGATCTGCTTCCAGGTGATGCGGCCCTCGCACCCGAGACCCTCCAGGGTGAGGTCCAGGACGCTGTGCTCGGGGTGGATCGCGCTGAGCGGCATGGCCGGGCCCGCCCTTCACACCGTACCGGCGTCACGCACGGGGGCGGGACGGGGTTCGGGAAGCGAGGTTCTGCGGGGGCTGTCCGGTATGGTCCCGGCCGGTTTGTCCGTCACGCTGCTGCCGCCTTGTCATTGCCGCCGAGCACGCTGAAGTCGACGTCCAGGCGGGCGTCGTAGTCGTCAGGGGGTGATGCCGAGCTCGTGGGGGAGTACTCGCCGAACTGCTTGATGTGCTCGGTCAGGTACGCCTGCGTGAGGTCAAGCGGGTCGACGGGGCGGCCTTCAGCCCGCAGTTCGCGGACCACGTCGGCTTTGAAGAGCGCCGGTCAGGCATCGCGTGTGCATGACTGTTGCGTTGGTCGGTGGAGCGGGGTGGGGAGTCGTTGTTGGGCGATGCCCCGGCGGTCGGGCCGACGAGGAATTCATGGCGAGCGCGACCTCGCCGACGGCCCGCCGCCGTCGCGGTGGGCGCGACCGCGGGGCGGCAGGCGGCCCGGGCACCCGCGGCGGCGGGGCGGTGGTTCGGTCCAGGGGCCGTGGCGGTCGGAGACCCACCGCGCGGCGAGCAGACCGGAGGCTGCGGTCAGGGCTGCCGCGGCGCTGACAGCGGCGTTCAGGTTGAGGGTGTCGGCCAGGACGCCGGCGATGAGGTCGCCGACGGCGTAGCCGATGTCGCGCCAGAAGCGTTAGGTGCCCAGGGCGTTGGCCCGCCACGCGGGGTGGACGTGGTCGGAGACCGAGGCGATCAGCGCCGGATAGAACCATGGCCGTGCCTATGCGGCCTGCAGGAGCATCCCCCACACGATGAGTGGTTTGCGGCCGATGCGGTCGGCGAGGTGGCCGGTGTAGGTCTGCCCCAGGCCCCACAGGATCGGGTAGATGCAGAACGTTCGCGGCGACGATCAGGCTCCAGGACGGCGCCCAGGCGAGGATGAATGGGACGGGGATGCCGAGGATCCGGCCGGCCACGAGGATCTGCTTGCGACGGAAGCGGGTGGTCAGGGCGCCGGCGGCGAGGTTGGTGAACGCCTTGGTGACACCGAAGGCGATGATGAAGGAGAGGATCGCCAGACTCATGCGCCAGCAGACGGTGCGCATCCCGGCCGCGGACCGCCCCTACAGCGACGGGGTGTTTGAGCTCGCTGGCCCTGGAATGCAAGGCCAACCACCGCTGCGCATAGCCAGCCCCAAGCAATGCACTGACGGTGACCGAGACCTTGCTCGCCTTACTGTCCAGGCAGGACGGCGGCCCCTGCCCAGGGCGCTGCGTGCAGGGGCCGTCCATCGCCCTGCGGTCCTGTCACAGCGCAAGGCACTACGACGCTAAAACCCCAGCACCCAACCCCGCTCGCTCGGCGCGTCGGCAGGGTGAATGAGTCCCCTCCCAGACGCCTCACGGCCACCTTCACCACCCGCGGCGGCACCCAGTGGTCCTGGTCGCCTGCGGCGGTCCGCATCAAGATTTTTTTCGCGGCCCCCGCTCAGGGCGTCAGGCGGGTCGGAGGCACGAGATGAAGACCCACAGCCCGGCCAGCGACCGGACGCACAGTGGCGGCCCGCCGGTGCGGCTGGGCCTGCGCGAGAACTGGCTGCAGTTCACGCTGCTGGTGATCGTCAACGTCTGTGTCGGCGGTCTGGTCGGTCTGGAACGCACCACCGTTCCGCTGATCGGCTCCGAGACCTTCCATCTGACCAGCGACCTGGATGGATGAAGGCCGTGTGGTCCGGGATGATCCAGTTCGGGCTGGTTGCTCTGCCGATCAGGCTGTACGCGGCCACGGTGGAGCATCCCGTGCGTCTCCACGAGATCCATGTCGCCGACGGCAGCCGCGTCGAGCACCGCCGCTTCTGCAAGGCCGAGAACCGGGAGATCCCCTACGAACAAGTCGGCAGGGGATTTGCCCTGGCAGACGGGAGCGTGGTGCCCCTCACGGAGGAAGACCTCGCGCACCTGCCCTTGCCCACAAAGCGGACCATCGACGTGCTGGGCTTCGTTCCCTTCGAGGACATCGACCCGATCAGTTTTGGACGGCCGTACTACGCGGGACCCGGACCAGCCGCCGACCGCCCGTACGCCCTGCTCGTCGAGGCACTCGCCCGCACCGGCAACGTCGCCGTCTTCAAACTCGCCCTGCGCAGCCGGGAGCGCCTGGCGCTGCTCCGCCCCCGCCACGGCATACTCATCCTCCAGACTCTCCTATGGCAGGACGAGCTGCGCGACCCCGGAGACCTCGCACCCTCCACGCCAGTCACCGACCGGGAGCTGGAACTGGCCGAGGTGCTGATCCGGGATCTCACCGGCATCAACGTGCGCGAGGTGCACGACGACTACGCCCACGCCCTGGAGCAGCTCGTGGACGCAAAGATCACCGACGGTGAGCTCGTCGAGCCGACGGAGCCTACCCCGGTGCTGGACCTGATGGCAGCACTGCAGGAGAGCGTCCGGGCTGCCGAGCGGGTGTACAAGCGTCCATCGGCACGGCATCGGCCATAACCGTTGTTTGGCCAGGCTGGCTTCCAACTCCTCCGCAAACGGGTCCTGTTGGCGTGACAGAAGGGCGACCGCGTCGCAGACTCGCGGCAGATCCACGTTGGCGCGTGGCCTGTCCGCACCAAGCCGGCACGCGGGCTGCGCCGCTGCGGCGGGCCGGTCCTGCACCCGAGCCAGCCTGGGCGGACCGGGCGCGGACCGTGCCTACCAGGCGCACATCACCACCTGCGCCTGCTGCGCCAACGTGTGGACTGGACGGGCGGCTGCGTTGCCTGTCATCGGGGCATGGCAGCCCTCGCACCAAGCGATCGGTGTTCCGTCAGCAGATGTCCTCACCGGCCTCGAACTGCTTCCTGTGGTACTCGGCGAAGTACTTCGCCAGATCCGGCGAGACCACGCTGAATCCTCTGACGGTTCCCTCGTCCGTGAAGGCGCAGAAGACGGTCTTTTCGTCGATGATGGCGATACTCAGCGGGTCCACGCCGGCGCTGTCGAACGTCCTGAGGACGTAGCGGAGGCCTCCGAGGCGGGCGGCGAGATTGTTCTGCTGGCGGGCCCACTCCTTCATCTCCGAGGTCCTGGGTTTGCACATGATCCGCATGAGTCGGCGGTCTGAGTCCTCTGCGGCCCAGTCCGTGCACGCCTTGAAGTACTCCCGGGCTTCGGGTTCGAGCTTCGTCGGAGGAACGGTCCGGAAGTAGGTGGCCCGCACGCAGTCCTCGGCCTTCTCCACCGCCTTGCGGAGCTCGGAGTAGAACGACTTCTGGCTTCTGTAGGTGATGACACTCGGTGAGCTGTCCCGGAGAAGAGCGAGTTCCTCCTGCGTGGACAGCAACTGCTGCTTGATGGAGTCTGCTTGTGCCATGAGGATGCCGAAAGCGAGCAGGGCGACCGGTCGGCCGTAGTCGTTCACGCCGGCCGCTGCGATCAGGTTGCGCACGAACATGATGACGGACACGAGGAAGGTGGCGGCCGACAGGAACGCCCCGGGACGTCGTGCCCAGGCGGTGAGGGAGTGCGGTCCGGACAAGGTGCCTCCTAGCTGGCGGCGTTCGTCAGACAGGGCAGCCATTCAACGTTCTACGCGCGTAACTGGTTCCCTGGCAAGAGGGCCCAAACGGATCTCGAACGCCCTCGCCTTGTGTTCGCGGGCTTGTGGGCTGACTCGTCAGATCTCCTTGAAGGTCGCGGTGATGTCGAGCTCTTCAAGGGGTTGCTGGATCTGTTCGGCAGCTTTGGCCTGTGTCACGAGTTGGATTGCGCCTTGCAGGTAGCTGATCTGTCTTTCGTCCAGGGCCATGTAGAACGTCCTGAAGAGTGCAGCGAATCCGTCGGCGCTGTAAGCATTGTCGACGGGGCTAGCACCGAGGGGTCCATCTCCGGCGTGCTCTGCTGACGGGCCTTCTCGATCGCGCTCCGCAACGCGTCCTGCAAGTCCGGAAGCCCTGTCATATCGCAGCGATATTTGATCGCCCGTACCTGCCCGACGATGTTGGTCGGTACTTCGGCGCCTTCATGGTGGATCAGGATCATCCGATTGCGCAGACACATCGCCCAACCCAACTCCATCGCGACCGACGTAGAGGGGAAGGATAGATCGATGACCACTACACCAGCCCGGTCGACGCCATTCCATGCGGCGACAACGGACTTTCGGTCGTTCCCGGGATCCTGTCAGCCCGTTCAGGAGTCAGATCCAGCGACCGAACGGCCTCGGCGAAGTATTTTTCGTAAAGCACATCGAAACCTGCCATGACACCGTTGGTTAAATTGCGCTCTCCGTACGGCATGGTGAAGAAAACGACGTCGTCTACGGCTACACTGGGTCAGAATTTCTGCCAGTTCCATATTTTTCACCTTTCTTGGATCGTCTTCTTGAGCCCGCTATGTCATGTGTGCGGGCAGGGCTGGTCACGGAGGCGAGTGGTTACTCGCCTCCGTAAACCGGAAGGGAGGAGATGGGAGGCTGTCTAGCATTCCCCAGCTGTCACGATGTGCGTGACAACTGTGCTGTTTTCCTCAGGGTCTTGATGAAGAACATGTCCTGATCAGCAGAGTTGAGAACTTGCTCCGGAGTCATCCCGTGCCTGGCCCAGCCGCGCCCGATGCAAGCGGTCAGCCGAAGTGTGGCCGAGCCAGCGCGAATCGGGTGACTGAGGGCGGTGTGAATACGAGTAATAAGTTCGTCGAGTTGCTGGAAGGACCGTCCCACCACCAGGAGCGAGAATTCATCGCCACCTGTGCGGGCTAGAAGATCCCCGGGATGGGAGAGTTTGGTCAATCGCTGCACGACCTCGATCAACACTTCGTCGCCCACATCTTGTCCGAACTCAGTATTGACCTGCGTGAAGTCGTCAAGCCCCACGGAGAGCACGGCCAGGCTCGTTACACGTTCACGTGGGCTCGATGTGTTGCACAACCGGTGCAACTCGCTGCGCAGCACCTCGCCGGTGAGTGCGCCGGTAAGCGGATCACAGGTGACGTCTGCAGCACGGCTGGACCGGTCGTTACTGCACTGCTCCACAGTGATCAAGTAGCGGGGACCATCCGCACTTTGGGAGTGGTCGGTGACGGACGCAGTGCTGATGCTGATGGTGGTGGTGACGTAGGTGCCGTCGCGGCGAGTGAGGCGCACTGTGCTGCTGGCGTTCGCCCACGAGATGCGGAACCAGTCGGCAAGGTCATCTGGGTGGACGAGGTCTTCCATGGAGAATTCGCGCAAGGCGTCGGGGCTCCGATCGAGGAGCCGGCAGAGGGCGTCGTTGACCTTAAGCAGCTTGCTCCCGTGGCCTGGAGGCACAGCAGCCAAGGCCATGGGCCTCGGTGACAGGGTCACAGTCCGGAAGAGCCGGTCCTCGTTCACCTGCAGACGCGTCTGCTCGCGCCCCGAACGAGCCAACACACGCTTGGCCTCGGTACGCAGCCGGGCGTTGGTGATGGCCAATGCGGCTTGGGCAGCGTAAAGCTGGAGTGCCTCCAGCTCCCAAGGCCCCGGCAGCATGCCGTCTCGTGGATCGTCGACCGACAGGACTCCTAGCAAGTCACCGTCAGCGGTGCGCATCTCGGCGAAGAGACGATCCGCAGCATGCCAGCGGCCCGGGGCCCAGCCTGTTCCTTCCGTGTGCCAGGAAGGAACACCGTCTCCGTCGGTGGTCCATCCGATCTCGTGAGAGACGTAGACAACATCTCCCCAGCGTTCACCCATCGACAGACGGACGTCCCATGCGGCGCGGGGTCCGACGCGTCCCACCATGAACGTCTCAGCGGTGTCGTTGCCCGTCACCGCGATGACGGCCAGATCACCGTCGGGGCGAACCAGATTCAGGCAGGACACCCCGTAGTCGAGATCGTTCACCAGGCCGTCGGTGACAGCCTTGAGGGTGTGGGCCAGGCTCTTGGCCTCATGTAAGCGCTCGCAAGCTTGCCGCAACCGCGCCAGCCGTGCTGCTGACGCCTCCCAGGCGCCGGCTGCAGTGTCCGGCGAGTCAGTGGTGTGAGCGGAGGCACGCCGTTGCTCGATGGCATGCAGTTCGTAGGCGGCATCCGGTACCCCATGCCGGGAGGCGAGACGGAACCAGTACGCGGCGCGCTCGCAGTCCGCGCGCTGGGAAAACTCCAGGCCCAGAGCATACGCGGCGCTACCGATCTCCGCCTTCTCTGCCGAGAAGTCGGATTCAGAGCTCTGCTCAGAGCCGTGCTCGCCGAGCTGCTCCATCACCTTGTGGAACCCGGAGGTCAACTCGTCGTCCGTGAAGGACGGGCGAGGTTCGCCCAACTCGGCGATCAATGTCTCGAGCATCTCCATGCCCGGCTCGCTCTGCTCGTGCGTCATCCGCGTACCCCTTGGCCGAGAGGGAAGAGATAGCCCTGAAGCTCGGGCATGGCCCGAAGCTCCCGCTTCGCTGAACTGATGAGCTTCTTCAGGCCCTCGACGCCGATTCCCATCAACTCGGCGGCGCTGCCGCGATCCAAACCGTCGATGTAACGCAAGGTCACTGCCTGCCGTTGTCGCTCAGACAGGCGAGCGAGGGCTTGCTGAACATCCAGCCGCGCCGCCGCGCGGTCACTCTCTTCTCCCTCTCTGGCTCCACCCCGGTCCAGCATCTCGTGTAAGAATGCGTCGCCGAGCAGCTCTGCAGCCTTGCCGGCCTCCTCGAACCAGTCCGCCACCCGCCGTCTGGCGATAACGAACAGTGGTGCCACTGGATCCTCGTAGCCTTGCCAGGAACGGCGGAAGTACGCGACCCACACCTGCTGGCAGATGTCAGCGACAGCTGTCTCGTCCCGGACACGCCGGCTGACGTAACCGACCAACCGCGGATGCTGCTCCCGATAGACGGCGAGCCTTGGATCCGTCACCACACTGAGGCCCAAGACCCTCGACGTACCCCGCCAACTGCTACCGCACGTCTTGCCCGGCGTACGCGGAGCGAGCAGACCTGCCAGTCAGCAGACGGATGCCACACGGAAGCAACCATCAGCACGCGCTCCCCTCTCATCGGATGCCTTCAACCAATAGGTCCCCGCACGCGCACCAAACGGGTAGTCCACTCTTCCAAGAAGGAGATGAAGCCGGGGCGCCTTGGTCACGTCCACCGAGGTGGTGTATCGACGACCACTCGGTGATCTCGTTTCTGAGGCTGTGCGGTGAGTTCGGTGGGCAGGTCGGTGTCGTCGGTTTCTGTCTCTGACCTACAGTGCGCCGCCCCGCTCCTGGAGCTGCCGGCTCTTTTCGAGAGTCGCGGGGTCGACGGTCCAGGGGGCGGAAGCTGGCGGAGGCGACCATGTCGGTCGGGTCCTCGCCGGGCTGGAGGGAGACGGGCACGATGATCCGGGCGATCTTCGTGGTGCCGTCGCGGTTGAGCCGCAGGGCCCGGCCGATGTTCTGCACGATCTCGACTTGGGAGCCGCGGGTGTCGGCAAGCACACGACCTCGACTCCGCGCTCGCCGGTGATGTCGACGCCTTCCCCGAGCACACGACAGCTCGCGAGGAAGGCACGGTGCACCCGGCGCCCGGCTGCGTCGATGCCGCCTGCGAACTGGCGCAGCACTTCGCGCCGTTCGCTGACGAGGTGGTCGCCGCACAGCCACGCCGACCACACCCGGTCCGGCGGGACGTGGCGGCCGGCCTCCAGCTCGTAGAACTCCGCGTCGATCGATGACTTCGGCAGCCGGTCCGCGGCCGCCAGGGCTTCGTCGGACGCCTCGGTGACGTACAGCTCTGCGGCCGTCTGGGGCAGCTTCTCGGCGAACGCGGCGGCCTCCTCCACCTTCTGGTGGAACGTCATGGCCGTACGCAGGTTGTGCGCCGCGGCGTGTTCCAGGAGCGCGGTCTGCAACAGGGCGAGGCGCCGGCCCCGCTGCGCCTCCTACGATTCCCCGGGGAGGGGGGAGGGGTCGCGGATCTCCAGCACGTCGATCTCGAATCCGGCGAGGATGCCCCGTTCGATCGCCTCGCTCAGCTCGAGTTCGGCCAGCCATGCGCCGTATGTCCCGTCTGGGTCGTCGGCCATGCTCGCGATCTCCAGCTCCTGGCCGCCCGTGCCCCTCTGCGGCCGGGGCGAGGCCAGGATGCGCGGCGTCGCCGTGAGGTACAGCCGGAAATCCGCCGGGATGCGGGTGTTGTCGTGGATCGCCGCCCAGGGCCGACCGAGATCACCGGCTGCGGGGGAGTGTCAGTAGAGAGTCGTCATCTGGGTGTCAGCCGTGTAGTCCTAGTGACCTGCTAGTCGGTACTGACAGGCCCTGACGGACCGGTGCTGACATGAGTGACGAAACGCCATGTCATTCTCACGCCGACTCCTACAGCAGTTGCAGAGTTTACGCAGGTCGGAGCTGTGAGACCTGAGCTGCGGAGCTTCGTTCGATTGGTCGCGACGACATGCACCTGGTGCGGGAGACGGGGCGACTGGGCGACCCGAGGCCCGATGTCGAGAGTACAGCGATGAGGCCGCCTTCCTGGCGGGTCACACGGACCAAGGGGACGATGCCCAGCCACGGTATCCGGTTGCGGTCGCTGAACCAGCAGGACCTGACGCCAGCGGTGCGCATTCGTTCGGTGCGGGCGCGGATGTCCGCCGCGGTGATGTTCGCCAGTTGCGCTTCCAATGCGACCCGGCGCCCGGTTGCGGTGGAGGCAAGGACGTCGGCCCGCCGGCTACCGCTGGCGCCAGCGCCGCTCACCTCGAGGTTTGCGGCCTACTCGCCGCGCGGGCCGCCTGGGCGAGCTCCAGCTTGAGCAGGTGATGGGCCATGGATTCTTCTGCCAGCGTGCACCGCGGTGCACCGGCGGCGTGGGCGAAGAACTGCATGCCTAGCGGGGACACCTTGACGTGCATGCTGTGGTGGCACTCTGGATACCTCAGATCTGCAGGTGGGCGTACTCGGTGAATGGCGGTCCATTCCCATCCGCATCCCAGGCCCGGAAGCGTTGCGTCAAGTCGCCCCCCATTCCGGGTGTTCAGCGGTGAGCTCACGAGTGTCTGCCCCGAAGGCCGGGCGCCGGCGGAACGGCGGACGGGACCGGCCACAAAGAAGGAGGCGCGTCGTTACGGGTGACCTGGTTGACGCACATGGCCGGCGGATCTCCTTTGCTATCGCGGCTGGAGATGGCCGTGGCGGTTGAGAAGGCGTGTGAAGAAGTCGGTGAGTATTGCTTGTCCGGCTTGATGGTCGCGCAACTCGTGACGGCCGATGCGGTAGACCTCGTAGCCCTGCAGCGTGAGTTGGCGGTCCTCCGCCACCATCGCGGCGTAAGCCACGGGATCGGCGAGCCAGACGGGGCCAGGCTGCTGCATCGCTGGCATGTCGACATGCCGGCCGTAGTGCTGGATGCCGTCGACCTCGATGACCGCCCGGGCGCGGTGATTCATCAGTAGCAGGAAGTCCATCCGCTGGCGGGGAAGACGACTGAGACCGCTGTACGGGTCGTAGTGGAGGTAGACCTGGGGGATGAGCGCCGGGAGATCGAAGCCGAGCTTGACGTAGGTATCGAACACCAGCAGCTCGGCACCGTTATCGCCCAGCGAGCGACGCAGCCGCTCCCGCAGCGAGATGCGCGCCCGAGCTGGATCACCCGCCTGCTCGGGGTGCCGACGAACCCACCAAGCCACCAAGTCTGCCCAGCTCAGCCCGCGCTCCTCCAGAGGCAGGTCGTATACCAGGCAGTACTGCTCGTTCTTCACGATGCGGATGGTGTTGCTGATCGAGTCGGGCAGCACGATCTGCGGTTTGGGACCATCGGCGGCGAAGATCAGGTTCTTCAACTCCCCGTCGACGCCGCGAGCACCCAGTGTGCCCAGCAGAGCCTTCAGATCGTCGTCGCCGTACTCCCTGATCACGCGCCGCGCGATGTCCACGAGCTCGGGCAGAGACTTGCCCTGCAACCGCGCTCGCACATAGATGCGCTTACTCCTGAACGGGTCCTCATCAGGCTTCTGAGGTTCCAGTCCCAGGTACTCACACACGGCGGCGAGGTCATAGGACTTCACGACGTGCAACGCACCGGCTATGGCTTCACGAAGAGCAGCTGGAGTGACCGCAGATGCAGACGACATCGCATCATGATGGCCCTGATTACCTCGTCGGCACAGAGGGCAACTGCCCCCGCTGCACGTGGTACTGACCTGATTCGATCAACTCCGCTGCGGTCGCCTGATCCGGCTGACAGACTACAAAGATGGTCATGGATGCCGACGAAGAGGCCGAGCTGGTACTGGCCCAGACGGCCATCCTGCTCGACCGCCAAGGAGACCGCGAAGCCGCACACCTCCTCGTGGACGTCACCTACCTCGAATTCGAACACACGGGGGACTCCTACCGCACGTCAGAAAGCTCCTGGGTCGGCATCATTGCCGCAGTGCTGTACGTGGATGATCACCTAGTGTCCGCGTTCACCGACGACATCCGGGAACGCATCACGCCAGTCCTGATCGACGTCGCCCTGCGCAACGGCTACACGGCGACCGACCGCGTGTACATCAAGCAGGTCCTGCCGGCGATCACCAAGGACTGGCGCAGCGACTTGAGGGAGCGAGCGCAGCAACGGCCCACCAACCAGGCCCGCCGGGAGCGGCATGCTCCCAACCATCCAGTAGAGGATGGTCTCGCGCTCGGCAGCCGGCAGGAGCACCAGGTGTATCGGGCGCTCAAACAGATCCAGGCCGCGACTCCGCCCGATCGCACCATCGCCATAGCACCTCTACCCGGAGTGCGGCTGCAGGCTGGCCACACCTGGACACCGGACATCATCGTGCTGGGGAACGGGCGCGCAGTCGTCTTCGAAGTGGACGGACCCCACCACCGGGACCGCCGTCGATATGCCGATGACAGGAACCGAGACCTTCAATGGCAGCGTTGCGGCATCCAGGTCGTCCGCCTACCAGTGGAGGACCTGCAGCACGGAGAGCAACTCACCAATCGACTCAAGGAAGAACTGGTGCGGCATCTCTGGCCCCGATGACCATTTCCCCAGCAGCTCAACCGGCATACGCTGCTCGGATGCCGAAGGAATCTCGCGAGGCCAAGCGGGCACGGAAGGCGGCGGCCAAAGCAGCCGCCCGAGCCCGCGCGGCTCGTATCGTTGCTGGTGAGATCCCCGACTACCTACAACAGCCGGCCTCCGCTGTCCGACGGCCTCAGCCGTCCAAGCACAAGGTGGTCCAGGCTCCGCCCGAGCGTCCGGCCAAGGCAATCATCCCACCGTCGAATAGGCCGTTGAGGCCGCGGGACCGCGAGCAGTACGCAGATAACGCACCCCCGTTGTGGGTGAAGGAGGCCCAGCATGCCGAAGATGACTAGCGGCCCGGCACGGGCATGGCATCCAGGTATGACTACGGCCTCAAAAGAAGACATCAAGCACATGCGGCCCAAGCAGTGGAACAAATACCGCCGCCTCGGCTTCACCTGGGCGGAGATTAAGAGGATCGATCGTGCCATCGGTCGCGGCGAGACCACCCTCACCCTCAAGACGACTGCGGGCGGGGCCACACTTACCCTCCCGCCTCGGTGGCGCTGACTACGGTGGCAACGTCGATGACCTGCCACGCCTGGCGGTCGTGTTCGAGAGCGCCAAGGCCACACCGCGGAAGCTGGCCCGCCACTTGGACACGATCCGTGAGCCCGGCGACCCGACGATGTCCCCGGCCGTCGACGCGCTGCCGCAGTCCTGTTCGACGGCCGCTGGGTGCGTATGCACGTGCTCTTCGACGGCCACCCCACCGCTGTCGTTCTTGGACCGGAGGCCCGCGAGTAGTTTGCCACCGTCGTCCTGGGACGGGTTCCCTCTGGTACCTGGCGCAGGCTCGCCCCGATGGCAGGCGCCGCCCCGAAGTCCCGTGTGCACCTGGGTCGCGTCGTCCGGGGCGGCACCGCCCACCAGACGCAGGTGCTGACCCTGACCGACGCCGAAGTCGCCGAGCGGGCCACCACCACGGCGACCGGGGAGGACCGACCTGGGCCGGATACGTCTCGGGGAAAACGAGGCGACATGGCCCACGAACCAAGGCCGCGCGCCACCTGCCTCGGGTTCACCCGCCCCGACGGGTGAACGAGGTGGTTGTGATCAGCGTGGTCGCGGTGGGTAGGCGGTGATGCTGGCGGCCACCAGGACGCGGCCACTGGGGGAGCAGGTGGTCATTGTGCGGTGAACCCGGTGCAGGCGATGAAGCGTTGTGAGCCGTCGCCGACGGACCAGACCACGGTGTATGTGCCGGGTGGGTAGTGAGTGGCGGCTCCTGGGAAGTCTCCGGGCCAGACCACGGTGGCCGGAGTGTCGGAGTGCACGGTTGTGCGTGCCAGGAGTGAGGTGCTGTCGGGCACGTAGATGCGGGCCAGGACGGGCATCTCGGCCTGTACGGGGTCGAAGTTGCCGTACTTATTGCGCAGGGTGAGTTCCACTGCGTCTCCGGCCCGGATGTCACCGGGGGCGACGTACTGCCAAGCCCCGTCGACTTCTGCTTCTTTCCAGGGCGCGCAGTCCACTTGGTCCGGCAGGTAAGTGAACGGCGGGGGCTGCAACGGCGAGGGGGACGTCGGCGACGTCGTGCGGCCTTCCGCAGAAACGACCGACGACGTTGTGGAGGGCGTTGGTGACGCGGTGTCGCGGGACTCCCCGCTGCGGGCCGGTTCCGCCGCAGGCGGGGCGCTGACGGCCTTCGTCCGGCTGCTGGACAGCGCCGTTTCCTGGCCCTGCTCGGGTGTGGAGGCTGATGATGCGGCGATTGCTCCGCCGATGCTGCCCACAACAGCCGCGACGGCAACGACCGCGACCAGGAGTTTGACGCGGCGGCCCCGGGCTGCGGCGGGCCAGGAGGCATCGTCCTCGGGCGGCGGGCCCCAGTGGGCGCTTACCAGTTCGGACACCAGTGTCGGCTGCTCCTGACCGCGCGAGGTGGCGGCCGTGGCCTGTGCGGTGAGCAGCGCCGTGCAGGTATCGCGGAGTTGGGCGGAGGTGGGCCGGGCGTCGGGTTCTTTGGCGAGTGCCTGCACAATCAGCGGGAGCAGGGAGTCGGGCGTGCCCTGCAGGTCCGGCTCGGCGGAGAGAACACGGAAGGCAACGGCATCGGGGGCGCCGGTGCCGAAGGGGAGGCGGCCTGTCGCGGCGTAGGAGATCAAGGCGCCCCAGGCGAACACGTCCCCCGCGGGTCCCACTTCACCTGTGCGGTAGTGCTCCGGACTGATCCAGCCGGGGGTGCCGGTCATCACCCCGGTGCGGGTCACCGAGGTGCCGTCCAGGAGGTGGGCGATGCCGAAGTCCAACAACCGGGGGCCGGCGGGGGCGAGGATGACGTTCTGGGGTTTCACATCCCGGTGGATGATGCCCGCCTCGTGCACCGCAGCGAGCGCGGCTGAGGTTCCGGCGGCCAGCGCGTACAGCCGGGCCCCGCCCAGGGCGCCGCTCGCGGCGAGATACTGCTCGAGGGTGGGGCCGGGCACAAACCCAGTGGCCAGCCACGGAACGAGGCCGTCGGTGTCGGCATTGAGCACGGGCACCAGACACGGGCCTGTCACCCGCTGGGAGAGTCGCACCTCCCGGCGGAAACGGGCCCGGAACTCCTCGTCTGCCGCCTGCGAGGGGTGGACGACCTTAACTGCTATCTGTAGCCCTGAGGAATCGAGCGCGGCATACACCGTGCCCATGCCGCCCGTCCCGAGCCGCCCGATGACGCGGTAGGGGCCTATGCGGCGGGGATCGCCAGGGTGCACCGGCTGGATACGGCCGGACATAAAGGCTCCTTAAACATGATCAGCGGCGCGTATCGGCCGAGCGGGTGCTGCATGCTATCGAGCGATCCTGCCCCTCCATCTCGCGTGCTGCTGCACCAGGCGCGACCGACGATGGCACGTCGATCTGCAGGCGCCGCCAGTGCCCTGACTGCTCCCGTCGTTTCACGACCGTGGAGACGTGCTCGCTCATGGTGGTCAAGCGGTCGGGAGTCACCGAGCCTTTCAGCCGTACCAAGGTCATCAACGGTGTGCGCAAGGCGTGCCAGGGGCGGCCTGTCAACGAGGACGCGCTCGCCCAGCTGGGCCAGCAGGTCGAGGAGGCGGTGCGGGCCACCGGAGCGCCGAGCTGACCACCCATGACGTGGGGCTGGCCATACTCGGCCCGTTGCAGGAGCTCGACCTCGTCGCCTCCAAGCGGATCTCCCACTCGTGGCGCGCGGCCTGCCGACGGTGCTGTACCGCGCCGACGGCGCGCACCTGCGGGGGAGTGCCGGTTGAACGTCGTCGTCTGGGCGTCAGTGGCGCAGGTGCGGTGACCTGGTCGTTGGCGCTGACGGGTGGTGCTCACTCGTTGCTGGCATGAGTGACGCAGGGCCATGTCATTCTCATGCCGGCCACTACCCGACAGGCGCCGTGCAGCGGACTGGGCCCTGCGTGTCGGCCGTCCGTCCAGGGTGGGGGGAAGCCGGTGGGCTGCAGCGACTCGCGAATGTCTACCTCGCAGCTCACACGGATGCATCTGGCTGCGGCCTGGGCGAGCCCGACCGGATGGCGCGGGTCTGCGGCCTTCAGCCTGGAGAACTCCCGCTCCTTCTGGATCAGTTGACAGCGACCGGGGTGCTCGGGGGGTATGGCCGCCCGTACACGGACGATCCGCACCGGACCCTCCAGCGGCTGCCCGGTCCGCATGGTCAATGCGTGGGTCCCCGCGGGGAGGAGTGCACCCATGCCTGCACCGCTTGTCCCGGCACAGCGTGAGCGGGTGCAGGCGGGTACCTGCTGCGCCTCAAGTTCCCTGTCTGACCAGGAGCTTCATGGCTGAACTTCGGTACGGCGGATGCAGTACCCGGCAGGTGAATGCAGCGGGCAGCCGACCTGGTGCTCCGAGATCACGGGACATGTGACTCGATGCGACAAGGTCGTCGCCGAACGTCCGGGCACCCCATCTGGGCTGGACGTTTCCCGAGGGAAGGGTGGCCTTCCTGTGACTGTCGGGGGGCGCGGTACAGAGGGTCACGGCAGACAGAAGTGATCACAATCGGTCATGCAGAGTCGGTGGTCTACTCCTTTTGTCTGCCCAGCATTTGACGGAGCGTGATGATCTGCTCGCAGCGGATGGCTACTCTGTGTTGCAAGTTGGTCGGAGGCACATGAGTGCGACGGACGTCTCTTTGTGTGATGCGCCAAGGCGCCTGTGAGTCAAGGAACGGCAGTGGGACACGAGATCGACCTTCTTCCGGTGGGGGAGGAGTCCAAGGGCGGCGACGCCATTGCGCTCCGCTTCGGCAACCTCCGAGGCGAGCGCGAAGAGCAGACCGTCATGGTCGTCGACGGCGGATACACCGACTGCGGTGACGCATTGGTCGAGCACATCAAGGAGCACTACGACACGGACCGCATCGACATCGTGGTGTCGACACACACTGACCGGGACCACATCTGCGGCCTGAAGGCGGTGCTGGAGAAGATGCGCGTGGGTCAGCTCCTCATGCATCTGCCCTGGGACCACTCGGCAACGATGGAGCGCGCCCGTACCTCCACCTATTGGCGGGGCCAGCTGAACGATCCAGCGCGCCGGATGCTCGAGGCGGCGATGGAGTTGGAGGCCGTCGCCCGCGAGCGAGGAGTCGAGGTCGTCGAGCCGTTCGCCGGCATCGGCAGCAAAGACGGCATCTTCTCCGTGCTCGGTCCCTCCGCGACGTACTACGAACAGCTCCTGACGGAACTCGTCGGGCAGACAGCCAAATCCGCAGCCCAGCTGGCCTACGAGGCCGTGGTGCGGAAGGTGCTGGAGGCGGCGAAGAAGCTCGTCCCGGAGACGTGGCTGGACGAGACGCTGCGCGATGACGGCACGACCACTCCCACCAACAATGCCAGCGTGGTGTCCCTGCTGGAGGTCGACGGCATGAAGCTGCTGCTGACCGGCGACGCGGGGATTCCTGCGCTCACCCTCGTACTCGATGAGCTCGAGGAAGGCGGATTCGCCTCGGGCGACCTCTGCTTCGTGCAGGTGCCGCACCACGGCAGCCGCAACAACGTTGGTCCGACGGTGCTCGACCGGCTGCTGGGTCCGATGGTGAACGGCATCACCCGTGGCGTCGCGTGCGTCTCGGCACCGAAGAAGAACCCGGATAACCGTCACCCCGCGAAGAAGGTGACGAACGCGTTCCTGCGGCGCGGCTACCCGGTCCACGCCACCCAGGGCGTAGCTCTCCTGCACCGCCACGACGCCCCGGAGCGCTCCGGCTACGGTTCCGCGGAGCCCCTCCCCTTCCACCACGTGGTGGAGGATGACGGAGGTGCGTGAGCGTGCTCTTCCTCGATGACTACGAGCGTCGCGCCCGGCTGGTACCCGGCCTGCTCGCGATGCTTCCCCTCATCGTCCTTTTCGCTGTCCTGGGGCTGCGTCAGATACCGGCGGTCTCCTACGTCACCGGAACGCTCGCCCTTGCAGGGGTGGGTCCCGTCCTGATCGCCGGTGCCGTGCGCAACTTCGGCAAGGCGGCCGAAAAGCAACTGTGGGACAACTGGGGCGGCCCGCCGACGACCGCCTGGCTGAGACTCGATGCGCCCAGCGACGACGAGGCTCAACGGCAGTTGTGGCGCAGTGCGGTTGAAGCTGTGTCCGGGGTTTCTCTGCTCCCCCTGCGCGCCGAGCGACGAGACAGAGTCAAGGCCGACAACGCGATCAAGCTGGCCACCAAGTGTGTACGCGACCGGACCCGGAACAAGGAGAAGTTTGCTCTTCTGTTCAACGAGAACCGCAACTACGGCTACGAACGCAACATCTACGGTCTGCGCTGGGCGGCACGAGGCATCAGCCTGCTGTCAGCGATCGCCCTGGCGAGCTACATGAAGTGGCTTGCACCGGTGGCGGACCGGCCACAGGTCTCGGCAGGAAACCTCCTCAGTCTGGCGGCGTGTCTGTTCTGCCTCGTCGGCTGGTTCCTCCTGCCCTCGAAGAAGCGTGTGCAGGACGCCGCCAACCGGTACGCCAATGAACTCCTCCATGCCGCAGTGATGTTGCGGGACGAGTCCAGGTCTGACCACACGAGCACGACGCCGTGACGGCGCGATACGAAAGGAAGCTCTCATGGAACGTACAGCAGTCCGCTCCTCCAACGTCCGATCGGTCGGATACGCGGGCGGAATCCTGGAGGTCGAATTCCACAGCGCCAGCGTGTACCAGTACCGCGGCGTTCCCGAGCACATTTACACCGGGCTCATGACCGCCCCCAGCAAAGGCACATACCTCGACCGCATGGTGAAGGGAGTCTACGGCTACAGCCGAGTGAGCTAGACCGTCCCGACGCGCCCGGTTCCCATGCCGTGGACCTCACTGATCTGCTCCACCTTTTTTGGCGTCGGCTTTGAGCAGGCGGCGGGCGCAGGGCTTGACGGTCTTGGCGAGCAGCAGGTTATAGCGGCGCGACCGGTGACGACGTCCCCGGACAGACGGCGGTCGACGGCCGGCGGGGCCACACAGATCCAGGCTCCGCAGGTCGGCCACCGCCAGCCTGAGTGTCTTCGCCGCGGGCCGCACAGCGTGTCCCGTACCGTCCTGTGATGGTGAAGACAGTCTGCGGGTGGTCCGCCCGCCCCAGACCGGGGCGGGCGGCGGACCGCCGCAGCAACTGGCTGCCACCTGCCTCGCGGTGCACACCGGCACGTCCGGCAAGGGTTGGCGCGAGTCCGACTGGCTGGCGCAGGTCTGCGGCCTCACGCCCGGACAACACCTGGCCTGTTGGATCAGCTGACGGCGGCCGGACTGCTCTCCGCATGGCGGGTCTGCCCGTACTCGGAGGGCCTGCTCTGGACGCTCTGCTCGGCTGGTGCCCCCAAGTAGCCGGGCGCCGGCGGGCGGGGGGGTGCACAGGGGTGGCAATTGGCGTGAACCATCGGACCGTTGCCTGCCGTGCCTCTAGGATTACGGTCAGTTCCGGGTGCTCGACTGTCCCACCCGTACTGGTATCACTCCCACGTCACGCCCTCCCCGGAGAGGGAGATTCGGAGCAGCTCGACCGTGTACCTCACTCGTTTCTCCGCGTGCGGCTTCCGTTCCCTGGCTCGCGTGGAGGACATCCCCGTCAGCAGCCCGACGATCTTGGCCGGCCGTAACGACGGCGGAAAGAGTGCCGTACTGACAGCACTGGCCTTCCTCTTGGGGCGCCATCGCCTGACGGACGAGGACCGTACCTACCAGCAGGCGGCTGACGCCCCTGCAGGCCGCTGCTCCGAGACCTGGGCCGAGGGCGTCTTCACGCTTGATGCCAACGAGCAGGCAGTTGCCGACCTGCCACAGGTCGTGCGGATCCGCCGTATCGCCGAAGAAGGCCAGACGGCTCGGTGGGAGTACTACGGTTCCCGCCCGGCCGACAGCCGACTGCACGACGCGGCCAGGCTGTTGAAGGGCGAATTGGCAGAGTTGGTGGCCGAGTTCTCCCTGACCCCTGCCGGCCCCCTGAAGGATGACCTCCTGCAGGCCGTCACCGCCTACGCGGTCACAGCGCCGAAAGTGGAGCAGTGGCAGGCACTTCCGAAGGAGCTCCAGGAGCGGCTGCCCCGGCTGCTGCAGTTCGGCGGCAAGGACGAGAGCCCGGACGACGCGGTACGCACAGCCTTGAACAGCTGCTACGAGACCTACCTGGACGATGAGGCCCTGCAGGGGCGCGTACGGGAGATCGAGGCAGAGATCACCCAGCGTCTGGAGAAGGAAGCCGACTCTCTGTGCCAGCACATCCGCCGGCACTGCCGCGAGTTCGTCGGCGTACAGGTCAAGCCGGAGGTGTCCTTCAAGGGAGGCTTCAAACGCGCTCCGCTGGAGGTCTCCAAAGCCGACGGTGAACCAGTCGACCTCACGCGCTCAGGTCAGGGAAGCAACCGCCGGATCGCGCTCGCCGTGTGGGAGTGGACCAGCAACCTGCTCGAGCACAGCGAGCTCGCCGCCACAGGGGAGGCGGACGAGCAGGAGCCGACGCAGACCATCGTCGTCTACGACGAGCCCGACACCCACCTCGACTACCGGCACCAGCGCACCGTGATGGACATCATCCGCAAGCAGTGCGCCCTGCCTCATGTCAGCGTGGTGGTCGCCACCCACTCCATGAACCTCATCGACGGTGTCGACATCGCCGATGTCGTCCACCTCCGTCTCAGTGACAGGGGCCGCACCGTCGTCGAGCGCCTGGCGGACGAATCCCACGACGGCGTCGACTTCCACCTCGGGCAGATCGCCGCCGCCGTGGGACTGCGCAACTCCGTCCTGCTGCACGAACGCTGCTTCCTCGCCGTGGAAGGGCCAACCGAGCAGCAGTGCCTGCCGCTCCTGTTCCGCCTCTCCCAGGGCCTCTCTCTGCAAGCGGCCGGCATCGCCCTGTGGGCCTGCGGCAACAATGAAGGAGCTCTCCACCTGGCCGGCTATCTCGTCAAGAACCGCCGCACGGTCATGCTGATGGTCGACGCCGACAGCCGCACCAACAAGCACTTCAAGACCGAACGGCTCATCCGGACCGGGCTCAACCTCGCCACCCAGGTCACCTATGTCGGCGAGGCGGACGGCTTCAACGAACTCGAGGAACTCTTCACCGACCCCCAGTGGGCCGCGGCCGCCAATACGCACTGGCCTCGTCCCGAAGGCAGGCAGTGGACTGCCGAAGACTTCACCGCGCGCCGCGGCGGTAAGTTCAGCGGCAGCGTTCTGACCATGATCAAAGAGGGTGCCGAGCGGACGAGCCCCGATGGGAAGGACGACATGCTCTACTCGCTGGTGACCACCCTCACCAGGGCCGAGGACGTCCCGTCACAGCTGAGGGACGCTTTCAGGGACATCCAGGCCCTGGCTTCCTGACAGTTCGCCCGGCGCGGCGCTGCAGCATGCGCTCTTTGCGCTGTTGCAGCGTCGGGGCCGTCCACGCATGCCATCCCACCTCCGCCACATGCTGCCGGCCATGACCTCGTGCCTCGATCCCGCACCAGCGGCACCCGCCCGGCGCCGCCATGGATCCGCTGCTGGTAGAACGCGATAACGACATCACATCCTCCTTCCCCCACTGCACATCTTGCCCCCTACCACTGACAATCACCCGGCGGCCGCACCTCACCGCCCGCCTGGACGAAACACCGAAAACTCCCGCACAGTGCGCCGTGTCACGGCTTGCGTTGCGACGCCCGCTTATCAGGAAAACCGCCCGTAACCGCTCCCTCTGTGGTTACTGTCTGAGCTCATGCGGTTTCTGCACACTTCGGACTGGCACCTGGGCCGCCGGTTCCACACAGAAGACCTGATTCCCGCCCAGGGCGCCTTCCTCGACCACTTGGTCGACATCGCCCGTACCGAGGACGTCGACGCGATCCTCGTGGCAGGCGACATCTACGACCGGGCCATTCCCAGCCTGGATGCCGTGCGCTTGTTCAGCCGCGCTCTGCACCAGCTTGCCGACCTCGACGTGCCGATCATCATGATCAGCGGAAACCATGATTCCGCCCACCGCCTCGGCGTCGGATCCGGCCTCCTCGCCCGCACTGGGATCCATTTGAGGACCGACCCCGACACCTGCGACGTGCCCGTCCTCATTGAGGACGCCGACGGCCCGGTCGCCGTATACGGCATCCCCTACCTCGAGCCGTCGATGGTCCGCGACCGCCTTGAAGCGGAAGCCGCCTCCCACCGCGCAGTGCTCACCGCAGCCCTGGACCGCATCCACGCCGACCTCACCAACAACCAGCCGACCGGAACCCGATCCGTGGTCCTCGCCCACGCCTTCGTCACCTCCGGCACCGGGCAGCCCGCCGAACGCGACGAACGGGAGGAGTCCACCAGCGAACGCGACATCGCCGTGGGCGGTGTCGCCCACGTAGGCGCCGACGTCTTCGACGGGATCGACTACGTGGCCCTGGGCCACCTCCACGGCCCCCAGCGCGTCACCGACCGCATCCACTACAGCGGCTCACCGCTGGCCTACTCCTTCTCCGAATCCCGCCACACCAAGTCGATCACCCTGGTCGACCTCACCCCGAACGCCGCCCCCACCATCACCCGACGGCCCTGTCCCGCGCCCCTTCGCCTGGAACGCGTCACCGGTTTCATGGAAGACCTCCTGACCAACCCCGCCCACGAGCATCTGAAGGACGCCTGGCTCGAAGTCACCCTGACCGACACCGCCCTGCCCTTCGAAGCCATGGCCCGCCTGCGCCGCCGCTTCCCCCACACCGCCAGCCTCAAGCACCGACCCGTCCTCATCCCCGCCCAGGCCACAAACACCCCCACCTACAGCGAACGCATCCGCGGCCGCAGCGACCTCGACATCACCAGCGACTTCATCAACAGCATGCGCGGCACCGACCCCACCCCGGACGAACACGCCCTGCTCCACCAAGCCGTCGAAGCGTCCCGCCTGAACGAGCAACAGAAGGAAACCGTCTGACATGCGCCTGCACACCCTGCGCCTGCAGGCCTTCGGACCCTTCGCCGGCACCCACACCGTCGACTTCGACGCCCTGTCCGCCGACGGCCTGTTCCTCTTGCACGGCGACACCGGGGCCGGAAAAAGCACCATCTTCGCCGCCATCTGCTTCGCCCTCTACGGCAAACCCCCGGGCGACCGCGACCTGCTGCTGCGCAGCCACCACGCCCCCGCCGACCTCCTGACCGAAGTCACCCTGGAGGCCACCCTCGCAGGCCGCCGCCTGCGCATCCACCGCATCCCAGCCCAGAAGCGCCCCAAGCGTTCCGGCCAAGGCGAAACCGACCAAAAACCCGAAACCCGCCTCAGCGAGTGGACCGTCGACGCCGACGGCCAGGGCCGCTGGGAAGCATCCAGCAAATCCCATCAGGAAGCCGCCACCGAGATCACCGACCTGCTAGGCATGAGCCGGGACCAGTTCTGCCAGGTCGTCCTCCTGCCGCAGAACGAATTCACCAAATTCCTTCACGCCGACGCCCACAGCCGGCGAGAACTCCTCGGCAAACTCTTCCGCACCGGCCGCTTCTCCTTCATCGAACGCTGGCTCAACGACCACAGCCGCACCACCGAAAAGAACCGCGACGCCGCCCGCGCCGACGTGCTGCGCCTGGTCGAACGCATCCACCAGGCCGCCGGAGGCGACCTGACAACCGAGTACACCGCTCCCACTCCCGACGACCCGCACACCCTCACCGAACCGGCCCGCGCCTGGGCCCGCGACCTCATCCGCGCCAGCCAGGCCGACCACGACAAGGCACTCCAAGCAGCCAACACGGCCAAAGAGAACCTGGGCAGACAGCAGTCACTCGAGGCCGCAGCCCGCGAACTCCACCAGCAGCAAGCCACTCACGCCCGCGCCCAGCAGCAACTCGACCTTATCCAGGAACAGGCCCCGCACCACGACGCACTCGTCCAGCGCCGCGACCAGGCCCGCCGGGCCCAGCAGGTTGCGCCCCAGCTACACGCCGCGGACACCGCCGCAGACGACCACACCCGGGCCCAGAACGCCGAGCGCACTGCCCGTGAGCACCTGCAGCCCGCCCACGCAGACCTGGACGCCGGCCATCTGGAAACCGCCGAGCAGAGTGCCCGCGCTCAGGCCGCTGTCCTGACCGCCCTCATCCCGGAAGAAGACACCGTCCGCCAGCTGACCGCCGACCTGAAGCGCACCGACGCCGAACGACAGGACTTCGCCGACCAGCAACGCACAACCCAGGACTGGCTGGAAGAGGAACCCACCCGGCGCCGCACCCTCGAAGCCCGGCGAGAAGCCGCCCGTCAGGCCGAAGAAGAAGGCCGCCGCCACCAGGCCGCCCTGGACATCCTCAAGATCCGCCTCGAAGCCGCCAAACGCCGCGACGCACACCTCACCAAGATCACCCAGGCCGAACAGCACCTGGCCGACGCACAGGCAGCCACCGGCCAGACCGGCCAGGCCTACCTCACCATCCGCCGCCGGCGCACCGAAGGCATGGCCGCCGAACTCGCCGCCACCCTCACCGACGGCACCCCCTGCCCGGTCTGCGGATCCTGCACCCACCCGGCCCCGGCCGCCCCCCAGGACGGGCAGCCCACACGCCAGGATGAACAGGACGCAGAAGCCCTCCACGAGCAGGCCAAGACCACGCAGGACGCCGCCGCGGCCGCGCTGTACAAGCTCCGCGAGCAGGCCGCCACCGCCACCGGCGAGGCCGGCGACACCCCACTGGTCGACCTCAAAACCCAACACAAGACACTCACCGCCGAGTTGACCGATGCCCTGGCCCATGCCGCCGACCAGGGCACCGTCCAAGAAGAACTCCTCGCGCTGGACAGCGAGCACACGGCCATGACCCAGCAGCACAGCACCGCCACGGCCGGCCTGTCCGCCCGCAACGCCAGCTACGACACCCTCACCCAGCAACTCACCGAGCTGACCGACAAGCTCGCCGCAGCCCGCGGCACCCACCCCACCGTTGCCGCACACGCCGACGAACTCACCCGCACCGCCGACCGCCTCAAAGAAGCCGCCGAAGCCTCCCACCACCTCACCACAGCCACCCAGACCCTCACCCACCGCACCACCCAGGCCACCCACGCCGCCAAAGACCAGGGCTTCGACACCCTGGCCCTCGCCCAGCAAGCCCTGCTCAGCGACGAAGAACTGCACACCATCGAGGAAGAGATCACCCAGTGGCGCGAGACCCGCGCCGCCCACACCACAGTCCTGGAGAACCCGGCACTGCAACAGGCCGCCGCACAGCCCCCCGCCGACCTCGACGCCGCCACGGCCGCACGCGCCGCCGCCGACGACCAGCACGCCGAGGCGGCCACCGCCGCGAGCGCCGCCCACACTCGCAACCAGGCCCTCACCGCCCTCACCACCGACCTCGAGACCGCCATCCAACACCTTCAACCGCTCGAACAGGCCCACAGCACCGCCCGCCACCTGACCGACCTCGTCACCGGCAACTCACCCAGCGCCCGGGTACGCATGCAACTGGAGGCCTACGTCCTGGCCGCCCGCCTCGAAGAAGTCGTCACCGCCGCCAACACCCGCCTGCACATCATGTCCGAAGGCCGCTACACCCTCTCCCACTCCGACCACCAAGCCGCCCGCGGCGCCCGCTCCGGCCTCGGCCTGCAGATCACCGACTCCTGGACCGGCCGCCCCCGCAAGACCGACACCCTCTCCGGCGGCGAATCCTTCTTCGCCTCCCTCTCCCTCGCCCTGGGACTGGCCGACGTCGTCACCCACGAAGCAGGCGGCAACCCCCTGGACACCCTCTTCATCGACGAAGGCTTCGGCACCCTCGACGAAGACACCCTCCACAAGGTCCTCGACGTCCTGGACTCCCTGCGCGCCCACGACCGCACCGTCGGCGTCATCAGCCACGTCCCCGAACTACGCCGCCGCATCAACCACCGCCTGCACGTACGCAAAGACCCCACC
This sequence comes from Streptomyces sp. NPDC001204, assembly GCF_053598035.1. Lineage (NCBI taxonomy): Bacteria > Bacillati > Actinomycetota > Actinomycetes > Kitasatosporales > Streptomycetaceae > Streptomyces > Streptomyces sp. NPDC001204. Next base: position 31,584 of record NZ_JBSFJL010000048.1, on the reverse strand, counting down.
GGCTCCACCCTCGCCCACCTGACCGAAGCAGCCGAATAACCTGCACCCTGCAGGGGGCGGGGACTCCCGCCCCCTGCACAGCTCTCAACCGACCCCCACGGAGCAGCACACTCTCATGGCTTCCGACATCGAGCTGCGGCCCCACCAAAAGGACGCCGTCGCTGCGGCCACCCGCACGCTCGGTCAGCGCTCCCGCGCGAGTGTGATCGCCGCCTGTGGCACCGGCAAGACCCTGATCGCTGCCCGCACCACCGCCCGCATCGCCCCCCGCGGCCGCGTCCTGGTACTCCTGCCGACGCTGGACCTGCTGTCGCAGACGATCCGCTCCTGGCGCACCGCCGGACGCAAAGGTGCCTCCATCGCGGTGTGCTCGGCACGCCAGGCCCTCGACCATGAGCCGCTCGGCGCCGACACCCCCCTCACCACCAACCCCGCCGAACTCACCGCCCTCACCACCTCGCCCCGCCCCGGCCCGGTCACCGCATACGCCACCTACGCCTCCCTGCCCACCGTCATCGCCGCCCACCGCGACCACCACCTGCCCCCCTGGGACCTGGTGGTCGTCGACGAGGCCCACCGCACCGCCGGCCGTCTCGGCAAGGCCTGGGCCGCCGTCCACCACGACGACCAGCTCCCCGCCGCCCGCCGCCTCTACCTGACCGCCACCCCCCGCATCTGGGACCCCGACGACGCCCAGGACGACGACGCGGAAGCGGTGGCCTCCATGGACGACGAGAGCCTGTTCGGCCCGGTCGCCTACCGGCTGACCCTCTCCGACGCCATCGACCTCGGCCTGCTCGCCGACTACCAGATCCTCGTCCCCGTCGTCACCGACGAAGACCTGCGCGACTGGCTCGCCACCGGCCCCGGCGCCGGCGTCGACGGACTGCGCCTGGCCGGCCGCCAGGTCGCAGCCCTGCGCGCCATCCACGACCACCAGCTGCGCCGCATCCTCACCTTCCACCACCGCGTCGCCGACGCCCGCGCCTTCGCCACCACCCTGCACGAGACCGCCGCCACCCTCCCCGCCTCCTTGCGCCCCGAGGGACTGTGGGCGGACTGGATCAGCGGCGGCCACACCCCCCAGGTCCGCCGCCGCCTCCTGCTCGAATTCGCCTCCCACACCGACCCCCACACCCCGGCCATCCTGTCCAACGCCCGCGTCCTGGGAGAGGGCATCGACGTGCCCGCCATCGACGCCGTCATCTTCGCCGACCCCAAGAACAGCCCCGTCGACACCGTCCAGGCCGTCGGCCGCGCCCTGCGCCAAAAGCCCGGCGCCGGAAAGAAAGCCACCCTCGTCGTCCCCGTCTACCTCACCCCCGGCGAAGACCCCGACGACCTCCTAGGCGCCGACGCCTACACCCCGCTGTGGCGCACCATCCAGGCCCTGCGCGCCCACGACGACCGCCTCGAAGCACGCCTCGCCGATCCCCGAACCCATCGCCCCACCATGCCCCCCGAGGATCCCGACGCCTGGCTGCGCTTCGACCGCCCCACCCAGGCAGAGGAGGTCGCCCTCGCGCTTTCCCTACGGGTCCTGGCCCCCAAGAGCGCCGAATGGCGCCGAGGCCTGAACGCGGCCCGCCGCTATCACCACACTCACCATCACCTCGACGTCCCCCAGACATGGGAGGACACCACTGGCTACCCCCTGGGCCGCTGGCTGTCCTGGCAACGCCACCTTTACACCACCAAAGCCCTCGACGAAGCCCGCACCCACGCCCTGGAACGCCTCGGCATCATCTGGGACCCCCGCCAGCAGGCCTTCGATCGAGGCCTGGCCCACGCCACTGCCTACGCCGCCCAGCAGGGTCACCTTGCCGTCCCGGTCGACCACATCCACGACGACTTCCCCCTCGGCCGCTGGCTGGCGACTCAGCGCACCCGCGTCAACCACCTCACCGCAGAGCGCACCGTAGCCCTTACAGCCCTGGACCGATGGTGGAATCCGTCCTGGCCGATCACCTGGCAGCGCGCCTACCACGCCGCCTGCCGCGGGCTGGAACAGCCGCAGACCACCCCTCAGGCGGAGGAGTGGCTCCAGGCCCAGCACGCGCGCGCCGAGCGCCTTCACCCCGAACAGCGGCGCCTTCTCACGGAACTGGAACTCGATCTGCCGAATACTTCCCCTGCCGAAATGAAGGACATTCGCCTGTCGGCGCGTGAGCGCGCCTTCCAGCGCGGACTGGCAGCCGCACGTGCCTTTCGTAAGCGGGAGGGCCATCTCGACGTTCCCCAACGGCACATCGAGGAGATCGCAGGCGAGCACGTGCGCCTGGGCCAGTGGCTGAGCAACCTGAACCGCCGCCGCTCCAGTCTCAGCCCGCAACGGCAGGCGGCGCTCTCCGAGCTTGGCCTGTGAGCGGGTGAGGGAAGTACACCGAGGCGGAACAAAGCCAATAGGCGTTAAAGCCACTGGAGCCAGGCGTTTCCGGGCGGTGGGACGAAAAAGTATCCGCCCCCAACGGTGAGGGTGTACTTGGCCATGGCCTCGCCCTGCAGCCTGTGCTGCACGGCCTCGAAGCCTTGCACCAGGTCGCGTTGGAAACAAGAGAAGAGCAGGCCTTGGTCGTCGGCGCCGCGATAGTAGTTGTAGCTGCGCCGAACCAGGGGCGGTGGATTGCGCTGGTCAGGGGCTGCCCTGCGGACGTGGGCATCGAGTGGTGTGGTCTTGCCCTGCGGGTCTGCGGCGAACACGGGCCGCTCGGCGCGGGGAGTGCCATCCAGCCATCGGCCGTCCTTGCGGCGGCCCATGATGCGCTCCTGCTCGTGGACAGTGTCGCGGTCCCAGAAGCCGGTTGCCAGCCGGATGATCCGTATTACCTGATAGCTGCCTCCGACCGCCCAGGCGGGCTCGTCCTGAACGGCTCTGACCGTGGCTCGTTCGGCGATTTCGGCAGAGGAGGAGGGGTTTCCGTAGCCCTCGGTGAAGTGGAAGGGGTTGCGGGCCAGCCCTTTGCCGTCCTCCGTGCGGTTTTCGGGTCTGTGGCCGTCCATGCGCCAGCGTACCCGCCACTGTGGCAGTTCACGCAGCATCTTCTCGGCGGCTTCTTTGGCAGTCAGGGCGGAGCCTGCAGTGATTTGAAGCAGGAGTTGTCCGTGTGACTGTGAGACATCCAGTACGTCGCCTGCGTAGGGAGGCATTTGCTTGAGGTGCTGTGGCTTGTCGGAACCTGGAGGAAAAGCCCCCTCGCCCAGCGCGAGCCAGGCGGTGATATGGCCGGTGCTGGCCTCCGCGACGGTGCGGTATGCGGCGCGTAGAGCATCGGCATGTCGTGCTCTGCTGGCGTTGAGATCGAGCGAGATGACCTGTGCATACGGCAGTGGGGCCGCACCGCGCAGATGAGTCGGCGCCTCTTGTTGAAGCGAGGGCTTGCTGTGGCAGACAGCGGCACCGAGAACAGCTATGCCACTGGTACCGACCGCGGCGGCAGCCGACGCGCCCAGGAATTTCCGCCTGGTTTTCACCCTCACCACGCCATCGCATAACCGGTGGTCAACGTTCTGGCGACCTCAAGCAAATTACTGTTCCTTCACAATCAGAGTCCACCGGAGGAACAACCGTGCTAGAGAACACGCTGTAGGCCCACATGTCTTGGCTGTCAGGAAGCCGCCCCCGGAAAGAACTCCCCCAGGCTCCATCCTGGCCCGTCGCATCCAAGCATCCAGACGCTCATCCCTCCGGACAGCATGACCTGGAGTTCGTCCCGAAGCGCGGCACCTACTGGACCTGCTCGCCAACAGCCTAGTCGCTACCCTCGAAACTTCTCCGAGTCGCGGCGAGATTGCTAATCGCATCAAAAAGAACTTGCCTTAGCGTATTCTCCTCGGAATCAAAGGCTCCTACCTTCCCGCTGGATTCCTCGTATGCGGTGATATACGACGTCCAGGCCTCGTAAACACGATGGAGTTGTTCGTTTGTTGTCAGTGACAAGATCGCTAGCTGCTTGGGTGAAGCAATTTTCCTTTTGGCCTCCGAACCGTACCAGATGCTGAAGCGAGCACTCTCGCTGAGTAGCCGGCCCACCAGTTCGATGAGGTCATTCCCCAGCGTTTTACTCGATAGCATTCTGATCGGCAGGTCAACTCGGACCATTCCTGTTGGAACTAGCAATTCTGCAGGTGGAGACCATCCGGATGGGACTTCATTCATCCACTCCCAACCATCTGGCAAGGTCATTAGTCTCCTCCGTGTTCACCGAGAGTCATTGAGACTGTTATCCGTGTTGACGAAGCAGCCACTTCGTAATCTCGAAGCTTCCCTCTTCTATGGGTATCCCCCTTACTCCACCCTGCCGCAATACCTCGGCGCAGTAGGTGATACAGCTCCTGGTCGCTTCATCATAGGCGCCCAAATCCTGCCCCAGTGTCACGTCTTGGTAGGACCTTGCGCGGCTCGCGTTCGGGAGAGGGATACGAACGTCGAGCCTGAAGCTGGAGAGATTGCCAACGTATTTCTGAGCAACTGCACGCTTTCCAGCTACGCCAGCCTGCTCAGTGTGAAGAACATCGTCGCCGTGCCGCACCGTAATCGATGCATGTCCTGCCGTGCGATCAAGGTGCACAATTGCTTCGCCTGCTTTGCTTCCACAGTTATGAACCAAGACTGGTGTGGTGCCAGCCAGCACATAGTACGTGTGCAGGTCGTCGACGGTGAGGTTGTAGACCGAGGTCGCCTGGGTGCGGTGTCGGATCGCGGTGATCTGGACCCAGGTGCCGGCGCTGGTCTGCACCCATTGTCCGGACGCGAGATTGCCGGCCTTGACCCATTGGTGGAGTTGGGGGACCCAGAACGGGTGGCCGTCGGTGGCGGTGACCGTGTCGGTCTTGGTTCCGGTGGGCCCGTCGGTGTCGAGGGTGATGTCGACGAGTTGTTTGTCTCCGTCTCCCTTGATCAGTGCGGTGACTTTGCGGGGTCCTGTTTCCCCAGTTTCGGGGTCGGTGGCGATGACCGTATCGCCGATCTCGACATCCTTGATGGGCTTGCGGGTGCCGTCGGCCATCAGGACGGTGGTGTCACCGGTGAAGCTGTTGGGCAGGGCGCAGCTGCCGAGTTTGGAGCCGAGCCTGCCCTGGAGCATGGCGCCGAGGCCTTCGCCGAGCATGCCGGACAGGCAGCCGATGGCGGCGGACTGGCCGACCTGGCCCCAGTTGACCTTACGGCCCGACAGTCGCTGGGTGAGCCAGTTCAGGCCGCCGTCCATGAGACCGCCGACGACACACGCGGCGATCATGGGGTTGTTGCCGGTGGGGTCGGTGTAGGCGGTGGGGGAGGACAGAGCGTACTGGTAGAGGTTGGTGCCGCCGGCGACTCCGGAGGGGTCCTGGGAGATGAACCGGCCGGTCTGCGGGTCGTAGTAGCGATCGCGGTAGTAGAGCAGGCCGGTGCCGTCGTTCTCGCGGCCGGTGAAGGTGTACGGGTTCGACGAGGTGCTGCCGTAGGCGGTGGGGGTGCCGTTCGGGTCGTAGGCGTAGGTTGTCGCGACGGTGCCGTCGGTTTTGGCCAGGCCGACCACGGTGCCGAGGGCGTCGGTCAGGTAGACCTGCGTCGTGCCGCTCTCGGTACGGGTGAGGAACTCGTCCAGGCCCGAGGTGGCCACGGTGGCCGTGGTCGCTCCCGAACCGTTCTGCTCCACCAGCGGGTTGGACCCGTCGGACAGAGAGCGGCTGGTGGAGCCGCCGATGGTTTTCGAGACGCGTCCGCCGAGCGGGTCGTAGCCGAACGTCGAGGCGGTGCCTGCCTTGGTCAGGCCGGTCAGCTGCCCGCGGGCGTTCCAGGTGTAGCTGCGCAGGCCGTCGCCGGTGAGCTGGCCGTCCGGGTTGTAGGTGAAGGTGCGGCCGTCGTAGGCGGTGATGCGGTTGTCCTTGCCGAACTGCGTCCCGGTCTCGGCGGCGGGCAGGGCCACCTTTGCCAGCGAGCCGGTCAGACCGGTCTGCAGTGCTCGCTCGTCCCGGGTGTAGGTCAGGTCCCCGATCGCTTTGGTGCCTCGGGCATACGCGATGGACTTGATGACGCCGGTGGTGTCGTAGCCGGTGGTGCGGGTGATGCCGCCGGGCAGGGACACTGTCTTCTCCCGGCCCACGGTGTCGAGGCCGAACGTGACCTCCTGGCTGCCGGAGGTGACCGAGGTGAGAATGCTCGACTTGTCCCAGCCGTAGAGGGTGCTGGCTCCCGCCGCGGTCATCTTGGTGCGCCGGTCTGCGGCGTCATACTCGTAACTGACCCTGCCAGTGGGCCCGGTGGTGGAAGCCAGACGGTCGTAGACGTCATAGCCGAAGGACTGGGTGCCAGCCTGACTGTCGGTGATCTGCCTGGGCAGGTCGTGGTCATCGTAGTCGTACGCGACGGTGGACTCGGCCTGGCCGAGGGCGTCGACTCCGTACTGGGTTGTCTTCGGGCGCCCGAGCAGGTCGTATTCGGCCGTAGCCGCTTGGCCCGATCTGTTCGTCACCTGCTTCAGATGGCCGGCCGCGTTGTAAACGAACAGGGCTTGCACGCCGAGCGGGTCGGTGGCCGACTTCGGCCGGTCCGCCTCGTCGTAGGCCCAGGTAGTCGTGTTCCCGCGGGCGTCGGTCAGAGTGGTGAGGTTGCCGTTGGCGTCGTAGTCGAGGGCTGTGGTGCTGCCCAGCGGGTCGATGATCTCCCGTGTCTGGTTCAGCTTGTCGTAGGACACGGCGGTCAACGCGCCCGCCTCGTCCGTCAGGGCGGTGATGCGACCGGCCGCGTCCGTGAACTGACGGGTTATCCGGCCCTCGGCGTCCTTCACCGAGGCCAGGTCGCCGTGGCGATAGGTGTATTCGGTCACGGCGTTGGACGCGTCGGTGACGGTTTTGGCCTGGCCGTCCGCGCCGAAGGTGAAAGCCGTCGTGCGGCCTTCCGGGTCGGTAGCCGTCTGCAGGTTGCCGTTGACGTCGTAGGTGAAGACGGTGCCGTTGCCCAGGGCGTCGGAGAAACTGGTGGGCTGGTCGTAGGGGCCGTTGAACGTCGTTGTCCCGGTCGAGCGGGCATCGGCTGTGCCGGCCAGCTTCAGAGCGGAGGTCACATGGCCGCCTGCGTCGTACGACAACTCGGTGCGCCGTCCATACGGGTCGACTACGGCGGTGATGCGGTGCTTGGTGCCCCGCTCGTAGACCGTCTTACGGGCCAGCGATGTCCCCAATGCCTCGGTCTCCGCGACGCCGAAGCCGGCATCGTCGAATTCCACCCGGCGTACCGAGCCGCCCGGCTGGGTCACTTCCGTCGCTGTGACCTGGCCGGTGCCGCCCTGGGTGTAGGCGAAGGAGTACTTCTGTCCCTCGGTCAGCGTCTGCTGTTTGACTCGGCCGCCTGTGTCGTAGGCGTTGGTCATGTAGACGATGCCACGGGCGTCGGTAGCCGTCCTGATGCGGTTCGAGGTGCCGTCGTAGGTGTACGAACTCACCTTCCCCGCCGGGTCGGTGACCGTTTCCAGCCGTCCTGCACCGTCGTAGGTGTAAGATGTCGTGCGGCCTGCGTTGTCCCGTGCACGGGTGACGCGCTGCTCGTGGTCGTAGGTGAGGTAGATCCAGCGGCCGCCCGGGGTCGTGATGGTGGTGATGTCGCCCTTGGAGCCGTTGGAGCGGGTGAGGCGGATCGCGTTGCCGTGGCGGTCGCGGATCTCTTTGAGGGGGCCGTACCAGGGGAAAATGTAGTCGCTTCCGTCGCGCAGACGCAGGTGCCATCCCCCCGACTCCTGCTGGATCTTCGAGCCGTCGAGGGCGGTGGGGGTGCCTTCGGGTTCGAAGACGGCGTCGCCATAGCTCGTTCCCGCTGACGTGCGAACGAAGTGGACCTTCTGGCCGCCCGGCAGGTACAAGTCCACCTCTGTATAGAGGTGTTTGGAGTGCAGGTACATGTTGTATGACAGGTCGCGCCCGATACCGAAGGCGCGGGAGCGGGTGTCGCCCTGCCAGTACGTGCGGGTGACCTCGGCCGAGCCGAGCGGGTCGGCCACGCCCAGGTCGGTACGCGAGTCGGTGAGCAGGCCGGTCTGCAGGTCGACCGGGTCGCCAGACAGCCAGTCGAAGACATCCGCGACGGCGGAGATGTCGAAGGGGATCGCATCGGAGACACTGATCATGGCGCCGGTGAAGGCCCAGATCTTCGTTTTTTTGTCGGGCACGACCTGCTTGCCGTCGCGGGTGACCGTGCCGTGCCCGTAGGTGTGCCAGCCCTTGCCCGCCGGGTCGTAGGCGAGGAAGTCGACCCGGGTGCCGGGGGCTTCGTCGGTGTAGTTCGGGTAGATGATCTGCGCACCGTCGGGGAAGACATAGGTGCCGCCCGGCTGCACCGTGAAGAAGATCGGCACGACGCTGTTCTCCGGCAGCGGGAAGGGCGACCGGTCTACCGGGATCGCGGTGATGCCTAACTGGGTGACGGTCTTGCCGTGCTCGTCGCGCACCACCGAGCCCTTGGGGAGGCGGACCTCGAGGCCGGGGATGTCGGGCGTGGTCAGCGTGACATCCGTCTGGGCCGGGGCGTCGAAGGTGACGCTGTGCTTGGTGTCCAGCGGACTCATCCAGACGGGGAAGCCCACATCCGTGCTGTGGCCTGCCACAGGGTGGATGCGGATGTCGTAGCGTCCGTAGGTGCGCTTGGCAGTGTTCGCGCTCGTGCCGTCCACGGTCAGCGTCTTCGCTTCCGCACTGATGTCGGCCAGGAGGAAGCGGCCCTTGGCGTTGGTGCGGACGCTCTTCTTCCCGATACGGACGCTCACCCCGGCGAGGGGCTTACCGTCCAGTTTCAACACGTGGCCGGTCAGGGCCGTACTGCCGGGCGGGGCGCGCAGGCGGGCCGGGGCCTTGGGGGCAGCTCCGAGGTGGGTGAGCCAGTCACGGCCCTTGAGGTTGGTTGCGCCTGGATGCCAGGCGTCCGCTCCCTTCGGCACGGTGCCCGCAGTCTGCTTCGCCGTCGCCTCTTCGGCTGCGGCCTGCCGCTTGAGGGCCTCGCACCGGTCGGCGGGCACCTGAAGCCAGTCGGGTCGCGGCACCACAAAGCCCTGGACCAGTTGCTCCACCAGGCACGCCGATCTCACCGAGGGGTGCGGCAGATCGGTGGTGAGGGCTTTGGCCGTGGTGGCCGCGGTCGCTGCCTTGAGAGCCAGGTCGGCGGTGCCGGTGCCCAGGCTGCTGGGATTGATCTGCACCTTGTAGGTGCCGGATTCGGCAACGCCCGCCAGCGCGATGGTGCCGGAGGCACCGGCTGACACCAGCCGTCCGTTGACCACCTTGGTGCCGGACGGAGCCAGCACCGTCACTGACAGGCTCTTGGTGAACGTGTTCGCCGCCAGCCCCAGCGACAGATCGTCTCCCGCCTGCGCGCTGAACGAGGCATGGATGTTCTGCCCGGGTCGGGTCACCGTCGCCTTGACCGCGGTGCCGCCGAGCGACAACCTGCCTGCGTCGGCCGGCTTCGACAGGGTCAGCGTCACCTTGCCGGTATCGAGTTTCCGGCCCGCCACCCGCACCGTGTACGTGCCCGCGGCCGTCAGCGCCCCGCTGTCCCATTCGCTATCTCGCCCGGGCGCCGAGGTGAAGCTGGTGACCGACTTGCCGTCCGGTCCGCTGATCGTGATGGTCGCGTACGTCGGCACGGTGGTCGCCGTGGCTCCCAGGCTGAGATAGTCCCCTGCCGCGCCGGTGAAGGTGGCGACGCCGTCCTGCCCGGGCCGGGCGAGATCCAGGGTCGGCGACGCGCCGGCCGGGTCGAGCGTCCCAGCCTGAACGTAGTGCGAGATGGTGACCTTCACGGTGCCGGTGCCGCCGGAGTCGGGATCGCAGCGCAGTGTGTACTGGCCCGTCTGCGTGAGCGAGTCGATGTCCAGCGAGTTGCTGTCGCCGTTCGGAACGGGCAGGTAGTTCCCCTGCTTACCGTCCGGCAGGTACACGTAGCAGCGCACGTAGCTGCTCATCGCCGCGGCGTCGACTCCGACGCTCAAGGACTCGCCTTTGGCCGCGGTGAACGTCCAGGCACCGTCCTGCCCCATGCGGGAAAGGCTTGTCGTCACCGTCGGCCCGTCGAAGGCCACCGCCTCGCCGGCTGGCTTGGACAGGAGCACCGCCACGGAGCCGGTGTCGGTGATGGAGCGTGGGTCGATGACGAACTGGTAGGTACCCGTCTCCGGAAGATCGAGCACTTCCCAATCCGCCGATGTGTCAAGGAAGTTGCTCGATGCGACGGTGTTCCCTTGAGGAGAGACGAGGCTGATGTCGGCGCGGGAGGAAAACGTGGCCCCCTGCAGTCCGAACCCGATGACATCGCCACGGTCCGCGTCGAAGAGGATCCGAGCCTTGTGATCCGGGACCACCACCGCGACCTGCGACGGGTCGGGGTCGGTCACCGAGGCGCGCATGGTCGTGTCGAAGAGCGACTCGGCGTCCTTGGTGACGGTGAAGTCGCTCGGTGCCGTCGCTGAGCCGTCCGGGGTGTCCAACTCCACGCGTCCGGTGCGGGCGTTGGGTGGAACCTCGACTGTCAGGGACGTGCTGTTGCGCTCCTTGACCTCGGCGACGATTCCGTTGAAGCGCACGACGTTCTCGGTCGCGGCCGCCGCGAACCCTGTACCGGTGAGGACGACTTGGGAATCGACCGCACCGGAGACCGGTTCAATCTTCGAGATGGTGGGGCCGGAGGGGGCTACCGTGAACGACTCCGTGGCCTCGACGGTCTTCCCGCCAACGGTCACAGCCACTTTCCCGCTGACCGCATCCGAGGGCACGGTCACGACGAGGCGCGTTGCGGAGGCCGACGTGACAGTGGCTGTCTTGCCGCCGAAGGTCACAGCATTGCCGGTAGCAGTGGGGGAGAAGCCTGTGCCGGAGAGGGTGACCTTCGCATCCGCCTTGGCCCTGACAGGTACGAGCGACAGCACGGAGAGCGTGCTGGAGGAGTAGCGGTCGATCCCGAGCCGGTTGCCGGCCTCGTCGTATCGGTAGCGGGCGGTTTCGCCGTCGGGGTCGGTCACGCCGACCAGGCGGCCTGCAGCATCGTAGGCGTAGACAGCGTTGTCGGTTGTGGGCTCAGCGGCGGCGGAGCCCGCATCCGCGGAGGGAGCGACTTTCTGCTGGGGCGGTGTTGCCTGTGAGGAGGCGGGGGCCTGGGAAAGGTCAGGTTGTGGGGGCATGGCGTCGGCCGACACGGTTCCGGCGGACAGCGCGAGAACGAGCACGCCCACGGTAACCAGTCGTTGTCGGCCCGATCTGACCGTACGAAGAATTCCGCCCCGCGATCGCATGCGCCCTCCCCAGAGCACTTCACGGGGCGCGTAGACCCCGTGAACCCCACCCACAACGCACGAGCTGTCACACCGTAGACACAGAAGGTCATGCACACGACGGGTATTGGGCTATCTGGCCGAGACCGGTCTCAGCGCGGAGGCATCGCCGGAATGTCTTCCGCACCATGGCGCCTTTGCGCCTAGCTGCGGCAGGCCGACCTGAGCGAGACTGCAAGACCGCAAAGTGGAAGGCGCCGCAAGGGCCTGGCTGATGGCTCGATTCTGGTGCCGGTGGGCAAGGCGATCCGGCATGGTGACGGGCTTGCCGGATTCACCCTGGCCGAAGGGCTGCGTACTCCCCCCACCGGGAGTGAGTACGCAGCCCGCGCGGTCGGCTCAGGGCTGCTCATCGAGGGAGGTATCAGCGGCCGAGGCAGCATCGCTGGCCATGTCACTCTTCAGCGCGGTGCGCCGGTACTGGGGATGATCGAGGTCCATCTGCTGCGCGGCATGCAGAGGGACGGGGTAGCGGGTGCGGTTGGCCCAGGCCAGGGGTTGGTGGCAGAGGCGTGCTGCGGCCAGCGCGAGGGGCTGCGGCTCGATCGTGGCCTCGCTCTGGCCGGCGCTGTTTCCGGCGCGAGCGGCGGTGATGATGGGGTAGATCTCGGTGGCAGTCATGCTGTACCAGTTCTGGCGGACTTCGTTCTTGCGGCGGTTCTCGGGGTCGCTGGAGCCATGGCTGGCGCTCCAGCGGGTGATGGCTTCGCCGAGGCGGCCGGCTCCGGAGCCGTCGAACTGGGGCGGGACGGTGGCCAGCAGCCAGGCGGGGGAGCCGAAGTCGGGCTCGACCTGGTAGAGCAGCTTGGTGACCTTGTTGGTGCGGGCCCCAGTGCCGTCGGCAGTTCGATGGCTGACCCGGATCGGGCGTGGCACCTCGTCCATGTCCTTGTTGATACGCACGACGGCCAGTGGACGTTCGCGGGTGTCGAGGGTGCTGGCGGGCAGCCAGGTGCTGTTGCGCGCGGGTGTTTGGCCCTGGCGGCGGTTGTGCAGTCCCAGCCACAGCCGGCGCGTTGCTACGCCATCGACGGTGACGGTGTAGGGAGCGCCGTCGAGATAGTCGGAGAGGTCGGCCAGGGCCTGGTCGACCTGCTGGGCCACCTTCTTGTGGCCGCGGTTGTCGTCGTCGAAGTCGGTCATCTTGCCGGTGGGGTAGGCGGCCGCGTGGAAGGCAGTCTGGGCCTGGTGGTAGGGCTCCCAGTGAGGATGGGTGTAGCTCCAGCCGTGCAGGGTCCAGGCCCCGCCGGGGGCGGCGGGGGGCTTCAGGACGCTGGCGGTGATGCAGATCTTGGCCGTGCGGTCCTTCCCCTGGCGGCTCTGGCGACGCACGTGGATGCCGCAGTGGGCGACCTGATCGGCCGGGTGGGGGCCGATGGCGTCGACCATGATCTGGTCGATGCGGCGGTCGATGATGCCCAGGCTGCGGCACAGGTCCAGCAGGGAGAGGACCACCTGGTGGTCGGTCTGTTTGGCGTTCGGCTTCTTCCGCTTGGCTTCCTTGCGGTCGGCGGTGAACTGCGAGACGAACCCGAGCCGGGCCAGGGTGCGCCGTGCCTGGTGCTTGGCGTCCTCGTCCTGTCCGTGGCCGGTCGCCGTGCCCGCACCGTCGGTCGGCGGAAAGACCACCTCTTCCCCTTCCTCCGCCGCGGCGTCGAACTCGGTCTCTGCCCACACACCGACAAGAGTGGCCGGTTCCTTCTTGAGTGACGGAATGTGGCTGACGGCGGCTTCCTGCCCGGCTGCGGGGCCGTGGACGAGGAAGTCGGGGACGCGGTGGAAGACGGCGCTGATGCGGCCGCCGTCCAGGGGCACAGGGACGCCCTCGGCCGGATCGACCTGGAGCGGATCGAGGCCGAAGACACCGGCCAGACCGTGGATCATGCGCTGGCGCATCTCGTCCCGGTACCACAGGCACACCAGGCGCAGGTGCTGGTAGCCCATGGCATCCAGCGAGCGGACGATGTCGCCGGGCTGTACGGACAGTTCGGCCTGAGGCAGTTGCTTGAAGCCACGGGCGCGGGAGTCCTGGACGATACTCAAAGCGGCCGGGGCCAGGACCTGGCCGATGTGGCGGTCGAGTTCGCGCAGGTGGTGCATGCCCACGCCGCGGCCGACGGGAAAGGAGAAGTTCTTGCCCTGGACGGGGCGGATGGGGCCGAGCCCGGTGGTGCCGGACTCCGTCTGTGCCATGGAGAAAGCCTCAAGGCCTTCCTCCTCTCCGGGCTCGGGCGCATCCGGGCTGCCGGCCTGCTGCCTGGCTTGCTGTTCTGCCTGCTGCTCGGCCTCGACACGCTGCTGGATGTTGTGCAGGACCGAGTGGTCCATGCCCAGGCGCGCCAGGGTCTGCAGGGACATGCGGTGGACGCGGCGGATACGGCCACGTCCGGCCATTTCGACTTCGATGATCGGCAAGGCGGTCTCGGCCTGTTCGGCCAGCACGGTGCGCGCGTAGGCCATCTTGCGGCTGATACGGGTGGCTTGAGAGGAGACCACGAGGATGGGGTCGGCGACATTGGGGAGGGTTTTCAGGGCCAACCGCACCCTGGCCAGCGCGTGCGCGGTGCCGGCTTTGTTGGACCAGGGCTGCTGCCAGGCGATCAGGCCGCCGCTGCTGTCCGGCCTCAGCGCGATGTCCTGGCCGTCCACATTCCATGTGTGCTGGGCGAGGCGGTGGGCCAGGTCCCAGGCGACGGTGCTGTAGACCCAGTTCGCCGCGTCGGGCTGCCGGCCGGCCGTGAGGCTGGCGTGCGGTCCGTCGGGGGTGGTGAGGTAGTCGGCCAGCAGCCGCTCCTGCTGAGCGGTTTCGGCGACGCGTTCGGCCAGAGGGGAGGGCTGGTTGAGGTCGATGTCGTCGAGGTTCCGGCCCAGGACGAGGCCGTGCAGGAGGGTGAATGCGTCGCGCAGGGTGTCCTCGTCGAGCGGGTGGCGGGTGGCCAGCAGGCCCTGCTTGGGGTCGAAGAAGACGTATCCGCCGGTTAAGCAGCGCAGGGCGTTGGTGAGCACCGAATGCGGAGCCTGGGCCTCCTCCCGTTTGACCATGTCCTTGTACTGGCGGTCCAACAGGGTCCACAGGGAGGTGACGCTGGTGGGAAACCGGCGCAGGTGGACGGTGGCCCCGTCCAGCAGGCCCGGGGTGCAGCGGTAGGCGAGCACATCCAGACAGGCTCGGGTGGTGGGCGCGGGCATCGGTAGGGTGGCCTTCCTTTCTGAGGTGAGTCGGACGGGCGAGGACGGGGTCAGATCTCTTCCGGGTCGATGCCGGCGTAGGCGAGGAACGCGGCGAGGGCTTCGCGGTAGATCGCGTTCATCTGCTGTCGTACGACGGGGGACCAGCGGCCGTGCATGCGGCGCAGGATGCCGGCGAGGTCGGACTGCCAGGAGTCCTCGTGGAAGGCGTAGTCGACGAGATGGAGGGTCATGTCGGTGCCGCCGCGGCGGGCGCGCCCGGCGAGCTGGATCATGTCGACGACCATGCCGGCGACGATCTCTTCCTGCAGGACGTGGGCGGTGCTGATGAATCCGGGCGCTGACCGCATGATCATGCCCATGCGGGCCCAGGCGGCGGCTCGGGCCTCTCTGAGGTCCGCGACCGGCGCGGTGGTGGGCAAGGAGGGCAGGGCGCTGATCCCGGCGGCGTTGACACTGGCGTACATCTCCGCTGGGTCACTCAGCAGGGCCAGCGGCCGCGTGCACAGGTAGACCGGCGTGATGGCCGACTTCGTGCCGATGACGATGTTCAGGCCACGCGCGATCCGAGCCATCGGCACGACGAGGATCTTCCCCTTGCGGGGGAAATCCTCGAACTCGTCCGGGGTCAGTTCGGTGATGCCGGGCGGCAGGGGCGGCAGTTTGGCCCGCCAGTGCTGGTCGGCGGGGACGGCCACGCACAGGCCGCCGGTGTACTGGCCTGCGGAGTGGATGCCGAGCGCGAGGTGGCGGCAGTGCTCGTAGGAGTTGACGACCACTGCCGCGTGCGCGCGGTCGGGATCGGCGCGCGCGATACGGGCAAGCTCTTTGTGGATCACCGTGTCGTAGAGGCGGTCGCCGAGTTTGATCAGTGCTTCGCGTTTGTGCTGCTGGGGGATACCGGAGATCTGGATGGCCCGGTGCGTGACCGAGTCGGTGATCATGTGCCGTTTGGCGCGGATGCTGTCGGGCGCGGCGTCGGTCATCCACCACTTCACTGCCGCGTGGACGTGCTCGCGCACGGCCTGCGGGAAGTAAGCGGTGGCCGACAGGCCCAGGACCGGCCGCTCCACGCCGGCGAGCGCGAGGGAGACGATGCTGCCCAGTTGGGAGGTGTAGGTGTGGGGGTCGCCGCTGATGCTCTGAGCGGTCAGTTCGGCGTTCTTGTCGGGGTTATCTAGGCCGGTGACCCGGTATCCGGTGATCGCCTTGCCGAGCATGCCGTAGGGCAGGATGTGAGCGGCTACCCCGGTCTCCAGGCGCTGGGCGAGTTTGCGGGCCGAGCGCATCCCCAGGGAGCGCAGCTGCCCGGTCTTGTTGCGCAGCAACGCGAGGGTGTCGTCGAGTTCGGCCAGCCACATCCGCACGATCAGCAGCTCGATGGCCTCGCTGCGGTCGTGAGGATCCTTGACCACATCGATCAGGGCCTCGTTCAGTTCGAGCTGGATAGAGGCCAGCAGGTCTTCCCCGCGCGGTGCCAGCAGGTCGCCCAGCAGCCGGCGCACCGCTGTCAGATGCGGCGGCAGATCAGGACCGTCCGCCACGTCACCGGTGTCGGCCCCGCCGCCCGCGGCGGTGGCGGTGGGCGGGGCGGGCCGCAGAGCGTTGAGCTCGTCGAACAAGCGGGTGGGAATCTCCTGCTCGCTGGTGATGCTCTCGTCGGGGAAGAGCAGCGTGATCAGGCGCCTGTCCCGGCTGCCGGCCAGGTGCCAGCCGGTGCTGTTGACGCCGGGCCGCTCGCGGGAGGGGCCGTGGCCCTCGTAGTGGCGCAGATGCAGTAGGTCCTGGCAGACGCTGGCCAGCAGGAATTCCGACAGGTAGCGGGCGTGGCTGATGGTCGGGCACAGCGTCTTGACCGCATCAGGAGGGAGTTTGGCCTTGTCCTCGTCCAGTTCCCGCAACGGCACAGTCTGCTGGCGCCGGGAGTCCAGGACGAGCTCGCTGGAGCACAGGTCCAGGGCGGTCGACTGGAACTGGTCGACCTCATCGATCATGACGGTGTGCGAGCGGCGCAGAACGAACTCGGCCACCGACACATCCGCCACGGCCCGTCCGTCCAGCCGGATACCGAGAGGGAAATGACCGGTCATGAAGTTGTGGTGGTTGGTCACCACCACCGAGGCGGTGCACGCCTGCCGGTGCTGGGCGTACTTGCCACAGGTGCCCGTCCACGGGCAGGCGGCGCGGTCGGTCGCCGGAGGCAGCGGCGATAGCCCGCGGCACGGCTCCTGCCCGGGCGGGTAGGGGTGACTGGACTGGATGTGATGGCTGAGCGCACAGCCGTAAGAAAGCTGGCCGAGCTTCCACAGCGTCTTGTCCGGCTGCTCAAGCAGGCTTCCCTCGATGCGGGCGGCGACCTTCATCGCCCGCTCGTGCAGCCGCGAGGGCGACATCAACGGCGTGCAGGTCTCCGTGCGGCCCAGCTGCTGAAGGTCCTGGCTGATGTCCCAGGCCGCGGACAGCGTGGCCTCCACCGTGGGCAGCACGAGGGTGACAGTCAGGCCGTTGACCGCATACCAGGAGGCGGCAACGCGCACCAGGACGCTCTTGCCGGTGCCGGTGGGCGCATTGAGGATGTCCATGGGCCCCGCGGCAAGCCGGATCAGTTCCTGCGCGGGCACCGCATCCATGGTCTGCAGCTGCCGAAACAGGTTTTCGAGGACCGCGTGCACGTACCGGCCCTCGGGCGGGTACCGTCCGTCGATCAGGCGGGCCAGCTCCAGCAGCTCCCCGGCGGGAAGAGCGACCTCCTTCTGGTAGGGCAGGGTGCGCACCTCGGGCAGATCCGCCAGATCCTCCTCGTCTTCGCCGCCGTCGGCGAAGACGGGGATGACGGCGCGCCCCTGGATGAGCCCGGAACCGGCCGCGTACTGCGTGCGCGGCAGCCAGATGCCCGGCCCGGCCGGGGCATCCGGCCTGCGGCGGGGATGATCGCGACGCAGCCGTTGAAGAATCCGGTCGACGTACTCCAGCAGATCCCCGCCCACCAGGGGAACGGCGGCCTCGGCACGTCCCACGGAGTCCGAGGGCCTGAAGGGCAGCGCGGCCGGCTCGCCGTGCGCGAAGTCCAGCAACTCCCGCGCGCGGGCGGCGAAGACGGTGACACCGGCCAGTTCCTGGGGAGCGAGCGCCACCACCGCGCCGATGCGCTGCTTTTCCTCGTGCGGCAGTTCCCGCCACAGCGCCCACTTGTCCAGCTGGCCGCTGAGCAGGAACGCGGCGTCCCGGAACGAGGCGACAGCCTTGTCTTCTCCCTCGCTCTCGCGAGAAAAGTAGTGGGCTGCCAGGGCCAGTGCCGCACCGACCGCCCCGGCCGTCTTGGACAGCCGCTTGGTCCTGATCACTGCCATGCCACCCCCGCCTTCTTACAGATCAGCCCACCGATGCCGCTCGCCGTCGCGGTCTTCAGCCCGAACTCGCCCGCCACCGTGCCCAGCAGCTCGAGGCTCGAGTCGCGGTAGTCGGGCACCACCAGCCACTCGGCGCCGCCCCTGTCTCCGCCGTCCGCCTGGATCTTCTTCGCCAGCAGCAGGGCCGAGGTGTAGTCTTTGACGTCGATCCGGAACTCTGAGCGGCCCGGCCCCTGGCCGACGGCGACATGCAGGTCGTAGGCATCCAGTTCCGGCCACAGCACCACCGAAAGGCCCCGCTCGCTGAGCGCGTCGAAGAGGGCGATCTCGACGAAGCCCGGCACCGTCGTCCAGCGCCACACGCCCCGGGTCAGTGCCTTGTGCCCCTCCACGGGCACCGGCTCGGGCACCTGCCCGGCGAGGTCGGGGAACAGCACCGCCTGCGCACCCGACGGCGAAGACGGACGGGAGAGGGGAAGCAGCACCGGAGGGCGTCCCGCATCGGGAAGTTTGAAAGAGTAGGCAGCTCCCCAGGCGGCATGCGGACGGTGGAAGCAGCGCACACTCCCCGTCCTGGTCCCGGCCCGCGTGCCGTGCACCGTGACCTTCATCGGCCAGTGGCAGACCGGGCAGGAAAACCACCACCGGTCCCACACCGCATCGAAGGAGATGGGCCGGTAGAACTCCGCGATGCTGCTGGGCAGATTCAGCCGCCGCAGCTGCGCATCGGAGCCGGCAGGCATGCGGATCAGGCTTGAACGCCCGTGCACGTAGGCGTCCTGGTCCATGCGCTTGCGCAGTGCGGTGAAGACCCGGTCCTGGTCCATCTCGGCTTCCAGATTCCGGGTACTGGCCGGCCGCCCGCCGTGCGTGGTCTTGGCCAGAGCCCGCAGGACCACCCGCTGCTCGATCTCCAGGTCGAAGAAGTCCTCGTCGAAGTCGCCGTCCGGGCCGATCAGACGGACCCCGTCCATCTCCTCCGCCGGCACGCTCTGCGGCAGCAGCCGGGCCAGGTTCCCCTGCAACAGTTCGTGGAACCGGCTGAAGGACAACGGTGATGCCGGGCCCCGGGCCGCCTGGACGCGCCCGTAGGCGTCCAGCAGCGTACCCAGCCGGCCCTCGGGAGGCTGTTCAGTGTCGGTGAGCGCCTTGGTCGCCATTGCTGCTGCCGCCATCACCATGTGACGCACGGCCGCATCAGAGAGTCCGGCTCCCGCCGGAGAGTTCGCTAAATCCACGGCACGCACCATAAAGGGCGGCACTGACAATCGGGCCCGTCCGCCCAATAATTCGCACATTGGTGCGAATTCAGTTGTCCGAAACGCTCTCCACAGCCCTATCGACGGCGATCTTCGGGTACAACTCCCCATAGGCCGCCGCATGGCTGCGGATGTGATCCATGCCGGCCGCAGTCACCACCCACCGGTACACCCGCGCTCGCTGCCCGTTGTCCTCTTCGGGAAGGCAGTCGATGAACCCGCGGCTCAGCGCCCCGCCTGGACGGTACCCGGTTCCGAGATAGAACTTGGCCCGCCCCCACAGGGCATCCTCTCCAAGCCCCGACTCGCCCGCTTCGGCCACCCTGACCAGCACGGTCCACAGCCATTCCGACAGCAGATCCCCCCACACACGCCCAGCAGGCCTTTCCCCCAGACCCGCCCGCGCACAGGCCCGGCCCGCACGAGTCATCTCCACCACGACCCGTGGCACGAACCCGAGCGGAAACACCTCCACCTCGTCCTCACGCACCCGCAGCAGATCCCGCCGCGCCAGTGCATGCAGCGTCGCCCCCGCACCTGCGTCATGCCAGCCTTCCGCCCGCAGCCGCTCCTGGATCCGGGTGTATCCGGTGAAGGCCGGATCCGCCTTCACCGTGAACGGCAGCACGCGCCACTGCGCCGCTCGCCCGGGATCACGCCCAGCGGACCGGCTGTCCCGGGCCCGACTCTCGGCGTCCTGGTCTTCCTGAAAACATGCGGCCAGATAGGCCCGCTGGCGCCGGGTAAGGCCCTCCCATGCGCCCGCGGCGGTATCAAGCCGTCCGCCCTGATGCGGCTTCGTCGCCTGCTGCGGACGCAGTAAGTGACCCTGCTCGGGAAACGCCCTGAACCAACTGCGTCGCACCGTACGCACAGAGGTGCGGTAGATCTTTGCCAGGGCCGGGATGACCTGCTCCAGCGCTTCAGACGACAGCCAGGCGGTCACAGGCCGCCCGGCCTCAAGGGCCTGCAGTTTCCACTCCGTCACCCGGCCCAGTTCCGCGGGCAGGTGTTCAGCCAGGAGCGGGACCACCTCTATACGGTCCAGCCCAGCGAAACGCCGCAGATCGGCCAGGGTCTCCTCACCTGCCGGCACTCCGGCCAATTCCTGCGCCGTGGTCTTCAGCGCCCGGGCCAGAAGCTGCAGCCGGTGAGGGGAGGGCGAGTGGCTGCCTTGTTCGTAGTGCGTGATCTGCCGGGCCGACACGCCCACCACGGCAGCCAGCTGCGCCTGTGTCAGGCCAGCCTGCTTCCGCAGGAAAGTAAACGAACCCGGGGCAAAGGGCTCGGTCCGACGAGACATGGCTCCATTATAGACTTCACGAAGTCTATAATGGAGCCATGTTGGCCCCCGCGGCCGGCCGCCCGGTGTGGGCCGGAATGAAAACCCACGGGTCGTGTTAAACGGCCGTGCCCCAGCTCGTCACCTCGCCCACCCGCCGACCGTCCGGCAGATCACCGGTGCTGGCGACCCCCTGACCGGCACCTACCTCGCCCACCCTCAGCGTCGAGATCCGCGACTTCCGTCGGGACCTGCGCACGTGCACCAGCGACGCCCTGGCCACCGACCCTGACGACGGTTAAGCAACTCCTCGACCGCTTCAAAGGACGCCCCAAGTACGTCCGCCACGACGCCGTCTGGACCGCCCGAGTCACCGACGTCCGCCGCTGGTTCGTTCTTAACGCCAGCGAGGTCAATCGCGTGGACAGCACAGAACACGAGGTCCACTCCTACTTTGGCGGCAAATCAGTGGATAGGGCAGCCCAGTTGTTAGGGGCGCTCCGAACGGGTGGGATTGGCGGTTCGCATGGCGAGTTGTGTGGCGGCTTCCCTAGGCTGCTGGCGGCATGAGGGGCGGCGGCTGGCGACCGCTCCGCGGCGATGGGTGCAGCAGTTGGACCGCTACAGCATTTCCGGCAAGTTGGTGCGGGACCGGATTCCGCAGATTATCCGCGAAGGCGGGGCCGAGCCGGTCATCTACACCGCGGGCCCAGAGGAATACCACGGGAGGCTGAGAGAAAAGCTCGGTGAGGAAGTCGCCGAGTTCCTCGCGGCGGATGCAGCCGCGGCGCCCGAGGAACTCGCGGACCTGCTGGAGGTCGTACGCGCGCTGGCCGCAGACTTGGGGGTCGACGCAGATCAGCTGGAGAAAATCCGCGAGGCCAAAGCGCGGGAGCGGGGCGGTTTCGCCGAACGGATCGTCTGGACCGGCAACCGCTGACCGCGGCCGCCATTCGCTACACGCCGTCGTGCGCAACGCCATACGCGGATGGGCACGTCCACGGGTACGTCTCTCACGCCTGGGGCTTGGTCAGAACGGCATGGCAGACCCCGGGCAGCGGCAGCACGGGAGCGTCGGCAGCAGGGACGAGTCCGGCCCGTCGGGCAAGGGCGGTGATCTCGTCCGGGTCGATACCACGCTGGAAGGTTCCCTTGCTCTGGCTGGACCAGAAGCCGTCGTGGTGTGCCATCCAGCTGCCGTCCGCAGCAGCCTTGGTGATCTCTTCGGGGGAGCGGGTGACGACCACGACATGCCCGCCGGGCCGGGCGAAGGTGGACGCGTCCTTGAGGGCCTGGATCCGCTGCCAGGGGTCGGACAGCACGTTGAGGACGAACATGGAGGTGACCAGGTCGAACCCGGTCCGCCGCGGGCGGGGCCAGCCGAAATCGTCGTGGGGGTCGAAGCCTTCGGCGTCCAGGCCCGCCGAGCGGTAGTGGGCAACGTCCACACCGCGGCCGCAGCCGTGGTCCAGGACACTTTTGACGCCGAGGGGGCCGGTCAGGTACTCGGTCACGGCCCGGGAGGCCGGAGAAGGGGCCTGGCGGCTCATCGCGGTCTTGTGCGGCTGAAAGTTCCTCCCCGCGGGGGTGGTGGCGGGGTGGTCGCCGGTGAGCTCGCTCAACGCGAAGAGCACGTCATTCGGCTCGGCCGCCTGGAGGGTGACGGGCAGGTCGATCAGCAGCGCGGAGTGGTCGGTGAACGCTTTGGGGCCGCTGCGCACCGCCGCGTCGACGGTGACAGTGGTGGTCGCCGTCAGGTGGTCGCTGAGCAGGCCGAGATCGCAGCGGAAGCGGCTGGGTTTGCCCGACAAGATGCGCTCGAAGGTGAAAACGGGCTCCGGGCCGGCGGCGGTGTCGACCAGGCTGGCCTCCCGCATCAGCCGGCGCAGTGTCTCGCGTTCGACGTCGGTGGTGAAGGTGCTGGTCTCCTGGCCGAATAGGCCGTCCTCGGGGCGGGGGGCGAGGTTGAAGTCCCCGCAGATCAGTAGCGGGCGGTCGTCCTCGGCGGCAGCCATCGCGGCCAGTTCGCCCAGTTGGGCGGCCCGGGAGGAGCTGGCATAGGCGTCGAGATGCACCTGTACGACGACCAGCCACTCCAGTTCGATCCGCTGGGCCCACGTCCTGGGCGAGGACACGGCCGGAGGGGCGAGGTCCTCGCTGATCCAGGCGGCCAGGTGTCCGTCTCCGCCGGCGAAGGTGAAGCCGCCGAGTGCGGGCGGTGTCCGGTCGGCGGGCTTGAAGGGCTCTTGGGCGAGCACGGCCTTGACTCCGTGCTCGCGCAGCCATGCGGCGAGGTTTGAGCGGGCGCCGGCGGTGCCGAGACGCTTGTTGAGGTTGACCGAGGCCAGCAGCACGGGAGGGGGTCCTTAGGGTCACAGGGGCAGGGGCTTGCCGGAGGCGGCCTCCTCGCGGAAGGCGTCCCACAGGATGTTCAGCGGGTGGGAGACGTCGTAGGTCTCACGTTCGCCCTTGCGGGCGAAGACTCCGGAGATCAGCTGGAGCATGGGGGCGAAGTCGTCGGCGAAGTCGATGAGCCGGAACTCTTCGCTGGTGGGCAGGCGCCCGTCGACGGCGGCCTGGCCGATGGAGCGGGCACACAGCATGCACCCGTAGGTCATGCGGGACCGCAGCAGGGCAAGTCCGTAATAGATGTCGTCGATCTCGGCAGCGATCTGTAGCTGCGAGCGGAAGTCCGGGCCGTACCAGCGCTCGACGAAGTCGGTTATCACCCCGCGGGAGGGGATGACCAGCGGCAGAGTCCGCAGCCGGTCGACGCCGACGGTCTTGGCGGCGAGCTCGCGCACCGGCAGGTTGGTCAACAGGGCCAGGCCCTCGCGATGCCATTCGAGGAAGTCGTAGTCGGGAGCGACCCGATCGGCGGCGGCCTCGGCCGCAAGCCCCCCGCACAGCAGGTCGACCTGGTTGGAGTCAAGGCGTTGCCAGAAGTCACGCGTCCGCACATGCACGACTTTCAACTCGACCTCCCTCTCCAGCAGCTGCGGAGCCACCCTCTCCCAGACCCGGCCCAGAAAACCGAGGGTGAACTCGGTCGTCCCCACCGTCAGTGTCGAGCCGAGCCGGCGGCGTGAGTCGGCGATGCCCTGCAGCCAGTCGGCGAAGGTCGCCCGGGCCCGCTCGACGACCTCCAGCCCGGTCGGGGTGAACAGGAAGTCCTTGCCCCGTCCCTGCTTGACTACCAGCAATTCACCGGTGAGAGCCTGGAAATTCCGGTTGAGGATGTCGAGCTGCTTCTGGACGCTGGACTGCTCACGCCCGAGCACCTTCGCCGCGGCCAGCGCGGTCCCGGCCTCGCGGACGACAATGAGCGTCCTCATCTGATCCCAAGTGAGATCCAACAAGTCAGGGGAACATGACAGCAGATCCCCGCGGAACCCCTCCGGGCCCGGCATCTTCAACGGCCCGGACGGCAACGTCGGCACCACGAGATCCCCCTTCCTGACACGGCCTCAACCAGCTTGCACTGGCCGAACGGCCAGCAGAACTGAACTTCTCCGCATTTCACCCCGAGAAAACCTTTAAATGTCCAATCGGACATATGGATATCTCGGACTATCCAGGAGAACATTTCCACAGCCGCCTTCGATCCGAAAGCGCCATTCGGTACTGCCCCGCGTCCCGGAGGTGAGTCATGCTCTCAGCCGAGTCGATCACCCGGCTGATCAATCAGGGCGCCATGGAGTGGCCAGGCCAACTCCGCGGCGATGCACTGCTGTTAAGACTCGGCAAGCCACTGCAGCCGCTCGCGGCGACGAGCACACTGGTGATCGATCTCGCCGACCAGGCCAGCATCGACGGCCTCTACGGCGAGCCGATCACGAACTGGGAGAACTACGAGCTGACCCCCGGCCAGATGCTGCTGGGAGCGGTCGAGGAACCGCTGCGGCTGGGGGCCGGACTCATGGGAATGATCGGCGGACTGAGCCACCTGGCCCGCCTCGGCCTGGCCGTCCACGTCACCAGCCCGTTCGTCCTGCCCGGCTGGAACGGCCACTTGACGCTGGAACTCGTCAACACCGGCCCCGCCGTCCTGCGGCTCCACCACGGTATGCCGCTGGCCCGCCTACTCGTCTTCGCCCTGGACGGGCCTCACAGCGACGACGCCGCGCCCCACCCCTTCTACGGCCGTGAGGCCGACCTGAAGAGCCGATACGCCGACGAGTTCCCCGTCGGCCCGATCCGGAGGTGACCCATGGACTGCCAGTTCTGCACCGAGTTCACCCAACGCGACAGCACGACCCGGATCATCACCGAGACCGGCGCCGGCTGGGTGCTGCTGCCCACCATCGGCGCTCTCACCCCCGGCTACTGCCTGTTCATGCCGCTTGAGCACCTGGACGCCGCCGCCGACCTCACCTCCGCCCGCCTGGAGCAGGTCGCCGCGGAGACGGAACGGATGCGCACACTGATCCAGGCCCGCTACGGGCCGGCCATCCTGGCCGAGCACGGCCCGCGCGACTGCGAACTCGGAGCCTCCTGCTGCAGCCACTGCCACCTGCACCTGATCCCCGTCCCCGACCCGGACGCGGTCACCGCCGCCTACAACAAGACCGGCGGCCCCGGCCGGAGGCTTGCCTCCATGGCGGACCTTCCGACCGCCGCAGACAGCTCCTACCTCTACCTCTCGCCCAGGCCCGGCGAGCACTACTACTGGCCCTCGGTCGGCTTCGCCCGCCAGTTCGTCCGCCGTGTCTGCGCAGATCAGCTCGGCATCGGCGACCTCTTCGACTGGCGCGACCACCCCTTCACCACCCACCATGAGCGCACGTTCGCCGAGCTGTCCGCCGACCTGCACCGCGCAGACGCGGCCTGACAGGGGGAACGGCACGATGGCGACATCCCTGCCCCGCCCGTTACACGCACTCGCCGCGACCGAGCTGACCGCGGCGGCCAAAGACCGGCGATGGCCGAAGTGGCAGACCATGGCCCTGCTGCACTCACTGGACCTGCCCGTCCTCAATGCCTGCCTCATCGACCCCGCCCACAACGCGACTGTGGTCCGCACCGCCGCACAGGAGCTCGCCGCCGCAACCGGCACGAAGACGCTGATGATCCGCTCCGACGGCGGCGTGGAGAAGCAGCAGTACTACCGGGGCGGCAACACCTTCCCCATCGGGGAGATCCCGCGCCGAGCAGCCGGGCTGCTCGCCGACGGACGGGCCGTGATCCTCGCCGAGCCCACCAACCGCTTCACCAACCGACTCACCGTCCTCATCCGCATGGACCGGCCCGAGCCCGGGCGGCCGGGCTCCTTCACCCTGGAAGCCCTCGGACCCGGATACGACGTCGCGGACCTGACCCGCGGCCAGATCCCCCCGCAGGTCTCCGCCCACCTCGACGACGTCGACTGGGACCAATACCAGCCGCCCCGCTGGAACGAGTGGAAGCTCACCGGCGACCGCTGCCCCGGCGGCGAGGACGCCCGCCGCCAACGCCGCCTTCAGCGGTTGGCCACTCAGACCCTCACCGACAGCGGCCACATGAACGGCACGGTCGGTGCCGAACACGCCGAGGCGTGGCTGCGCGAGCGCGGCTTCCTGCACCTGTTCGGCCCGCAGCCGACCCGCGAGGCCCTGGCCAAGCGCGTCCGCCGGCTCTTCGAGGACGCCTTCCTCCTCGCCCTCGCCCAACCGAACCGAAACTGGCACTGCTTGGCCACCGCGTTCTCCGTCGTCGACGAACCCCGCACCATTTACTGGGACCTGGTCGACGGCGAACGTAAATACGCCGCGACGGCACTGACCGCTGCCAAAGACGAGGAGCGGGCCGCGTGACCACCGAACCGATCTACCTCGACCACCAGGCCACCACACCCATGGACAAGCGCGTCCTGGAAGCGATGCTGCCGTTCCTCACCCATGAGTACGGCAACCCCTCCAGCCCGCACGCCTACGGACGTACCGCCGCGCAGGCCGTACGAGCCGCCCGCCAGCAGATCGCCGAGCTGGCTGGCACCAAGAACGAGATGGAGATCATTTTCACCTCCGGTGCCACCGAGGCCAACCACCTCGCGATCGTCGGCGCCGCCCTGGCCGCCCGTCCGTACGGCGGGCACATCGTCACCACCGCCATCGAGCACAAGGCCGTCCTCGCCGCCTGCCAGCGGCTCGTCGACCACCACGGCTACACGCTCACCCGCGTCGGCGTCGACCACCACGGCCGCGTCCACCCCGCCGACATCGCCGCGGTCCTCACCCCGAACACCGTGCTGGTCTCGGTGATGCACGCCAACAACGAGATCGGCACCATCCAACGGCTCGCAGCCATCGCCGAGATCACCACCCCCCAGGGCATCGTCCTGCACACCGACGCCGCCCAGAGCGCCGGCTGCGGCCTGCTGGACGTCACCGAACTCGGCGTCGACCTCGCTTCCCTGTCCGCTCACAAACTCCACGGCCCCAAGGGCATCGGCGCCCTCTACATCCGCGGCGGCCAGCGCATCACCGCCCAGCAGACCGGCGGCGGACAAGAACGCGGACTGCGCGCCGGCACCCTCAACGTCCCCGCCATCGTCGGCTTCGGCGCCGCCGCCCATCTCATCACCGCCGATGCCGTCCCGCCCCTGCCACGCATCCGGGCCCTGCGTGACCGGCTCCAAGAGCGCCTCCTGGCCGCAGTTCCCGGAGCCACCGTCAACGGCCACCCGAACCGGCGACTGCCCGGGAACCTCAGCCTGACCCTTCCCGGCATCGAGGCCATAGACCTCCTCGACCACGTCCCCGGCATCGCCGCCTCCACCGGCTCGGCCTGCAACACCGGAAGCGGCGAGCCCTCCCATGTCCTCGCCGCGATCGGCCTCACCCGCGAGCAGGCCCGCGCAACCCTCCGACTCAGCCTCGGACGCACCACCACCGACAACGACATCGACCAGGCTGCCGCACTCATCACGCACGCCGCACACGCCCTGGCACCGACGCCCGCCAGCACAGCCTGACCTGCCCGAACCGCTGACCTCGATCGTCGTATAGCCCGAGCTAGGACCTACCCGGACGCTCCGCATCACAGGCCGCGCCCAACTTTGCCGACGAAAACAGCAACAGAATGGTCGCCTGGAGGCTGAACGAGTTACCACGAGGCAGCGGAAGTCCCCTCAGCCGTCAGCCCGTTTGCCAGCATTGCCCGCCACTGCCGGTCGGGATCGTCGTCCCTGCGCCGTGCGGCCAACTCCTCCAGTGCCTGCCGGTCGCCCGCGTCGGCGGCCATCCGAGCGAAGCGTTCGGCCTGCACGAACTCACCCGCCACCTCGAGGTGTTCTGCGAGCGCGCCAGGCGCCCACACCAGGCCCCCGTCATAGGCACACCGCAACAACGGCATGACCTGCTCCCCGGCACGACATTCCGCCAGGCGGCGCAGTATCCAGGACCGCTGGGTAATCGGAGCCTGCCAGGCCAGCCGCTCGGCCGCCTCCAGTCGGCCACTCTGCTCACGGTCCCGGACTAGCTCCCACAAAGGCGTCATGCAGCCGCGGGCTGCAGCGTGCAGCGCCCACTGCTCGGCCTCATGGACCAAACCCGCCTGCTCAGCCCGATCCATCAGCACCCGGACGGCCTGGCGCACCCGGGCGGCCGCAGCACGCTCCAACAGCGCGCGGCAGACTTCATCCGGAACCCGCTCGTCGAGCACAGCACGATGGGCCTGCACCCACAGCGCCCAGGGGTTGGCCCGCGACACCTCTCTCCGCAGCAGCAATTCCGCCTCCCGGGCCTGCCCACGCCCGCGCAGACGGCGCAACAACTGCTCCAACGCCCAGGGATTTCCAGCCTCCGCGACCTCCCCAAGCGCGCCGTCGCCCGCTGCTGCGCCTTGCGTACCGTCCAGCAGAGCCACCAACTGGCGCAGCGCCCACGTCTCCCCGGGCGGCATGGGCAGCACGGCCGGGTCAAGGTAATCGAGAAGAGACCGTGGACCCGCCTCGAAGTCGATGAGCTCCACACCGGCGTCCCGCTGCCGACGGCGGCGTTCGAAGATGGTGATCGCATCCCAGTACAGACCCGCAGCCTCCGCGCTGCGCCCGCCAGCCTCGGCCTGCTCGGCGAGATCCTTCAACGGCGCGCCTTCGCCCGGGGCGAAGACCTCCCAGGCGGCCTGCCCCACCCCGGCCGCCGACCCGGACACAGCCGCCAAGGTGGCCAGCTTGCCCAGCGCACGGCAATCACCCGCCGCCTGCAACGCCGCCCGTGCACCGTCCAGGTCGCCCCGCTCGCGGAGGTCGTCCGCATAGGCGCGCAGGATGTCCGGATCACTGCACCGGGCAACCTCGGCATACCAGCGGGCCGCCTCCTCGGTCTCACCCTCCAGCATCAGGGCACGGGCCAGATGGAGCTGGGCAGTGGCATTGCCACGGTCAGCGGCACCCCGCACCAGATCCTCGGCCTGCTGGTGGAGCTCCTGTTCGAGCAGTTCCACCAGCAGCTCTTCCAGCACATCACCGTCACCAGCGAACGCGGCCTGCTCCTGCACACGGTGGGCTTCATCGGCCCGCTGACGCTCCTGCCACAGCCAGACCAGATACTGCCCCGCCTGCAGGTCACCCAGATCCAGCGCCCGCTGATACAGGACGGCGGCTTCGGCATCACGCCAGCGTGCCTCCGCCGCCCGCCCCAGCGCCCGCACGAGGTGGGGCTCGGGAAGATGGTCGCGCGCCGCGCGCCAGAACGAGGCCGGGGGAGCGGAAAACCGCCGCTCGGTGCGGCCGATGTGATCCATGTAGTCGGACAGCCGCCACCCGCCCCGACTTGTTGTCGGGCGAGCCCGCACCTGGCTGAGCAGGCCCCGCACCCCCTTGCTCGGCTGCTGCGTGTAAGCGAGAGCGTCCTCAAGCCAGTCCTCGCCCAGCGCGTCGTAGTCGTCGTCGCTGAGATAGCTCTCGGCAGCAGCCTCAAGAAACTCCCGCCCCACCAGTGCCACCCCGCCCAGCCTGCTTGCGTCCATGGCGACAGCGATCACCGCACGGGCCGCGGCCGGGGCCGTCCGGTAGCGCTCCAGCAGAGCCGGAGCCCCGGCCACGTACTGGGTGATCCGCCCGCCCGCAGCATGGGCCAGGGCGTCGGCCAGCCGAGGATCGTGGCCGCCCACCATCCGCGCATCCTCCAGCTCCTGCGCCTCGAACGCGGCCGGTACGTGCACAGCCTTGCCCTCGAGCAACGCCCGCGCCTGCGCATACGGATCGGGCCTTCCCGGGAGAGGCGTAGCGGTCAGGGTGTTCCAGAACTCCGGCCAGACGGTTCCCAGAATGAGCACCGGATGGCTTGTGCTGTCCTGTAGCAGCCCCCGCAGACCAGCCGCGATCCGCTCGGCGCACGCGCCGGCCTGCTCGCCGACATACCTCTGCAGTTCGTTGAGCCAGATCACGGTGCTCGGCGCAATGCCCTCCTGCAACGCGCTCGCCAGAGCCTGGGCCGGCGACGGATCAAGCGGATGCCACAGCCGCCACCCGGCCGGCAGCTCGCCTACCGCCTCCCAGCACGCCCGTGTTTTGCCCGAGGACGACTCACCGACCAGCACCACCATCCGGCTCGTACCGCCAGCGGCCTGTCCCACCACCGAACGCAGAACCTCATCATGGGCGCGCCGCACATACAGTGGCAACGCACCCGGCACCGACGCCGCCACGTCGACGGGCCGGTGCACCTCCCACTCGCCGAACGCCTCCTCGGGCTGGAGCTCGGCCACGAACCGGCCGCGGACGGGCACCTGCAAGACGGGCCTGTTGTCTGGGGCCGGGCGGGCAGGTCGACCGCCGCGCCGCTGCAGACGTTCCTCAAGGGCCCCCTCCCACAGCCTCGACCACCCGGCGGGCGCACCCGCCCGGCCCGCCTGACGGGCCCGCTGGACGAGGTGGAGGACCAGGAACTGCACTGCCTGCTGCTGCAATGGCACGGACCGGCCCCCCAGCCATTCACTCAGAGAGGACTTACTTAGGTCCACCGGAGGCTGCTGCCGCTGGCCCTGATGCACCATTGCCGCCAACGTGGGCGAACCCGCCCTCTCATACAGACCTTTCAGCATGGCCGCGAAAGCCCGTACAGCCGTGCCCTGTTCCACCGCATCCCTTTCTGCACCGTCCGCCCACCCCTGCGCCGGAAAATCCATCTGACGGGCCCTGGCCAGCGTAGACGCCTCCCCGCCGCCGTCTAGGACATCGCCGGAAACCTGCCGAACGGGCCTCAATAAGGAGGCCAAAGGGCCGCTACACCGGCGAACCCACCCAAGGAGGCCACGCCCATGTCCCATCACCTGCTCGACCTGCTCAACAGCCCTTTCATCACAACCCTGTTGGCCACCCGCTCTGTTACCGTCGCTGGACTCGCCCTGACCGCCGTATGCGCTCCCACGGCCCGCCGCCGTCAGGCGGCTCTCACCGTGCTGGCCGTGTTGCTCGGTCGCCCGCCACGCCCGCGCGTCTGAGCAAGGCCCCGCTGGCCCGTGGCCGGGCCCACCCGGCCAGGCTGACGGAGTGTGATTTCCCCGCCGAGTGGGACTGGTGAGCCACGGCCTTACCGGACATCCACCTTCACCTGGGCGTCGCGCCCCTCTTGTCGCAGCGCTCCTGCCTGAAACAAGCCAGCGACTCGGTGGCACCTCCGAACCGCCCCAGGAACCGGCAGAACTGGCCAGAGCACCACTGCCGCGCGCCGCGCCAGTTGGCAACCGGGCCCCTCGCCTCCAAGCTGCCAGCAGGCAGGCGAGCAGCCCACAAAACACTCACGAGCGACAACCACCCAAGCCTCTAACGCCGCCAGGCGTCATCCCAACCTCAAAGAGGCAGGGAGCCCAACGCATGCCACATCAAAGGAAACTGGCACTCACTCAGTCCGGCGACAGCCGGACACCACTCACTCAAGCTCCCCGGCAGGGGAGCGTCGGCAACTCAAATATCTGTGCAACCACCCAGTTTTGACATCACCGGCGCCGACAGGCGCCGGCATCACACCACCCTTTCCCTCCCCGTCAGGGGAGGGGCTTCACCTTTCCCCGGTCCTGCCGCAAGGCAGGACGGCATCCCCACTTGTCGAGCGGGCCGTCAGGCCCGCCAACCAACACCCATAGAAACCAACCAAGTTGGCCCGCCAGGGCCAACCCCGCACCTGTGACACACAGTCGTGCCGCCAGGCACGACGACAGTGCTAACGGGCCGTCAGGCCCGTAGTTGGCCGTCAGGCCAACTGAAGAGCCTTCAGGCTCTCCGCCCC
>NZ_JBSFJL010000047.1:0-57884 GCF_053598035.1 Streptomyces sp. NPDC001204 | reverse complement strand
TCTCCGAGGCGTGGCAGTGCCGGGGTGCATGTGATGTCGAGGATGTCCATGACGTAGCTGTCGTCGCTCGAGTCCTCCACCAGGCGGTTGTTCATGGGAGTCACCCCGTTGTGTCTTGGGCGCGGAATGTGCCCTGTGGTCGCGTGGCTTGCCGCTTTGTCCTGGCGCCATGTGCTTTGCTTACGGTCACGGGCCAGGTGGCGGGAGTCGCACCGGATGTGCGGGTTCCGCGCTTTCGTCACCCGTTCGGGCTCACCCGGCTGCTGCGGCGGGGCCGGTGGCCGTTGCTGGGGAACGCCGCCGACTGGATTGTGTTCCAGCGGGAATCCCCTTGGGGGTGAACCGGTGTGTGGGAGGACGTCGGAGTGGGCGGCCTCGCAGCGCTTTCTCGCGGGTTTTGGACCGTTGGGCAAGGGGCAGATGGGCGCCGCGTACCGGGTGCCCTGGGGATTTGAGGCCAGAACCCCGGCCCGATTACGGCGGGCCGGGGTTCTATATGGTGCTCATGGTGCGGTTGGGTTAGAAGTCGAAGTCTTCACCGTGGTGGCGCTTGACCACCCGGAAGCTGCCCACCACTCCTTCCTTGACGTGGATGCCCTCGGTGTGGTGCACCTTGACGCCGTTGGCCTCGCTGTGGGGGCCGACGGTGGCGACGGGGGCGCCGTTGTCGCAGGTCGCGCCGCGGAAGAACTCGACGGTCCGCTTGCTGTCGTTGCGGATGTTGAAGCTCTTGGAGCCCAGGCCGCTCACCACGGTGATGCAGCCGTCGGGCACGGCGGAGAACGACCGCTCGTTGATGAAGATCCTGCCGATCTCGTGGTGGCGCTTGCCACCCTCGCCGCGCTCGCCACCCTCGCCGCGCTCGCCGCCCTCGCCGCCGCGGCCACCGCCCTCGTTGCCCTTGCCCTGTCCGGACTCGCCACCCAGCGGGGCGTAGGCCGGGGCGGGGACCTGCTTGGCGACGGCCGGAGCCGCCTCGGGAGCGGGGGCGGCCGTGGCGTAGGTGATGCCGGTCACGGCGAGTGCGGCAGCGGCGGAGACGGCCGCGGTGACGACCTTGGAACGGGTCATGATCATGGTGTCTTGCTCCTTCTCAGAGAGGCCGGCTTTGGAAGCCGGTGTGTGAATGAACGTACTGATCGCCGCCAAAGCTGTCATTTCGTGCATATCGGTATGGCTGGTGCGAGGGGGCCGAACGGGGTACCCAGAGCACCCGCAGACCCGTCTTCCCAGCTGCTGACGACATGTCAATCTGTCGCAAATGCTGGGCAGATTGATGAGGGATTAGGCCTTCAAGGTGATCTCTGATGCCTGATCACCCGTGCGGCAGCGGGTCGCCTGGAAAAGCGGCGCGAAGGGCTCACTGGATTTCGGGGTGGACGGGCCATGGGCCCGGATCAAGGAGGCCCTGCCCTGCCAGGGCCTCGTGCGGTCCGCCGTCCGGTGGGGGCTGGGCCATCGTGCTGTGGTCAAGGGGGTGAGGTCCGAAGGGCCCGAAGGCCGGGCCGGTGACGACCCCTCACCCGGCGAGCTTCGGTGTCGGCGGTGCCGGTGACCGTGGCCAGGTCGGCGCCCGCCGGTGAACGGGTCCGGCACGTCGTTCTCATGACTGTGCAGCGATCGGGCGGGCGTGAGCATGCCGATCCGGGGCACGGGTCGTCAGGGTCTGCCAGTGCTTGGGCCGCAAGGTGGCAGGCGGCAGCACCAGGGTTCGGGTCGCGGGGCGGGCTTCGCAGGCTTGCTGCATCCCTCTTCGCGGGAGCGGGTCCGGGTCGAAGAACGGGAGGCTTCGTTCAGCCACCACGGTGTGCGGGGCGATGCTCGCGATTGGCGGCCTGGGCCGGGTCGGGGCGGCGGGACTGATGGGACGCCACATCTGCCAGGAGGTCAAAAGCTCCCGCATCGCCTCCCCGCTAGGGAGTGGGGCTTGTAGGCGGAGGAGCCGCTGAATGAGAACCGCGCTGCCGCTGTGCACAGCCACAGTGGCAGCGACTCCCTCGACCAGATGTGTGTCGTGCTCGCGCGCTGCGTAGGCGGGCAGGGCTTCGAACCGGTGGTGGGCGCCACCGGTATCGAGGGCTTGGCGGACCTTCAGGTCAGCCAGGACGAGGTTGGCCCGGCAGCCCTGGCGGGGGTCGGCGCGATGGCCATGGACACGGCATCCGCCTGACGGAGGAGGCGAGGACGGGTCGCTTATGCAGTGGCGGACGGAGTCTGTCTCGGTCGCCTCTGGTCAACTCGTCATTACAGAACGGAGGGCCTATTCCAAATGTTGATCAAGGTCGTGCAGTGATCGCAAGTGGCTCGCGGGGATCTGACAGACGGCCAGGAGGCCCGGCTGGAGCCGTTGATGCCGCCGTCGACGAAGTTGGGCAGGCGTCTCAGGGGCCGCCGAAAGGCGAATGACCCAGGTTTTTTGAAGGCTCTGCGGGGTTCGAGCGGCCGCGCAGCGCGATCTTCAGACAACGAAGGTTTTTGAAGCTTGTCAGGGGTGGATCATGTTTGGGCTTCTGCCCCGAGGCAGCTCAGCGCCTGCATGGCCTCGTGCTCTATGCGTGAAAGATCGCGGAGGATGGTGCCCGCCTGTGCGAGGCACTGGGCGTTGCCTGATGCACCGGCCTTTGTGATCAGTGCTGCGACTTCCGTCCATAGCATGGCTGCCTCGGTGTACAGCCGGTGGCCGGTGCGCAGGTGGCCGCTGTCGAACTGTTCGGTGCATTCGGCCAGGAAGTCGCGGTAGAAGTTACGGAACAGGGCGCCGCCTGTGCCGGCCTTCTCCATCAGGAGGGCAGCCTGCGGTAGGTCCCGCTGCGGGTTGTCGGTCCGCTGCAGCCATGTGCGTACCAGCTTGCCGGCCTTTTCGATGCCTCGGTGGCCGAGGTTGGCGATGGGCGGGTTGAGGAAGGCGTCGGCGCAGGCGGTGATGGCGGGAATGATCTGGCCCCGTGGGGAGGGCAGGTTCCTCGGAGCGGTGAGGGTGAATGACCGGTGCTTGGCGGTCATCGGGCCCCGTGCGGCCCTGGCCTGGGCGAGGCTGGTCAGGCTGGTGGATACCGTTCCGCCTTGCTGGTCTGTGTCCACCAGGTAGGCGTCGCGGTCGTCGTAGCCGTACATGGCGACAACATGACCGCCGAAGTGCACCTTCGAGGTGAAGTAGTCCAGGTGGTAGCTGTCGAGCTGCAGTCCGACGGGGTGGCCGGCGTCGATGGGGGCCACCACGTTCTCCCACGCCCTGCGAGGGGAGGTGGTCTCCTGGACCAGGAGCTCCAGCCCGAGTCTGGTGGTGAGGTTTCTGGTGAGGTCGAAGGGCTTGACCCGTCCCCCGAGGAAGGGGAAGCCCATGCTCTTGCTGTCCCAGTAGATGAAGGACAGGCCGGAGCCGAGGCCGAAGAGCATGGGCTCGGTCAGATCGAGTCCCTGGTGGCGGAGCAACACCCCCAGAGCTGTCGTCTCGCAGTGCTGAGTACCGCGGGCATCAGGGTCTATCACCGTGGTCATGCCATGCTTTCCTGGATGGAGATGATCAGCCGCGCCATCAGTTC
This sequence comes from Streptomyces sp. NPDC001204, assembly GCF_053598035.1. Lineage (NCBI taxonomy): Bacteria > Bacillati > Actinomycetota > Actinomycetes > Kitasatosporales > Streptomycetaceae > Streptomyces > Streptomyces sp. NPDC001204. Next base: position 54,342 of record NZ_JBSFJL010000047.1, on the reverse strand, counting down.
TTCTTGTGGTGCCTCTGCCGGCCCGATGGGGTAGGCCTCAAGTACGGGCAGTTCGTCTTGCACGCCATCATGGTGGATTCGCCCACGGTGGGAGAGTCCAACGCTGCATTCATTGCCCCCAGGCCCCTACTTCTCTTCGCCGTCGTCGTCGCTTGGGGCGTCCGGATCGCGCAGCGGGCGCAGGCCCTGGCCGGGCCGCTGTCTGAAGCCCAGCCCCCCGGGCGGATACTGCCGCGTGGTCTGCTCGATCATGACCGGCCCAGGCCGGCTCCCCGGTCGGCAGTGATATGCGGAGGGCCGGGGGAGGGGTACCGGGTGAGCGGCGTTTGCCTTTCGTCACCCGTTCGGGCTCACCCGGCGCCGCGGGGGAGAGCAGTGGACGCTTTTGGAGAACACCGCCAACTGGGGGTGTTTCAGCGGGAGTCTGCTTGAGGGTGAACCGATGAGGCGGGAGGTGGCGGGCGCGGGCAGCCTCGCAGTGCCTTCCGGCCGGTTTACTATGGCGTGAAAGGCGCCTGGACCGTGAAGCAGCGGTCGGATGTCGGCGCCACGTGCCGGTGCCCGGGGGACGGAGACCAGAATCCCGGCCCGATTGCGGCGGGCCGGGATTCTAGATGGTTCGCTTGTTGCGGTTGGGTTTAGAACTCGTCGAAGCCGAAGTCGTCGAAGTCGAAGTCGCCCTTGTGGTGACCGACCACTCGGATGCTGGCCACGATTCCGTCCTTGACGTGGACGCCCTTGGTGTGGTGCACCTTGACGCCGTTGGCCTCGCTGCGGGGGCCGACGGTGGCGAGGGGGGCGCCGTTGTCGCAGGTCGCGCCGCGGAAGACCTCGACGGTCCGCTTGCTCTCGTTGCGGATGTTGAGGCTCTTGGAGCCCAGGCCGCTGACCACGGTGATGCAGCCGTCCGGAGCGGCTGAGTACGTCCGCTCGTTGATGAAGATCCTGCCGAACTCGTGGTGGCGGCGCTTGCCGTGCTCGCCACGCTCACCGCGCTCGCCGCCTTCGCCGCCTTCGCCGCCGCGGCCGCCGCCCTCGTTGCCCTTGCCCTGTCCGCCCTCGCCGCCCATCGGGGCGTAGTCCGGAGCGGGTGCCTGCTGGGCGACGGCCGGGACCGTCTGGGGGACCGATGCGGGGGTGGCGGCGGCGTAGGTGATGCCGGTCGCGGCGAGTGCGGAAGCGGCGGAGATGGCCGCGGTGACGGCGGTGGAACGGGTCATGATCATGATGTCTTGCTCCTCTCTCTGAGGGGCCGGCTGTGAAAGCCGACGTGTGATTGAACGTAATGACCACCCCCAAAGCTGTCATTTCGGGCGCATCGGAAGGGCTGGTGCGGGGGAGCCGAACGGGGTACCCAGAGCACCCCCAGACCCGGCTCACCGATTGCTGATGAGCCGTCAATTTTCTTTGCATATCAGGCAGCTTGATGAGGCATTAGGCCTTCAAGGTGATCTCTGACGCCTGCTCACCCGTGCGGCAGCGGGTCGCCTGGATATGCCGCCGCGGACGACATCAGATCTCGGGACAGGCGGGCCACGTACCGGATCACGGCGACCCCGCCCTGCCAGCGCCTCGCGCCCCATCCGGCCGTCATCCGATGTGGACCGGGCCACCGTCCCGTGGTCAAGCGGGTGAGAGCCCCAAGGCCGGGGCCCATGACGCTTCCTCACCCGGTCGGGGAATGCTCGCGTGATCCGTCCAGCCCGCGGTATCGGCGCAGGTCACACGGCCACCCAGCTGACAAGCTCGTACCCAGACGGCGGGTGACACATCGACAGCCTGGATGGGGCCCGCTGCCCACGTCAGCGCCTCAAATCAAGTCCCCTCATCGCAGGCCAGGCAGGCAGTGCGTGGCCTGCGCGTTCCGGGAGCCGGCGCAGTACCAGCTACGGCCTGTCGGAACGGGCCCCGGGGCACGGGACATCCTTGGCGTACCGATCCGGCGGCGGTGCGCGGCCGGCAGGGTGCCCCGCGGCCCTGCCCCGCAAGGACGTCACGGCGTCCGTGGCCGCCTCCCACACGCCGTCGTCGACAAAGCTCGGGGCAACCACCGGCTGAGACCCCAGATACAGGGGGCTCCCGTGCCCCGGCTCAGGCAGCCTCCTCCAGGGCGTCCTCGCGCTGCGCGGGATGATCCGGTGATGTCCGGCCCGGCAGCAGCAACAGACCGATGCCCAGGGCCAGGCCCAGCGAGGGCAGGAACGGGAACCGCCCATCGTACGCGAAACCCCGCACGGCGAAGCGGGACAGGGCGGCGACGCTCGCGGCGAGGCCGAGCCACGGCATCCAGGAGCGGCGCCGGTCGGCGTCCGGACGGGTCCGCTCGTACAGTGCGGCCAGCTTCCGTTCCAGCGGTCGCAGTGCCGCCACGAAGCCGGCGAGAACGAGCCCGAGCACCAGCAGCCACGGCACCCGCAGCGCCCACCATCCAGCGGACCCGAAGGCGGGCTCGGGTGCGAGGGCGGTCAGGTAGAACGCGGCGGCCACGACCAGCACCGGCAGCATGTGCCAGAGATACAGCGTCATGCTCGCTCCACCGACCGGCTGCACCAGACGCCACACCCACTCGCGGTCCAGAAGCCTCCGCACAGCCCGCGCGACGAGAAGACACACGCCGACCTGGGCCAACTGCATGGCCATCGCCCAGCCCACGAGTGCAAGCGTGCCCGGGTCCACACCGACCGCCGCACAAATGCCGACGGCGAGCAGCACAAGACCGCTGTAGGCGCCCGTCGGAAGCAACAGCCGCAAGGCACGCTGCCCCACCCAGCCAGTCGCGGAACCACCCGCCGCGCGGGCCCGCGACCAGGAGCCCCCCGCGGCGTGGCCGCCGGCCAGGAAGAACAGCGGCATGATCTGAAAGCCCAGAGTCAGCCACTGGGTCCAAGGAACTGTCGCCAACAGCTCAGGCGCGGTGATCCGTCCGTCGCTCTCCCTGACCAAGCCGGTGATCAGCCAGTGGCCGAGCACCACCAGGACGATCGCCCACGCGCGCAAGAAGTCGACGTAACGGTCTCTGCCCATGCCTCGTCATGCTGCCCGAAACCCGACGTCCCCGCCGCGAGAACTCCGCGCCGCAACCATTCCGTGCCCGATACGACACTCTCCACCACCGAACGGCGGCTCGGCACCTACCGCGGTCAGCTCCCGAACCCCGGCCTCCCGCGGTGGCCGTCCGTCGGAGTCCGACCCGGAGGACTACAAGGCTCGGCACGCGGTCGAGTGCGTCAACGAGTCGCTGTGATCGGCCACATCACGATGCCGCCGCATAACAGTGAACCGCCACCAGTTGAGACGGGCCCCATCGTTGCTCGACCGTGGCCAAAAGCTCCCAGCCCAGCCGCTCGTACAGGGCTGCTGCGGCGGTATCGGATGCCACGACGTCGAGCACCGGATGCAGGCCACGACGTCGTGCCTCCTCCACAGCTTGGCCGACCAGCAGTGCACCGATGCCATACCCTCTGGCCTGCGGGGCGACGAACAGCCGGCTGACTACTGCAGTCAGGGCCTTGTTCGTCCCGTTCCGCTCGCTCCACAAGCCGGGGGCCAGATCTCCTTCACTGTTGCGGGACAAGCTGACGTGGCCAACGAGACGGCCGCCAAGTTCAGCGACCCAGGCCTCCAGCAGGGAAGCTTGCGACAGCCACTCATCAGGCTGGTCGGGCCAGTTCACCGGGTAACCGTCACATTGATGGACTTCCTCGAGAAGCCGCACACACGTCTCGACAGCGCTGTCAGTCCTCGGCCGGATCTGGAGATCTGACCGTTCCACACCAGCCCCGGAGCTCTCGATGTTCATTTCGGTATGGAAGCACAGGTCGGCAGAGCCACAATCAACGCTCTGCGTCGCGCCGATCGAGCGTGATCCCGCCGATCACCGCTCCGTCGAGATCGATCACGAAAAGGCCGGGCGCGGCCCGGGCACCTTGGCTCCGCCAGTGATCGACAAGACGTCCCCTAACCTTCCCGCGCCCACGGCCGTAGCTTCTCCGGGTTGCGCACCGCCCAGATCCGGGTGACGCGCCCGTCGGAGACGTCGAACGAGGCCACGGTCAAGACGACGCCGGCGCGTTGGGCCACCAGGCCCGGCGCACCGTTGACCGACCGCTCCAGGAGTTCGAGCCCCGGAGCCTTCTCGGCAATGGCGACCATGTACTCGGCGATGCGTGCGCCGCCCTCGACCGGGCGCAGGACGGTGCCGACCAAGCCGCCGCCGTCGGCGGTCATCACGGCGGCCGGGTTGAGGAGACCGACGAGGGCTGCGATGTCCTTGGTCTCCCAGGCCTCTTTGACGTGCCTCACCACGTCGGTCTGGCCGGTCGCCGTCACCGGGGTGCGTGCGATGCTCACCCGCCGTCTGGCGGAGGCCGCCAGCTGCTTGCAGGCCGCAGGGGTCCGGTCGAGAACGTCGGCGATCTCGGCGAACGGGTACCGGAAGACGTCGTGCAGGACGAACGCCACCCGCTCGGCGGGCGTCATCGTCTCCAGGACGACGAGGAAGGCCATGGCCACCGACTCGTCCAGGACGATCTGGTCGGCGGGGTCTGCAGGGCCGGTGAGGTCGGCGCCGCCTGAGTCGTCCCACTCGGTGCGGTCGGGCAGCGGCTCGGGCAGCCACGCGCCGACGTAGCGTTCACGGCGGGCCCGCGCCGAGCCGAGCACGTCCAGGCAGATGCGGCTGGTCACCGTCGTCAGCCAGGCGCCGGGGGACAGGATCTCCTCCTGCCGGCTTCGTGGCAGTCCGTACCAGCGTGCGTAGGCATCCTGTACGGCGTCCTCCGCCTCGGTGACCGAACCGAGCAACCGGTAAGCGACATTGATCAGTTGGCGTCGTTCGCCGGCTATCTCATCTGTGCTGGTCCCGACAGTCCCCATGCTTCCGGCCGCCCCCTCGCCTTACCTTTCGCAGGCCCGTGTCGTCGGCCTGGTGAGACCTTATCGATCTACTGCCCGAGGGCGGAAAAGAGAACTGCGACATGGCCACTCAGGTGACGGAGAACGCAAGGCGCAGCCCCTCGTTCCTGCAGATCGCGATCGCGCTGCAGACCTTGACCATCTTCCTTCAGGCGGTCTCCGCCGGACTGCTGCTGACCTCGTCCTACGGAGAGACGCTCCACAGTGTCGGAGCCCGTGTGATGTACGGGGCGTCGATGCTGTATGTGCTCGCGGCGGTGCTGGCGTGGAAGCCGGGCGGTGGCTCGCCCCGGCCGATCTGGCACGCGTCAGGTTTCCTCGTACTCGCCTCGGTCCAGGTCGTGCTCGGCATCGCGCACGTACCGTCGGTCCATCTCCCCCTGGGCGTCTTGATGTTCGGTCTGAGCGTGCTGGCGCTGGCCCGGCGCTGACGACGGGGCGGTGGTGGTGCGTCGAGTTCCGGTGGCTACTCTCATCTCTCCGTCGGTCCGGAGTGGAGGGAGCAGACTGTGCGCAACGCTGCCGTGACGCCTGAGGGGGACCGGATCCGCTGGGTCGAGCTGCCGGGGCAGGAACCGTCACGCGTCTACGTCCATGGCCTGGGTGCCACGTCGCCGGCCTACTTCACGGAGGTCGCGGTCCATGCTCTGCTGGCCGGCAGCCGTTCACTGCTGGTCGACTTGCTCGGGCACGGCATCAGCGACCGGCCGGCGGGCTTCGACTACACCCTGGAATCGCACGCCGATGCCCTCGCCGCGGCCCTGACCTCCGCCGGTGTTGCCGGCGCCGAGGTGATCGCGCACAGCATGGGTGGCTCGGTGGCCATCGTCCTGGCCACCCGGCATCCCCAGCTGGTCTCCCGCCTGGTCCTGGTCGACGCCAACCTCGACCCGATCCCGCCCAGCCCCACCTCCGCAGGCAGCAGCGGGATCGCCGCGTATTCCGAGCAGGAGTTCCTGGCGGGCGGCTGGGAAGACATCCGTGACCGGGCCGGTTCCCACTGGTGGTCCACGATGCGGCTGGCCGGCCGGGAGGCGCTGCATCGCAGCGCGGTCCACCTCACCCGCGGGACCGTCCCCACCATGCGCGAGCTTCTGCTGGACCTGAAGATTCCCCGCACCTACCTGCTTCCCGAGGCCGACGGCCCGCTCCCGGGCGCTGGTGCGCTCACCGAAGCCGGGGTGGCCGTGGTCCCGATCCCGGACTGCGGGCACAACATCATGCTGGACAATCCGGAAGGCTTCGCCCGCGCCACTGCGGCGGCGCTGGCGGACGGACACCAGCAATAGGCGGGCCGTCCGCGGGGGCAGAGTGTGACGTGAACAGGGCCGCACGGGCTCCTCGTGTGTGATGACGATTCCTGTGCCATCGAGGATTGATCTGCGCCACTGAAGTTGATCAACAGTTGAGTTCGTGTCGTCGAGGTTCGTTCGTAGGATGAGGTGTCTTGATGGGTGCACACGGTAGGGAGGCTGTTGGTGCTGGCTGTCGTTGCCGGTTCGCCCGGACCGCTCGCCGAGGCCCTGGCCCTGCGTGACGTGGACGGGCCTGCGGCTCCTGGCACGGGTGAGGTCGTGGTGCGCATGGTCGCGTCGACCGTCAACCCCTCGGACGAGATCACCGTCTCGGGTGCCTACGGGTCGCGGACTTCGTTTCCCATGGTTCCGGGGTTCGAGGGCGTGGGTGTGATCGACGCTGTTGGTCCGGGGGTGCCTGCTGCGTCGGTGGGCCGGCGTGTCCTGCCGCTGGGTTCTGCCGGGGCCTGGCAGCAGTACAAGCGACTCGACTATTCCTGGTGCGTTCCTGTGCCGGACGATCTTCCTGATGAGGTCGCCTGCTTCGCCTACATCAATCCCCTGACGGCCGTCATGATGGTCGAGCGGTTCTGCCGGCCGGGCGTGCGGAATGTGGTGGTCACAGCGGCGACATCGGCCATCGGGCGACACCTGGCGGAACTCCTGACCGATCGCGGTGTCACACCGGTCGGGGTCGTGCGGGGAACGCCGGGGCGGACTGTGGCCGAGCCGTCCCGGTGGCGGGCCGTGATCCGGACGAACGAGCCCGGGTGGCGCGAAGAGCTGCGGTCGGCGATCGGCCCCCACGGCGTCGATGTGGCCTTCGACTGCGTCGGTGGCGGTGTGGGCGAAGAGCTGTTCACGCTGACGGCCGGCGGTGGCGTGTTCGTCCACTACGGCCTGCTGTCGGGAACGCCGCTCTCGGTGGAGTGCCTCACCGGCCGCAGGGACGTACGCGTGGAACTCTTCCGTCTGCGCGACATCGTTCAGAAGGACGGCGGGCAGCACCTGTCCAGGCTGTTCGCACCGGTCTTCGAGAGCCTGCGCCGCGGACGCCTGCGCACGGCCGTCGGGAAACGCATCGGGCTCAGCGAACTCGTCGGCCACCTCAAAGACCCGGCAGCCGGAACCGCAGGGAAGATCCTTATCGAGCCGCAGAGGTGACAACCGCGGCGGACCCGGCCGGCGCCGTTCCCGCGGAAGCACCCGGGCGTGCAACGCCCCAGAACCTGGGCGGACTTGAGCTACCCAGTTCGGGGACGCAGCGACAGACCAGGGCCGTCCCCGCGACGTTGCACGCCCGGGTACGTCTGCCCTGCGTGTCTCTCTTCGACTGGCGGCCGTAGTCTCATCCGTGCTTGCGGAGGTACGCCTCCAGCTCGGCGGCCCCGGTCAGCATCGCCCGCCCGCGGGCGGACAGCCGGCCATGCCAGTCGCTCAGTGCGGCCTCCAGTGGCTCCAGCCCGCCGGCCGCCCGCACCTGGGCGATCAGCGGGGCGATCTGCTCCAACAGGTAGCCGCCGCGCCTGAGTTGGTGGGTCAGCCGGGCGTCCCGTACGTCGGCCTCGTCGTAGACGCGGTACCCGGTCCGCGGGTCGCGGCGCGGGCGCACCAGCCCGGCACGCTCCCATGTGCGCAGCGTCGCGGGCCGGATGCCGAGCTTTTCCGCCAGCGGTCCGATGAACGTGCCGCCGGGTCCGGACACCGCGGTCGGCTCGGACGCCGTGGTGGGCTCCAGGTCACGGAGGGCGCGCTCCACGGCTCGCAGGGTCCGCCGGTCGTCGAGGAGCTGTGCGTGGCTCTCGTCGATGAGACGGAACGCCTCGTCGGCCGCGCCCTCGTTCACCGCCCGCATGATCGACGTCGCCGTCCGGTGGCCGTGGCCGGGCACCAGGGCAACAAACGCGCGCAGGGCCCCCACGTGCAGCGAGGTGTACGTGCGGTAGCCGTGGGGTGTGCGACCGGCGGTCGGGAGGATGCCGGCTTCCTCGTAGTTCCTGATCGCCTGCGTGGACAGACCGTGCCCGCGTGCCAGATCAACCGGCCTGAGCCGCTCACCGTTTTGAGAGTTTCTCCCCATGGAGCCGACGATATCGAGGAAAAGTTTCAACCGAGACTTCAACGATACCGTTGAAGGCATGGCTACCGACATCAAGGACACCGCCCATGCCGTCGAGGCGGCGGCCGTCATGAGACTGCTCCCGGCCCGGCCGCGGCTGCTCGCCCTGGGCGAGCCCACCCACGGCGAGGACACTCTGCTCACCCTGCGCAACGAGCTCTTCCAGGAGCTCGTCGAGCAGGAGGGGTACCGGACGATCGCGATCGAGAGCGACTGCCTGAAGGGCCTGGTCGTTGACGACCACGTCACCTCGGGAACGGGGACCCTCGACGAGGCCATGGAACGCGGATTCAGCCACGGCTGGGGCACCTTTGAGGCCAACCGCGAGCTGGTGCGCTGGATGCGCGCCTACAACGACGGCCGGCCCGCGTCCGAACGGCTCCGCTTCGCCGGTTTCGACGGCCCGCTGGAAATCACCGGCGCCGCGAGCCCCCGGCAGGCCCTCACCGCGCTCCACAACTATCTCTCGGTTGGGGTGGACGCGGACCTGCTCCCCTGCACCGCGGAAACACTCGACCGCCTGCTCGGCGCCGACGACCGGTGGACCGATCCCGCCGCGATGATGGAACCGGCCCACTCCGTGGGGCAGTCGGCCGAGGCCGGGCAGCTACGGCTGCTCGCCGACGATCTGATGGCGCTGTTCGACGCGCAGACACCCCACCTGCTCGCGGCGACCTCGCACGACGACTGGGACCGGGCACGCCTGTACGGGCGCACCGCCACCGGCCTGCTGCGCTACCACCACTGGATGGCCGACACCTCACCGGCCCGCATGACACGGCTGTGCGCGCTGCGGGATGTGATGATGGCCCACAACCTCCTTGCCGTCGCCGCTCGCGGCCCGGCACTCGTCCACGCCCACAACTCCCACCTCCAGCGGGAGAAGAGCACGATGCGGATGTGGCAGGGGCCGGTGGAGTGGTGGAGCGCCGGTGCGCTGGTGAGCGCCCAACTGGGCGAGGAGTACGCCTTCGTGGCCACGGCTCTCGGCACCATCCGGCACCAGGGCGTGGACGCCCCGCCCGCGGACACCGTCGAAGGGCTCCTGTACGCGCTCCCGGAGGACCGCTGCGTCATCGACGCCCCGCTGCTGGCCACCGCCCTTGGCGACACCCGGCCCGCGCCCCGCGTATCCCCCTGGTTCGGCTACTCCCCACTCGACCCGGCCCAATTGGCGGACAGCGACGCGATCGTGTTCGTCAAGGACGTCCCGTAGACATAGCGCTACGGCTACGGATGTCACGGGCGCCGACGGGCCGGTCGTACGAGATCCGGCCGCCGACCACCCACGGCTCGTCACGGACCTGCCGCGGTTCGACGAGCATCCGACCCTTCACGTGCGGCACCGCGCGATCGCGCATGCACCGCACCTTGACTCGGTGCTACCCGCTCTCGCCCGCCCGGTCCGCCTTCTCCTCCTCGACCTGCGCCTTCGCGGGGTCCAGGAGCCGGGACAGAAAGTGCCGGGTGCGTTCGTGAGCGGGGTTCCCGATGACCCGGTCCGGTGTGCCGTCCTCGACGATCACCCCGCCGTCCATGAAGACGACCCGGTCGGCGACCTCCCGCGCGAAGCTCATCTCATGGGTGACGACCATCATCGTCATGCCCTCGTCGGCGAGCATGCGCATCACGGCGAGGACGTCGCCCACCAGCTCGGGGTCGAGCGCCGAGGTCGGCTCGTCGAAGAGCATCACCTCGGGGCCCATGGCGAGCGCGCGGGCGATGGCGACGCGCTGCTGCTGACCGCCCGAGAGGGAGGAGGGATAGGCGTGCGCCTTCTCGGACAGGCCCACGCGCTCCAGGTTCTCAGCGGCGATCTCCGCGGCCCGCGCCTTGCCCCGGCCGAGGACCCGGCGCTGCGGCAGTGTGAGGTTCTCGGTCACCGTGAGGTGCGGGAAGAGGTTGAACTGCTGGAACACCATGCCGATACGGCGACGTACGGCGTCGATGTCCACATCGGGGTCGGTTACCTCGGTGCCGCCGACGAAGACCTGTCCCTCGGTGGGCTCCTCCAGGAGGTTCACACAGCGCAGCAGGGTCGACTTGCCGGAGCCGGAGGGGCCGATGACACAGACCACCTCGCCCTGGCCGATCTCCAGGTCGATGCCGCGCAGCACCTCGTTGTCCCCGAAGGACTTGTGCAGACCGCGGACGAGTATCTCGGGGGAAATGCTCACTTGACGGCTCCCTGGGCCTTGGCCTCCATGCGGCGCACCACGAATCCGAGCGGGATCGTGACCAGCAGATAGCACAGGCCCGCGACCAGGATCGGCGTGGAGTTGGCGGTCTGGCTGGCCAGATCCCGGCCGAACTTGGACAGTTCGCGCTCCTCCAGCGTGACGCCGAGGAACAGCACCAGCGAGGAGTCCTTGAAGAGCAGGACCAGTTCGTTGGTGAGCGGCGGGAGGATGATCCGGAACGCCTGCGGAACGATGATGGAGATCATGGCCCGGGCCGGCGAGAAGCCCAGCGAACGGGCCGCCTCCATCTGTCCCTTGGGCACGGCCTGGATGCCCGCGCGGATCGTCTCCGCCATGTACGCGGCCGAGACCAGTCCGAGCGCGAGGGCCACCTTGCCGTACGTTCCCCCGATGATCTCCGTGCCGGGGAAGGCCAGTGGCACGGCCACACCGACGAAGATGAAGATCAGCAGTGCGGGCAGACCGCGGAAGATCTCGATGTAGACCCCGGCGACCCAGCGGTAGGGGCCCACGGACGACAGCCGCATCAGCGCGATGACCATGCCGAGGACCAGGCCGACGACGAACCCGGTCAGGGTGAACAGCACGGTGTTCTTCAGCGCCAGGGTGATGACGTCCGGGAACATCCGCCGCGCGATGTCCGCCTGTGCGAACTGGTTCTGCAGCCGGCCCCAGTCGGCCGTGGCCGCGAAGGCGATCACGGCGGCGACGAAGACGGCGTACTGGACGCCGCGCGAGAGCGCGCGCCGCCGGCTCCTGGTCAGACGCCTTCTGCGGGGCCGGACCTCGGCGCCGGCGGTGCCGGTGGTGTCGCTCATGAGGCGGACGGCGAGGCGGCGGACGGGGTGTACGGGCCGATCCACTGCTCGTACAGCTTCTTGTAGGTGCCGTCGGCCTTCGCGTCCTTGATCGCCTTGTTGACCGCGGCGAGGAGTTCGGCGTTGCCCTTCTTCACCGTGAAGCCGTACTGCTCACCGGTGTCGAGGTTGCCGACCACCTTGAAGGCGTCGGCGTTGGCCTTGTCCTTGAGCCAGCCCTGGACCACCGGGTAGTCGATGACGACCGCCTGGACCTGTCCGGTGCGCAGGCCGTTGAGGACGGCGTCGGAGGACTCGAAGGAGACGGGGTCGAAGCCCTGCCCCCGTACATAGTCCTCCCCGGTGGTCTGCGCCTGGGCACCGAGCTTCCTGCCCTTGGCCTTCACATCGGCCAGGGACGTGATGCCGCTCTTCTTGTCGACCAGGACGGCCTGGGTGGCGTCGAAGTACGGGTCGGAGAAGTCGACGTTCTTCTTGCGCTCGGCGGTGATGGTCATGCCCGCGGCGGCCAGATCGCACTCGCCGGAGTTGAGGAACGCGCCGGTCTTGAAGTTCTCGAAGGGCGTGTCGAGGATCTGCTGCTTCACCCCGAGGTCCTTGGCGACCAGGTCGATCAGGGAGACGTCGAAGCCCTGGACCTTGCCGTCGATCTCCGACTGGAAGGGCGGGTAGGGCAGATGCGTGCAGGTCGTGAGCCGGCCCGCCTTGACGAGGTCGACCCCGCCGTCGGCCGACTTGCCCGTGCCGCCGCTGCCGCTCGACGTGCAGCCTGCCACGAGCACCGCCCCGGCCGTCGCGGTGATGGCGGCCAGGATGCGGACCCGGCGTCCGAGGAGCGTGTTCACGGGGGACCTCTCTGTGGGGGGCATGCGCATGCAGATTATAAGGAGATCTTTGATCCTCTCAAAAAGATCCTGAGACATAGGTGATTCCGGGCGCGTATCGCCCTCCGGGTCACCGGCCGGATGAGGAAAGGGTCCCGCTGGCTACCCTCGATTCCGTCCGTGCTTCGACGGCTGGCGGCGGGACTGCGGGACTGCGGTGCACGGCCTGGCGGTGCTGTTCCGCACAGTGGTCACGGAGGAGCGGGTGCGCGCCGCCCTCGCCGAACACCCGGAGACCGACTTCGTGTTGCCGTGCACGCGGAGGCAGCGACCGACCCGCTGGGCGGTCTCCCGCGACAACCGGCCGCGCACGGACGGCTGGTGGGCGGTGGACCTCGGCTCCTCCCATGCGCTCGACCGGGCGACGCCGCGGTGGACGGCGACCCGGACACGGCGTGGCAGCCGCGGAGTTACGGCTACATGGTGGTTGATGTCGGTACGGCTCTCCGCGGACCGAGCGCCCCGTCCCGCCAGTCGGTGGCCATTGACGGCTGTACCGCGTACGCCTACCGTGCCCTCACCCGCATGGCGGTCATGTGTCGGTCGTGACGGATCCCGAGGAGATGGGGGCAGAGCGTGAAGGCAGTGCTCCAGGAGCGGTTCGGGCCGCCGGACATCCTGCGGCTGCAGGAAGTCGACCGGCCCCGGGCCGGGGCCGGCCAGGTGCTGGTTCGTGTGCACGCCGCCGCGCTCAACCCCTACGACTGGCACATGATGCGCGGCGACCCTTACGCGGCACGGCTGATGGGAGGCATGGGACTGAGCCGTCCGAAGTGCCGGGTGGCCGGCATCGACGCGGCCGGAGTGGTGGAGGCTGTCGGCGCCGGCGTAGGAGGGCTCCGGCCCGGCACTCCGGTGCTGGGCTTCTGCGCGGGGGCGTTCGCCGAATACGCGTGCGCGACGGCGGAGTTGCTGGTGCCCAAACCCGAGAGTCTGTCCTTCGAGCAGGCCGCGGCCGTGCCGATGGGGGCGGTGACCGCACTGCGCGGCATCCGGACGGTGGGCCGGGTCCGGGCCGGGCAGCGGGTGCTGGTCAACGGGGCGGGCGGCGGCGTGGGCACCTTCGCCGTACAGATCGCGGCCGGCCTGGACGCGGAGGTCACCGGGGTGTGCAGCGCCGGCAGCACCGAACTGGTGCGCTCACTGGGCGCCGCGCACGTCATCGACTACGCCCGCGAGGACTTCACCGACGGACGCGCCCGCTACGACGTGATCCTGGACAACGTGGGCAACCTTCCGCCGGGCCGACTGCGTCGGGCGCTCACCCCGACCGGAGTCCTTGTGGCCAACGGCGGCGGCTCACCCGGCCGGGTGTTCGGGGCGATCGGCTCCATGCTGAAACTGGCCGCGGTCAACGCGGTCACCCGGCACAGCCTGCGCCCGATCATCCCGGCGACCCCGGGCGGTCCGGCCCACGAGGACCTGCTCGCCGTGACCGCGCTCATCGGGACCGGTCAGGTCACTCCCGTGGTCGGCCGGACCTACTCCCTGGCCGATACGGCCGAGGCCATGCGCCATGTGGAGGAGGGCCACTCCCGCGGCAAGACCGTGATCACTGTGCGCTGACGCACGGGCTACCGGTCCTGCACGGCCCCCCGCTGTCCTGCGACCGAGCGCAGGAGGGCCTCGCGCAGGGACAGCCGGCGCACTGCCGACAATGCGGTGGTGCCCAGGGCCACGCCCGTGAGGCCGAGGGTGAGCAGGACGAGCGCAGAGGCCACGACGTCGACGCCGGGCAGGGCCTGCGCGTCAGCGCGGAGCCGACCAGCAGGACGACGACGAGGGGCGGCACGTCAATACCGCCGGCGAGCGAGCCTGGGGTCAGCAGGGCGCGCAGGTGTCCGGCGTACGCGCCGGACTTGACGGGCACTCCGTCCTCCGCCGCCTTGCGCAGGGTCAGGGTGATGATGAATTTCTCCGGGGCGTACAGGTAGATCATCTGCGTGACGAAGTTGTTCCACGTCCTGATGAACGTGAAGGTCGACGTGGTGATCAGTGACGGCCGGCTTGAGCGACGTGGCGAGCAGCCAGGGCAGGGGCGACGGAGGCTCGCGTCTCGGTCCAGTCGACCATCAGTCTGCGTTCGGCGAACAGCCACCCGTCATCCTGCTCGTAGACATCGGGAAGGGCGTGGCCGCGCGACCGCACCCACCCGTGGACCACGTGAACGCTTACGGGTGCGCGAGCCGGTGATCGCGGAACTCGCGCCCTCCCAGTCGTCTCGCGGGGCAGCGTCAGCGGCTCCGTGGACATGCAGATCGAGGAGCCGGAGGCCGGTGCGTTCGGCGGGCAGGATCCGCCGGATCGTGGTTTGCGGGACCAGTGAAGCGGCGGTCGGTCACCCTGTCTTCGTCGCTGTGGCCTCGCTCTCGCCGCCCAATCGGTTGATCTCCGGGCTGTACAGGATCCGCTGTTCGACCGCTCCGGGGCGAGTGACGGCGAGCATGGCGCGGCCGATGTGTTCGGTGGTGGTGGTGTGTCCGGGAGAGAGGCGGTGCAGCAGCGGGTAGAGCCAGGAGGTGAGGGCGTAGAGGACGCGGTACACCGGGGTCCTGGAGACTGCTCCGTGGCGGGGGCGGATGTAGCCGGGGCGGAACATGTACGCGTTCATCGGCATGGCCAGTAGGGCGTTCTCGGTGCGGCCCTTGACGCGGGCCCACATGGTCCGGCCGTCTTCGCTGCTGTCGGTGCCCTCTCCCGAGATGTAGGTGAAGGTCAGTCCGGGGTTGGACGCGGAGACGGCACGTGCGGCGGCGAGGGTGTAGTCGTAGGTGATGCGGGTGTACTCGGCCTCGCTGCGGCCGGCGGAGGAGATGCCGAGACAGTAGAAACAGGCGTCGAAACCGGCCAGTTGTCCGGAGATGGCGGACAGATCGGTGAAGTCCTCGTGGATGACTTCCCGCAGCTTGGGATGGCTGATGCCCAGCGGGCTGCGAACCACCACCAGCACACCCGTGACAGCGGGGTCGAGGAGACAGGCGCGCAGTACGCCCTGTCCGATCATGCCGGACGCGCCGAAGATGACGATCTTCACAGACAGACTCCAGGTAGAGGGTGAAGGTTCAGGTCCGCGATACCGCGGTGACGGTCGACGACGGTGGCGGGCCGGTGCTCACGGTCGGAGCCGGCGCCCATGGGGGGCGTGAGCGGGGCGCTGCTCAGGGCAAGCACGGGCATGAGGTCACGCAGTTCCCCAGAGGGCAGCGCATCGGAGACGCGGCCGTCTCGATCCGCCCGCCCTCCAGGAAGCCACGGTGCGTCGTTCAGTTCAGTGGGGCGCTGGTCGGGTCTCAGCCGTTGAGCGTGCCCATGAACTCGGGTGCGTAGCGGTCGCCGACGACCACGCCGTGCGGGGCCACCGTCTCGATCGCGGCGAGGTCCTCGGCGGAGAGGGTCACATCGGTCGCGGCGATGTTCTCCTCCACGTAGCGGCGGCGCTTGGTGCCCGGGATGGCGACCGCGCCCTGATGCTGGACCCAGGCGAGGGCCAGTTGGGAGGGCGTTACGTCCTTGGCGGAGGCGATGCGGCGCACCTCGCGGACGACGTCGAGGTTGCGGTCGAAGTTCTCGCCCTGGAAGCGGGGGTCCGTCCGGCGCCAGTCGTCCTCGGCGAAGTCGTCGGGGCTGGTGATGGCGCCGGAGAGGAAGCCACGCCCCAGCGGGGAGTAGGCGACCAGTCCGATCCCCAGTTCTCGAAGGGTGTCGAGCACGCCGTTGTGTTCGATGTCGCGCTCGAAGAGCGAGTACTCGGTCTGGACAGCGGTGAGCGGGTGCACGGCGTGGGCACGCCGGATCGTCTGGGCGGACGCCTCGCACACGCCGATGTGGCGGACCTTGCCCTCGGCAACCAGCTCTGCCAGCGTGCCGACGGTCTCCTCGATGGCCACCTTGGGGTCGATGCGGTGCAGGTAGTACAGGTCCACGTGGTCCGTGCCCAGGTGCCGCAGCGAACGATCGAGTGCCCGGCGCACGTACCCGGGCCGGCCGTTCAGGTCGAGCACGTTGCCGTCGTCGGTGATCTCCACACCGGTCTTGGTGGCGAGGACGGCCGCGTCCCGGCGCCCGGCCAGCGCCTTGCCGAGGAGCTGCTCGTTGGCGAAGGGGCCGTAGCTCTCGGCGGTGTCCAGCAGGGTGACGCCCAGCTCCAGCGCGCGGTCGATCGTGGCCAGCGACTCGGCCTCGTCGGTGGCGCCGTAGAAGACGCTCATGCCCATGCAGCCGAGACCCTGCTCGCTGACGGTCAGTCCCTGGCTGCCCAGTGCACGGTGTTCCATCGGTGGTTCCTCCGTAGGTATCTAACTGGATAGTTACATACGGTAGAAGGGCTGCCCGCGGGTGTCAATAACTAGATAGTTACTTGCTAGGGTGGTGGACATGCCACGGGACTCCAGCGCCACCAAGGCCAGGCTGCTCGACGCCGCCTTCACCGAGTTCGCCGCCTACGGCATCGCCGGCGCCCGAGTGGACCGGATCGCCGAGGCGGCGGGTGCGAACAAGCGGCTGATCTACGTCTACTTCGGCAACAAGGAGCAGTTGTTCGACGAGGTGCTGCAACGGGCGATGACAGAGGGTGCCGAGTCGGTCCCGTTCGACGTCGAGGACCTGCCCGGATACGCCGGCGCGATCTTCGACCACCTCGTCGCCCGGCCGGACCTGATGCGCCTGCGATTGTGGAGGCTACTGGAACGCCCGTCCGTCGCCGGTCTCGAACCGCACGCTTTCCGACGCAAAACCGCGGAAGTGGCCCACGCGCAGCAGCGTGGCGATCTCGCCCCGGAGATACAGCCGGACGATCTCCTGACCATGGTCCTCGCCATGGCCCAGGCATGGTTCTGGGCCGCCGAGGACGTCGACCCCGGACAGGTCAGCCAGTCCTGGTCGCCAGAGCGACTGGCCCTGCACCGCTCGGCAGTCGTCGAGGCCGCCCGCCGGATCACTCAGAGAACTGCCGAGGGCTCGTAACACGATCCGGTCGTTCGCCGGCAACGCAGCCCAGTGCGCCCAGTGCTCTGACCGGGAAGGTTCCCCGGGTCGCTGTCCTGGCCGTCCGGGGCGGACGCCGGGTCCGTGACGCAGCAGCCGTCGGACGAGCGGCGCCGCACCGGGCCCGACGGTCAGCAGCACGCATGCGGCGTGTCCCGGATGCGAATCCGCCCCCCAATGAGCCCACTTCTTGCTGACCAGCCCGAACAGACACCACGTGTTCCCCCTGGAGAGCCGCGACGTGAGCGATGAGTTCGGGCGGCGGATCGGGTCTGCCCTGGCATGACCCGAATCATCGCTGACATCTCGGTCTCCCTCGACGGCTTCGTCACCGGGCCCGACCCCGGCCCGGACAGCGGGCTGGGGACCGGCGGCGAGGCCCTGCACACCTGGGCGTTTTCCGACGACCCCGAGGACCGCCGGTATCTGCGCGAGGGGACCGCACGCTCGGGCGCCGTCGTCCTGGGCCGCCGGCTCTTCGACGTCGTCGACGGGCCGAACGGCTGGGACGACAAGACCGGCTACGGGGCCGGCGAGGTCGGAAAGCCCGCGTTTGTCGTCGTGACGAGTTCGCCGCCGGAGTCGGTGCGGCTCACCGACCTCGACTGGACGTTCGTCACCACCGGTCTGCCCGATGCCGTCACCGCCGCGCGTGAGCGCGCCGAGGCGGCGTCGTCGGACAGCGGCAAAGACCTCGACGTCGTCCTCATGGGCGGCGGCGCCACGATCGGCTCGGCGCTCGACGCCGGCCTGGTCGACACTCTGACGCTGCACCTCATGCCCGTCCTGCTGGGCGCAGGGACGCCACTGTTCACCGGCGGAGCGCCGCGCGCACTGGTGCGGCGAAGCGTGACCTCGACATCGACCGCGACGCACCTGACCTACGACGTCCTCTGACGACGTCGTTGCCCATCTGTACAGCGAGTAGCCAACTGCGCCCCTGCGGGGCGCCGTTGGCCATGGGGTTCAGCAGCCACTCCTGACTGTGTGCGACTCCGCTCACGGATCGATTCCTTGTGCATGCGGTGCCGGATGGATCGCCGGCTGATCCGCACCGACCCGCTCAACGTGTCATGCCGGGGTCGGAGATGGTCTCCGAGTCGGGTGCCTGGTCGCCTTCTCTGGCGGGCCGAGCAGGAGAGCGGTCGGCTTCCTCGGCGGACACTGGCCGACGGCTGCGTTGGACGGCGACCATGGCCGCGTCGTCGGCCAGGTGTCCACCGGCGTGGGCGAGCAAGTCGGTGCGCAGGTGATGGACCAGCGCGGACGGGCTGTGGTGGCCCCAGGAGCCGGCGCGTTCGGCCAGCGGGTAGAAGGCGCCCCGGGCGTCCCGTGCCTCGATCACCCCGTCGGTGTGCAGCAGCAGCGTGTCTCCGGGTTCGAGCGCGAAGGTGTCGACGCGGTAGCGGTGGTCGGTCAGTGTGCCCAGTCCCAGCGGTGGGGCGGGGCAGGTGGCGTGCAGTGTGGAGACATTTCCGCCGTGCAGCAGCACGGGGGGCGGATGCCCGCAGGTGACCATGTGCACCTGGGGCAGCGCGTCGGGGATGTCGAGGATGGCGGCGGTGATGAAGGACTCCCCGGCCGCCCCCGCCTCGGTGGAGTCGGTCAGGTTCCAGTACACGCTGTGGTCCAGGTAGGACGCGAGGTCGGGGAGCGTGGCTTGACGGTGTGCGCCTTCCCGGAAGGCTCCCAGCAGCAGAGCGGCGTCGCTGATCGCGGTCAGGCCCTTGCCCATCACATCGCCGATGATCAGCCGGGTACCCGTGGGAGTGCGGGCGGCCGCGTACAGGTCGCCGCCGATCAGGGACTCCTCCTGCGCCGCCATGTACACCGATCCCACCCGCAGCGGACCGATCCGCCGCGGCAGAGGTCGCAGCACCACCCGCTGCGTGGCCTCCGACACCATCCGCACCAGCGCCAGCTCACGGGCGTGCCGCTCGCGCAGATATCGGAAGACGGTCACGATCACCGACACCACCAGCAGGGCGATGAACTGCGAACCGAAGGACATCGTGCCGCCCAGCAGGTGGCCGCTTTGAAGACCGATGACGAGCATGCCCACCACAGTCAGGGCGGCAATCGTCCCCGTGACGAGGGTGGACGCGAAGGACGCGGTGAGCGCGGGCGCCACGATCAGTAGCGACGGGCCCAGCGGCAAGCCATGTGGGGCCAGTACGTCGACCAGCACGATCGCCACGATCAAGCCCAGCGGAAGCGCCAGCAGAGCGTCACCGGCCTGCCGTGAGCGAGGGCGGTGTGAAAACCGCTGCCGCAGGCGCATATTTTCTACTTACACCCTCCCGGGCGGCACCGCAGGTGCATGCAGCACCCACGGACCCGGGTGACCGTTCCCAGACGGCCGGTTTCACCCTGCTCGGCGGCCGCGTCGCCGATCTGCTGGGCAGGCGGCGGACGTTCCTCGCCCGGCTGGGCTTCTTGTCGCGGCAGCGATGGAGAGAGCCCCGCACCGACGGCCGTCGGTGCCCTCGTGTGGAGACGGTCGCGACCAGGTCCTGGGACGGGCACCGTGCCCGTCCCAGCTCACGGTGCGGCGTCGGCCAGGAGGGGGCCGGCGTCGTCCGGCACGCCGGGGAGGGCCTGTTCGGTCCAGATGATCTTGCCGCGGGGGGTGTAGCGGGTTCCCCAGCGCTGGGCGAACTGGGCCACAAGGAACAGGCCGCGTCCGCCCTCGTCGGTGGCGGTGGCCCTGCGCAGGCGGGGAGAGGTGCTGCTGCCGTCGGCAACCTCGCAGATCAGGGAGCGGTCGCGCAGCAGGCGCAGGCGGATGGGCTCGGTTCCGTAGCGGATCGCGTTGGTGATCAGTTCACTGATGATCAGCTCGGTGGTGAAGGCGATCTCCTCCAGGCCCCACACCTCAAGCCGGCGGCCGGCACCGTCGCGGACACGGCGGACGGCCGCGGGGTCCTGTGGTACGTCCCAGGCCGCGACCTGGGTGGGGTGCAGCAGGCGGGTGCGGGCTACCAGCAGGGCGATGTCGTCGCGGGGGTGGTCCGGTCGCAGGGCGTCGAAGACTGCCTGGCAGGTGTGCTCCGGATCGCGGGTCGGGGTGTGCGGGGGTTGGGTGAGGGCCTGCCGCAGCAGGGCGAGGCCGGTGTCGATGTCCCGTTCACGTGTCTCGATCAGGCCGTCGGTGAACAGCACCAGGCTGGTCCCTTCCGGCAGCCGCAGTTCGACGGTTTCGATGGGCAGGCCGCCGCCCAGGCCGAGGGGCGGGGAGCCCGGTATGTCGGGGAGGACGACCGTGCCGTCCGGATGGACCAGGGCGGGTCCCGGATGGCCGGCCCTGGCCAGGGTGACCTGTTGGTCCACCGGGTCGTAGATGGCGTAGAGACACGTAGCCCCGGTGACGTCCTGCTCACCCTCTGGTCCGTCCTGGTCGATCCGCGTGACCAGCTCGTCGAGACTGCCGAGCAGCTCGTCGGGGGGCAGGTCGAGGGCCGAGAAGTTGTGCACCGCGGTGCGCAGCCGCCCCATGGTGGCGGCGGCGTGCAGGCCGTGGCCGACGACGTCGCCGACCACCAGGGCTACGCGGGCTCCGGACAGCGGGATGACGTCGAACCAGTCGCCGCCCACCCCGGCCCGGGCGGGCAGGTAGCGGTGGGCGACCTCCAGCGCGTTCTGCTCGGGCAGAACGCGGGGGAGCAGGCTGTGCTGCAAGGCGACGGCCACGGTGTGTTCGCGCGTGTAGCGGCGGGCGTTGTCGATGCACACCGCGGCGCGGGCGGCCAGCTCCTCGGTGACCGGGAGATCCTCTTCCTCGAAGAGGCCGCTGTGCTCCGAACGCCAGAAGGTGACCAGGCCCAGCACCACGCCGCGGGCCTTGAGCGGCACGCTGATCAGCGAACGGAGTCCCAGGTCGGGCACCAGGCGGGCAAGCTCCGGAACCCGCGCGAGCCAACTGGGGGAGACGGTCAGATCCCGCTCCAGCACCGCGTGCCCGCCGGCCAGGGCCACCGCCATCGGGGTGGCCGCGTCCCAGACGACGCGCTCGCCCGCCGCGGGCAACGGAGGACCCTGCCTCACGCCGCGCCACGCGGCGCGGAGCAAACCCGCCGTGTCCCCGGGCTCGGCGCCGTGCAGCACGGGCTCCAGCAGTTCGACGGCGGCGTAGTCGGCGAAGCGGGACGTCGCGACCTCGGCGACCTCCTCCGCGGTGCGCGTCACGTCCAGGGTGGTGCCTATCCGCATGCCCGCTTCGTACAGCAGCCGCAGCCGCTGCTGGGCCCGCTCGGCCCTGCCCGCGAGCGCCCGCAACTCGGTGGCGTCCCGCAGCGTCACCGCACAGCCCGCCTGTCCGCCGTAGGGAGCGGTGGGCCTCACGTTCACGGCCAGCAGCCGTTCCCCCGCGAAGTGCATCTCGTCGGTGACCGGACGGTCCGCCGTCAGCAGGTCGACCATGCCCGGATCCAGGCCCAGGGCGGCGATGGGGCGCCCCTCCACGTCCGGGGGCAGATCCAGCAGCCGCCGGGCCTCGTCGTTGGCCAGCATCAGCCGCCCGTCTCCGGCGGTGATCAGCACGCCTTCCCGGACGGCGTGCAGCACGGCGTCGTGGTGCTCGTACATGCGGGTCACCTCCGCCGGGCCGAGGCCGTGAGTCTGCAGACGCAGTCGTCGGCTCACCAGCGCCGATCCGCCCGTACCCAGGGCGAGCGCGACGGCGGCCGCACCCAGTACCACCGGCACCTGCCGTTTGACCACCGCGTTCACGCGCTGGACGGTGATCGCGACGGACACCGCACCGACGATCTTCCCGTCTGCCCGGATGACGGGCACGCCCGAGTCCACGGCCGGGCCGCGGGAGGTGTTGAAGGTTCTCGTGACGGTGAGGCCCTGGACCGTTTGCTGCTGATACGGGCCGATGACGCGTTTCCCGATCAAGGAGGGATCGGGGTGGGTGACACGGATTCCGTCGCGGTCGAAGACGACGACGAAGGCGACGCCGGTCTGCTTACGGACCCGCTCGGCACGCGGCTGCAGGGTCGCGGTGGGATTGCGGCCGGTCAGCGCCTGCGCCGTCCCCGGTGCGCTCGCGAACGTGTGGGCCACCGCCAGTGTGCGAGCACGGGCGTCGTGCAGGCTGTCGCGCCGGGCCTGGAGCACCAAGGCCGCGACCGCGGCAATGACCAGGGCGACCACGACCGCCGCCTGCAGCAGGAACACCTGCCCGGCGACGCTGCGCCCAAGCCCCCGGACACGCGACCACCAGGAAGGGGCATGGCGAGGAGACTCCCGGGGGCACTCGTGATGGGCGGGCTCAGGGCCGGGGGCCGAGGAACACGTATGCCGTCGGCGCAGTGACCATGACCATGAGGCCGGCAATAGCCTCGAAAGTCCCACCATCCTTCTTTTCTAGCATCGCGTGGCCCCGGAGCCCGGATTCTTGCCCGAGAGGGGAACTGTGCTCCGGGAGCACAGGAGGAAAGGGCTCGACAGCATGGAGCGCAGGCTGTGAGGGGCCGTGACGGCACCGCCACAACGGCCTCCCGCATCACACTAGGAACGGGTACAGCGGCCGGTTGGCCGGTCGGCGGGTGGGCGGCACTGGAGGGGGAAGTCGGCCGCGCTCGTGCTCAGGTAGCGGCCGATGCACGCGTTGGCCGTGGTTCTGCCGCGCGCGGCGCAGAAGGCCAGTGCGGAGCGTCCGTCGGTGAAGGGGCCAGGAACGTAGATCACCCAGTAGCCCGGGTGCAATGACGCATAGTCGTCGCTGCGGAGCACCTCCGCTTCGGGCACCGACCGCCGAATCGTGGCGAGCCGTTTGTCACGGTCGGCGATGCCCGCGCTGACGGGATCGGAGTAGAGCTGGGCGATCCAGCGGCCGTCAGGCAGGGGAGGCTGGTCGGCCGGGGCGGCCGACCGCGTCGCTTCAGCGGTTGGCCGCCCCGTCGGATCCGTCGTCGCGCCCGATGTCGCGTCCTTTGCCGGGGCCGGCGATGCCTCGGCAGTCCGCTCGGGCGGGGAACTCGCCGCAGTGGTCTCCGGCCGCGTGGACGCCGTGATCGGCGAGGTGCCCACCGCACTGCTCGCCCCGTCGTTCCCCGGACCGCGAAGTGTCAGCACCAGGGCGGTCGTCAAGGCCGCGGTGGCGGCCAGCACCGCTGCGGCCACCGCGATCACGGCCGGCTTCCGGTTCCGGGGCAGGCCGGGCGCGAGGGCGGATCTCGGGGTGTCCACCTGGGTGGGCGGATACCCGGGAGGAGGCGCCGGAGCCGGCGGCACCGACGCGGTGACCGTCGGCCGCTCCCAGCGAGGCGCCGAGCCGGACTCCACCCGCGCGAGCATCGCGTCCAGTTGCTCGGCGTCCGGGCGGGCCGCCGGGTCGCGTACCAGCAGAGCCCGGAGCACGGGGGCGAGGGCGCCGGAGCGCACCGGCGGCGGCACGGGTTCTTCGAGCACCGCGGCGAGGGTGGCGAGTGTCGTGGCACGCCGCAGTGGGCTGACGCCCTCGACGCTCACGTACAGCAGCAGGCCGAGCGACCACAGGTCGGACGCGGGGTCGTCGTCGCGGCCGCGGATGCGCTCAGGAGCGATGTACTCGGGCGATCCGACGAGTTCGTCCGTCGCCGTCAGCGAGGTCGAGCCCCGCATCCCCGCGATGCCGAAGTCGGTGAGCACGGCCGTTCCGTCGGCGCGCAGCAGAACGTTGGCGGGTTTGACGTCCCGGTGGTGGATGCCGACCGCGTGGGCGGCCCGCAACGCGGACAGCACCTGACGTGCCAGGCCGGCCGCCTCCACGGGCGTCAGCGGGCCGGCCGAGAGCCGTTCCTGGAGGGAGGGTCCGGGCACCAGCTCCATCACGAGCCACGGGTGGGGATCCGTATCGACGATGTGATGGATGGTCACGACGTTCGGGTGATTGAGCCGGGCCAGCGCCCGCGCTTCGCGCAGCACGCGCTCACGCGAGACGTCCGACACCTCCGCGTCCGACCGCACGGCCTTGAGCGCGACCTCCCGCTGCAGCACCGCGTCCCTCGCCCGCCACACCGTCCCCATTCCGCCGCTGCCGAGCTGTTCGATCAGCTGGAAGCGTCCGTCCACCAGGTCTCCCCCCGCACCCATGCGCATCAGGTTAGGGGCTGTGCGAGATTCCGGAAGGCGGTTGTACCCGGTATCACGCCGAGGCCCGGCAGTGGGCATCGTGTGGGTCGTTCGCGTGTTGGAGTTCTGCTCCCGCACGCACCTGGCTGATGAGAGCGGATGTGACCGAACGGACCGGCCTCCGGCGCGTCCTTGAAGGGACGTGCCGGAGGCCGGTCGGATCGCCGTCGCTCCTGTCGGTGGGCGTCGGCGGTGGTGGCGGGGTCAGCGGCGGCAGTCCCGGTGGGCGGGCTGCCAGACGCGGGTCCAGTAGCCCGCGTGCCTGGTGTGGTGGTGCCGGTCCTGGTATCCCGGGTGCCACAGGCGTGCCCAGTGGCCCGGCGCCTCCACGCAGTGGCGCGATGGCGTCTGCGGCCGGTGGTGCTGCGGCGCGGCCGATGCGGTGCCGACCGTGCCGACGACCGCGCCCGCGGCCAGGGCCACCGCCGCTGCACCCAGGGCCGCAGCCCTCTTCAACCCGTTGATCATGTTCAGGCCTTTCTGTACGAGTCGGGACTGACACCCCGTCATTTCCCGGACCGCTTCGGCCGGGAACGCACCGATCCTCCACCTCACGGCACGCCAGAAACGCCGAAAAACACTGCCTATTACGAAATGCAAATGGATTTCTCATCTGGCCAAAATGTTCATATATATGTGTCAGGTGTAGTGCGTCATGAGCCGACTTCAGGGCGATCGGCGTGCACCCGTATGCCTGAGGGAGCCCTCGCGTGCGCGTCATGGAGGCCGGCGCGCGAGCTTTCTCGGGCCGTGGGCTTGATCAGGTCGAGTGTGTGATCGGGACGTGAGCGAGGGCGCCGTGGCGGCCCGTCAGGTGCGGCTCGGTGCCGGTTCCGGCTGGGCGAGAGGCGCCGCCGCGCGGCGGGGGAGCAGTAGCGGGGTGGCCAACAGGAGCACGCCGGCCAGGCCGATGGCCGTGCGCGGGCCGAGGAGGCCGCCCAGCACACCCCATGCGGCTGTCAGGAGCGCGGTTGTGGCTTTGGTCGTCACCGTCCAGGCGGTCAGTGTGCGGGTGACCCGGTCGGTCGCGGTGCGTTCGAGGCGGTAGGTGGCGGAGACGGGGTTGAAGACTCCGCAGCAGAAGATGAGCCCGAGTTCGATGCCCATCACCAGCAGCAGCCCTGCGGTGCCCGGCCCCAGGAAGGCCAGGCCGATGGGCCAGAGTGCGCGCAGCGTCCCGGTCACGACGAGGACTTGGTGTTGTCCGTACCGGGTGACGAGTGGTCGGGCCAGCCGTGAACCGAGCAGTCCGCCGATCGAGGGTGCGGCGAAGGCGAGGCCGTACTGCCACGGTGCGAACCCGAGTCGGCCGAGCATCAGGACGGCCAGCAGCGGCTGGGCGGCCATCACCAGGGCGTTGAACAAGGCGGTGTTGAAGAACAGCGGGCGCAGAGTGGCGTCGGCGAGGATGTACCGCCAGCCGTCGAGCAGGTCCCCGGCCCTCATGCGCGCGGCCTCCCGGCGTTCGGGCCGCGGCTCGTGCCCGCCCATCGCGCGGATGCCCAGGGCCGAGAGCAGGTAGCTGACCGCGTCGGCCACCACCGTCGCCACCGGGCCGAGGAGCCCGATCGCGGCGCCGCCCAGCGGCGGTCCGATGATCGTGGTCGTCCAGGACGTGGACTCGAATCGGGCGTTGGCGACGAGCAGGTCCTCGGCCGGCAGCAGCGTCTTCAGGTACGCGCCGGAGCCGGCGCGGAAGGTGATGTCGGCCGCCGCGACGACGACGGAGACCAGCAGGAGCTGAAGGAAGGTGAGCACGCCGAACGCGTACGCGGTGGGGATCGTCAGCAGCGCCGCGAACCGGGCCAGGTCCGTCGCGATCAGCACCGGCCGCTTGCGGCGGAACTCCACCCACGGGCCGAGCGGCACCGCCACGGCCGCGCCCACCGCAGCCCCCACGGAGGAAAGCGCGGCGACTTCCGCCGGTCCGGCGTGCAGCACCCGGATGGCGATCAGCGGGAACGCGCCGAAGGCGAGCCACGTGCCGAGCGCGCTGGTTCCGTACGCTCCCCAGAGCCACCCGAAACTGCGGCCCAACCGGTGCCCGTTCCTCATGCCCGACGCCCCTCGTCACTCACCCGCACAACCGATCCGCGATCGGACGTATCAAAGCGAGCACCATGCCCGGGGATCAAACAACCACACGACGACCCAGCCACAACCAGCGGTTGTGACCATGGGTCGGGAGCAGGTGCGGCCACCGCGTGATCACCGGGGCTGTGCGGACTCTTGAAGATCGTGCGGTCGCGGGTACGGCCCGCGGACGGTCTGAGGCCACCGTGGTCACACAGCGCGCAGGGCCGGCGCGTCGTCCGTCCGGCCGCCCGCGGTCGGCGCCGGCGGCGGCACCGCCAGCCTCGCGTACGTCCCATCACGGGCCAGGAGTTCCGTGTGTGTGCCCGCTTCCACCAGGCGCCCGGACTCCACCACCAGGATGCGGTCCGCCTCCGCCGCAAGACTCAGATCGTGCGTGATCATGATTGTCGTACGGCCTGCCATCAGACGGCGCAGTGGCTGGACGACCCGGCGTGCGGCCAGGCCGTCCAGGCCGGCCGTGGGTTCGTCCAGGATCAGGACCGGGGCGGAGCGCAGCATCGCGCGGGCGATCGCGATGCGCTGGAGCTGTCCGCCGGACAGGGCCGCCGTGCCCGGGGCGATGTGCGTGTCGTAGCCGTCGGGGAGCGCGGCGATGAAGTCGTGCGCCGCCGCGTCGCCGGCCGCGCGTTCGATCTCCTCGCGGCTCGCACCGGGGCGTCCGGCCTCGATGTTCTCGCGGATCGTGCCGCTGAGGACCAGGGTCTGCTGGGGCAGCAGGGTCACGTTCTCGCGCAGGAACTCCAGCGGCAGGTCCGTCAGCGGGACGCCGTCCAGGCGGATCACGCCCGCCGTGGGGTCGTAGAAGCGGGTGAGGAGTTTGGAGAGCGTGGACTTGCCCGCGCCGCTCGGGCCCGTGACCAGGACCAGTTCGCCGGGGCTCGCGGCGAACGTGATGTCCCGCAGGGAGGCGTGCTCCGCACCCGGGTAGCGGAAGGACACCTCGTGGGAGGTGACCCGGCCGCACACCGGCCAGGGGGCGACGGGCCGGGCCGGGTCGGTCACCGCCGGCTCGGCGTCGAGGATCTCGTTCAGGCGTTCCGCACCCGCGGTGGCGGCGGTCAGGGTCAGACCCAGCTGGCCGAGGCTGCGGATCGGCGGGTAGAGGTAGCCGAGGAAGGCGGCGAAGGCCAGCAACTGGCCCAACGTCATACGGCTCTGGGAAATCTCCCACGCCCCGAGTCCGATCACCGCGAGTACGCACAGCGTCTCGACGACCTCGACGAACTGTGCGTACATCTCGCTCGCCCGCGCGCCCCGGACGGATGCCCGCATCCACGCGCGCGCCTCGTGTTCGAGCCGCTCTTCCTCCGCCCGCTGGCGGTTGTACGCCTGGGTGAGGACCACATTGCCGAGTGACTCCTCGACGACCGAGGTGATCGCGCCGTCGGCGGCCCGCTCGTCCTGGGACGCCTTCTTGATGCGGCCGGAGAAGCGGCGCGCCGTGAAGAGGAACAGCGGCGCCAGGAGGAACGTGGCGAGGGCCAGGTCCCAGCGCAGCCAGAGCGCCGCCGTCGCGTAGAAGACCGCGGAGAAACCGGCGGAGACCGTGCCGACGAGCCCCGACACGACCATCTGTTCGATGGCCTCGACGTCGCCGGTCAGGCGTGCCAGCAGGTCGCCCTGGCGGTGCCGCTGGAAGAAGTGCGGCGGCAGGTTCTGGACGTGGCGGAAGACCTTGGCCCGCAGGCGCAGGACGAATCTCTCCGCCGTCCAGACGGCGAGCGAGTTGCCCAGGTAGCCGACGAGCGCGCCCAGCGCGGCAGCACCCAGCCAGGCCGCGGCCGGCCCCCAGAAGGCGGCGAGCGAACCCGCTTTCAGCGCGTGGTCGGTGAGCTGGGCGAAGAGCAGGATCGACGCGGTCTCGGCCAGCGCGGACACGATCACGCACACGGTGATCAGCGCCAGCCATCTGCGGTCGCCGCGGGTCAGCGGCCAGAACCGGGCGAACGCGTCCTTGACGTCGCGCATGTCGGCATCAGCTCCTCTTCGGTTCTTGGGGTTCTCGTCGTTCGATCGCCGGTGACATGGCCGAGGCGGGGCCCCGGAGGTGTTCCGGTGACCCCGCCTCGTGGCGAGTCGTCAGCGCTGGTGGCCGACCGGTCGGCACCACTCGTGCTTCTTCCGGGTGTCCTTCTTGGGGGCGTGCTTCTTCGGGGCCGGCTTCTCGGTCCTCTTGATGGGGGCGATCTTGCGGAAGCTCATGGGGTTCTCCCTCTTCGGTGAATGGTCGGAAAGCATCCGGGAGTGAATTTCTTGCCGGCCGCTTACCGGGTGTGAACTGAATTCATGACACCGGCGGCCGGTGGGTTTTCCCGGTCGGGTTGCGCCCGGCGGGCCGGGCGCCCTGCGCAGGTGACTCAGTGCCGGTGCTCGCGGCCGATGGGGCACTTCCGCGCGTGCTTCTTCGGGGCCGGCTTCTTGGGCTCCGGGACGGGCTTGCGGTGCTTCCTGACCGGGACGATCTTGTGGAAGCTCATGGGTTTCTCCTCACTTGCCTGCGGTGGATTCCCTCTGTCGTAAGCGGTGTTCGCTTTCGACATGGAAGACATTACGGGATCCCCGGACCGGGAAAGGGCAATTCGGATGAGACCTCGATGAAATGCACTTGAATCAATTTTCAGGCGATTCGTGGAACCGGGGCGCTGCTCACACAGAATTTATTATGGGCCTCACCTGGAACTTACCGGGGTAATTATTCGATCCGAGAAGATGCGTGTCGGTCGGAGCCGTGGACAACTGGTGGGCGAAATGGCCGGCCGGTGGGGCGGGGCGCCCGCTGTCCCGGCCGCGCGGCCGCCGCGTGGGAGAAGACCAGGTGCTGTCCGAGTCCGAGCGGGCCGCTGTGCGGCCGCCCTCGCCAACAGCGATGACTTTCCGAGCCCAGCAGGAGACCCCGGCTCTCTCACGCGCCCCAGAGAGTGACGTACACCGGCGGCCGGAACCGGGAGGGCGGGACGCCCACGCCGGGCGCGCGCATGATGCGGGTCGCCGCGGGCGTGTGCAGGAAGTGCAGGAACGCGTCGGTGGCCGGGGAGCGATGCTCGGCCCGCAGGACGGTGGCGTGCCAGGTGGCGTCCGACGGCGTGGCCGGGGTGTCCAGCACGCGCAGCTCGTCACGCCGGATGCGGGGCGACACCAGATGGGCCAACGCCGGTGCCACCCCCGCGCCCTCGGCGGCAGCCGCCCAGGTCGCGGCCTGGTTGGGGAACACCCACACGTGTCCTTCGGCCACTCCGAGCCGACGCAGCAGCCGCCCGTAGTCCGCGTCCGGATCGGTCCCGGAGGCATCGACCAGCCACGACCACCGCGGCGGCGGACCTGGCGGCCGCGGCGACCTGGCGCCGATCACCACGACCAGCTGGGTGCGGAACAGCGGCTCGCTGACCAGCTCGCCCCCGTGGCCGGCGCCGAGATACGGCCCGAGCGCGACGTCGACCAGCCGGTTCTCGACCAGCACACGTATCTCGTTGCCGGCGGCCACCCCGAAGGAGGTCTCGGTCCTGTGCCCTGAGCGGCCGGCGAAAGCCTCCACGAGCGAGGGGAGCACGAACTCGGCCAGCGTGCTCGTGGCGACGACCCGCAGCTCGTCGGGCGCACCCCGTGCCGCCCGTACCGCCGCCTCGGCGTCCGCGTTCAGCGCGACCATCTGCGACGCGACCGGCAGCAGCCGCGCGCCCGCGGGCGTCAGACGCATCCCACCGCCGCCGGTGCGCCGGATGAGCGGATCGCTGTAGTGGGTGCGCAGCGCGGTGAGCGCCTGCGATACGGCGGACTCGCTCACGCCCAGGGCTCGCGCCGCGGCGCCGACCGACCCGAGCCGGGCGACCAGCACGAAGGTGCTGAGCTGTGTGACGGTCACCACCCGATTTTCCTGCGTTCGTACGGATAAGTGAATGCTTATCGACCCATTGCTCGGGCGGTGCGGAAGAGCGCAGCCTGAAGGGCACAGCGTTTCAGGAGGGCCCGATGCAGGTTCCAGCTGCCTTCCAGTACGAGACGGCAACCAGCGTTGAGCACGCGATCGAGCTGCTCACACGTTACGGCCCCGAGGCCCGGGTGGTGGCGGGCGGACACAGCCTGCTGCCGATGATGAAGCTGCGGCTGGCTCAGCCCGAAGCCCTGATCGACATCAACGGCCTCGGCGAGCTGGCGCTGATCCGGGTGGACGGGCACGACCTGGCCGCCGGAGCGATGGTCCGCCACGCGGAGCTGCTCGCCTCGCCGGTCGTCGGCGAGCACTTCCCCATCCTGCGGGACGCGGAACGGGTCATCGCCGATCCGCTCGTACGCAACCGCGGCACCGTGGGCGGCTCGCTGTGCCAGGCGGATCCGTCGGAGGACCTGTCGGCGGCGTTCTCGGCGCTGCGGGCGACTCTTGTCGTTCAGGGCCCCGGTGGCAGGCGCACCATCGGGATCAGGGAGTTCTTCCTCGGTCCGTACGAGACCGCGCTGAACGAAGCGGAGCTTCTGGTGGAGATCCGAGTGCCCATCCGTTCGCACGCCAGCGCCTACCGCAAGGTCGAGCGCCGGGTCGGCGACTGGGCGGTCGTCGCTGCGGGAGCGGTGCTGGAGATCTCCGACGGGGTCGTCACCGAGGCCGGGATCGGGCTGACCGCGGTGGGTGCCCCCCGGTTCGTGTCCGAGCAGGCCGAGGACTTCCTGCGCGGCGGACGGCCGGACGAGGAGAGCTTCGCGCAGGCAGGCCGGATCGCCGCGCAGGAGTGCAGGCCGACGGCCGACCAGCGCGGCCCGGTCGACTACAAGCGGCATCTGGCCGGGGAGCTCACCACGCGGGCGCTGCGCGTCGCCGCCGCACGTGCCCGGGGGCAGGAGGCGTGACATGCGGATCACCGTGACCGTGAACGGCGAGCAGCACACGAGGGACGTGGAGCCCAGGCTGCTGCTCGTGCACTTCCTGCGCGACGAACTCGGACTCACCGGCACCCACTGGGGCTGTGACACCTCCAACTGCGGGGTGTGCACCGTCTGGCTGGACGGGACGCCCGTCAAGTCCTGCACGGTGCTCGCGGTGATGGCCGACGGCCATGAGGTGCGGACCGTCGAGGGACTGGCGCACGGGACCGAACTCGACCCGGTGCAACAGGGGTTCATCGCCTGCCACGGGCTGCAGTGCGGCTTCTGCACGCCGGGGATGATGATGACCGCCCGCTGGCTGCTCGACCACGACGCGGACCCCTCAGAGGAGGACATCCGGGAAGCCATCTCCGGACAGATGTGCCGCTGCACCGGTTACGAGAACATCGTGCGTTCCATCCGCTGGGCTGCCGAGCACGGAGGCGGGGCGCGGACCGCGGACACGGCCGCCGAGGCGGCGCCCGGCCGCGAGGAGGTGCGGGCATGACGACCACCGAGGAACGGCCGGTCGGGTTCGGTCGGATGCCCCGCAAGGAAGATGCGCGGTTCGTCCGCGGCCATGGGACCTACGTCGACGACGTACGGCTGCCCGGGATGCTGCACGGCGCGATCCTGCGCAGCCCGCTGGCGCACGCCCGGATCGTGTCCGTCGACACCAGCGCCGCCGAAGCGCACCCGAAGGTCAAGGCCGTGATCACGGGGGAGACCCTGGCCGGTCTCGGGCTGGCCTGGATGCCCACGCTCTCGTACGACACGCAGGCGGTGCTCGCCACCGACAAGGTGCGCTTCCAGGGCCAGGAGGTCGCCTTCGTCGTCGCCGAGGACCGTTACGCAGCCCGGGACGCCCTCGAGCTGATCGACGTGGAGTACGAACCGCTTCCCGCGGTCGTCGGAACGCCGGGCGCTCGACCCGGACGCGCCGGTGATCCGCGACGACAAGGACCAGCAGACGGACAACCACATCTTCGACTGGTCGGCGGGTGACAAGGAGCGAACCGACGAGGTCTTCGCGGCGGCCGGCGTCGTGGTGGAGGAGGACATGCTCTACCCGCGGGTGCACCCGGCGCCGCTGGAGACCTGCGGCACCGTGGCGGACATGGACGCCATCACCGGGAAGCTGACGGTGTGGTCCACCACCCAGGCCCCGCACGCCCACCGCACCATCTACGCGACGGTGGCGGGCATCCCTGAGCACAAGATCCGGATCATCTCCCCGGACATCGGGGGCGGCTTCGGCAACAAGGTCGGCATCTACCCCGGTTACGTGTGCGCGGTCGTCGGCTCGATCGTCACCGGCAAGCCGGTGAAGTGGGTGGAGGACCGCTCGGAGAACCTGATGAGCACCTCCTTCGCCCGCGACTACCACATGCACGGCGAGATCGCGGCGACGAAGGACGGGAAGATCCTGGGCCTGCGCGTCCATGTCATCGCCGATCACGGCGCGTTCAACGCCACCGCACAGCCGACGCAGTTCCCGGCCGGCTTCTTCGGCGTCTTCACCGGCTCGTACGACCTGGCCGCCGCGCACTGCGCAGTGACGGGCGTCTACACCAACAAGGCCCCCGGCGGCGTCGCCTACGCCTGCTCGTTCCGCGTCACCGAAGCCGTGTACCTGGTCGAGCGGATGGTCGACGTGCTCGCGGACAGGCTCGGCACGGACCCGGCCGAGCTGCGGATGCGCAACCTGCTGCGGCCCGGGCAGTTCCCGTACAGGACGCAGACGGGATGGGAGTACGACTCCGGCGACTACCCGCGCGCCCTGCGGCTGGCCATGGACATCGCGCACTACGAGGACCTGCGCCGGGAGCAGGCCGAAAAGCGCCGGCGCGGCGAGCTGATGGGCATCGGGGTCAGCTTCTTCACCGAGGCCGTCGGTGCGGGCCCGCGCAAGCACATGGACATCCTGGGACTGGGCATGGCCGACGGCGCCGAGCTGCGGGTCCACCCGACAGGCAAGGCCGTCCTGCGCATCTCCGTGCAGACCCAGGGGCAGGGCCACGAGACGACGTTCGCGCAGATCGTCGCCGAGGAACTGGGCATCCCGCCCGAGGACGTCGACGTGGTGCACGGCGACACCGACCAGACCCCGTTCGGGCTCGGCACCTACGGATCCCGCTCGACACCCGTGTCGGGAGCCGCGGCCGCGTTGGTCGCCCGCAAAGTACGCGAACGCGCGAAGATCGTCGCCTCCGCGATGCTCGAAGTGAACCCGGACGACCTGGAATGGGAGAAGGGCCGCTGGTACGTCACGGGCGATCCCGACCAAGGACGGACCATGGCCGAGATCGCGCTCGCGGCACACTCCAACCTGGAACTCCCGGAGGGTGTCGAGGGCCACCTGGACGCGACCTGCGTGTACAACCCGCCGAACCTGACCTTCCCGTTCGGCGCGTACATTTGCGTCGTCGACGTGGACGCGGGCACCGGCCAGGTGAAGGTCCGCCGGTTCATCGCCGTGGACGACTGCGGCAACCGGATCAACCCCATGATCGTCGAAGGTCAGGTGCACGGCGGACTCGCCGACGGCCTCGGCATGGCGCTCATGCAGGTGATCGCCTTTGACGAGGACGGCAACTGCCTCGGCGGGTCGTTCATGGACTACCTCCTGCCCACCTCGGTCGAATGCCCCTCGTGGGAGCTCGGCGAGACCGTCACCCCCTCCCCGCACCACCCCGTCGGGGCAAAGGGCGTCGGCGAGTCCGCCACGGTGGGCTCGCCCGCCGCGGTGGTCAACGCCGTGGTCGACGCGCTGAAGCCGCTTGGCGTGCGCCACGTCGACATGCCGCTGACGCCCGCCGCGGTGTGGCGGGCCGCCCAGGGCCGACCCCTGCGCACCGACATGGCCATCACCTGAGGCCCCGTGATGACGAACACCGAACTGCTGACCCGCGCGGACGAACTCCGGCACGGCCGTACCCCATTCGTCCTGGCCACCGTCGTCCACGTGGAACGGCCCACGAGCGCCAAGCCCGGGGACAGCGCACTCGTGCTGCCCGACGGCACCGTCGAGGGCTTCGTGGGCGGCAGCTGCGCCGAGACGACGGTGCAACTCCAGGGCCTGCGCGTACTGCGGACCGGCGAGTCGCTGCTGCTGAGAATCACGCCCGGCGCGGACACCGGCACCGAAGGCCCGCAGGAGCCTGCCGAAGGCCTGGTCACGGTGGTCAATCCCTGTCTGTCGGGCGGGACGCTCGACATCTTCCTGGAGGCCAACCTCCCGCCGGCGCTGGCGTACGTCTACGGACACGCCCCCATCGCCCGCGCTCTGCTCGACCTCGGCCGTGTGCTCGGCCTCGACGCCCAGCAGGCCTCGCCCGGAGAGCCGCTGCCACCCGATCTGGAGGTCGTCGTCATCGCCACGCACGGCCGCGACGAGCGGACCGTACTGATCGAGGCCGCATGCGCCGGGGTTCCGTACATCGGGCTCGTGGCCAGCCCGAAGCGCGGCGCGGCGGTGCTCACCGCACTGGACCTCACCGAGGAACAACGCGCGCGCATTCACACCCCGGCCGGACTCGACATCGGCGCGCGGACCGCGGCGGAGATCGCGCTGTCGGTGTACGCCGAGATCATCGCACTGCGGCCCCAGGCGGCCCGGGCCGCGCGCCCCGGAGCCGAATCCGCCGCGCCGCAGACCCTGGCCGAGGACGTGGATCCCGTGTGCGGCATGACCGTAGCGATCACGCCGGACACCCTCTCGCTGGACCGGGCCGGTCGCAGGGTGTACTTCTGCGGGCCGGGGTGCCGGCACGCCTTCGCCGACGACCCCTCCCGTTACGCGCATGCCTGACCCCGACCCCCTCGTACCCGATGTCCCCGCCCTGCGCTCGCACCTCGACACAGTCGGCTACCTGGCCGACGACGCCCTGGTCACGGCGCTGCTGCTGGCCGTGCGCATGCGGCAGCCGATCCTGCTGGAGGGCGAGCCCGGCGTCGGCAAGACCGAGGCGGCCCGCGCGCTCGCCGCCGTGCTCGACACCCCGCTGATCCGGCTGCAGTGCTACGAGGGACTGTCCTCCGCCGAGGCCCTCTACGAGTGGAACTACCCACGGCAACTCCTGGCCATCCGGCTGGCCGAGTCCCGCGGAGAGCCCCTGCGGGACGCCGACCTGTTCACCGAGGACTATCTGCTGCCACGGCCGCTGCTCGCCGCGATCTGCCACCCGGGACCGCGGCCGGCGGTGCTGCTCATCGACGAGGTGGACCGCGCCGACGACGAGTTCGAGGCGTTCCTGCTCGAACTGCTCGCGGACGCCGCGGTCACCATCCCCGAACTCGGCACCCGGACGGCTGTGGTGCCGCCGGTCGCGGTACTGACCTCCAACCGCACCCGGGATCTGCACGACGCGCTCAAACGCCGCTGCCTCTACCACTGGATCGACTACCCGGACACCGCACGAGTCGCCGCGATCATCCGCAGGCGGGTACCGGAGTCGGCCGGGTGGCTGGCGGAACGCGTGGCGCGCGGGGTGGCGCGCCTGCGTGCCCGCCAGGAACTCACCAAGCCGCCCGGCATCGCCGAGGCGATCGACTGGGCGGGCGCGCTGCACACGCTGGGCTTCTCCGTTCTCGACGCCGACGCCGCCGACCGCACCCTCGGGGCGGTCCTCAAGTACGCCGAGGACCTGGAGGCCGTGCGCCGGACCGGACTGGCGGAGCTGGTCGACGCGGAGGCCCGCTCCGATGCCTGACCTGCCTGACCTGCCTGACCTGCCTGAACTGGTCGCCGCGTTCACCGCCGCCCTGCACGACGCGGGGATCGCGGTGGGCCCCGACCTTACCCGGAGCTTCGCTCGGGCGCTCACCCTGCTGGCACCGTCGACGACGCGCGAACTGCGGCACTGCGCGCTCGCCACCCTGGTGTCGGACCCCGAGCAGATCCAGTTGTTCGACAGCGTCTTCCACGAGGCCTTCTGCGGCCCGGCCGACCGCGAGGCACAGCGCGGACAACCCGGCGACCCGCCCCGCCTGCTCCCGAACACCGTTCCCGGCCGCGTCCCCGGCACCCGGAAGGACACCGCGGACGAACGAGGCCGGGATGCCGACGCACAGCCGCGGACGGCTCCCGTGCCCCTCGCCGCCAGTCCGCTCGACCGTCTCGCGGGCCGCGACTTCGCGGACCTGTCCGCCGAGGAACTGGCGCGGCTCTCCGAGGTGATGCGCACCCTCGTCCTGCGCACTCCGACCCGGCCGTCCCGCCGACGCCGCACAGCGCACCACGGT
The DNA here is from genome assembly GCF_053598035.1 of Streptomyces sp. NPDC001204. Taxonomy (NCBI): domain Bacteria; kingdom Bacillati; phylum Actinomycetota; class Actinomycetes; order Kitasatosporales; family Streptomycetaceae; genus Streptomyces; species Streptomyces sp. NPDC001204. The sequence continues at coordinate 17,814 of NZ_JBSFJL010000047.1, read as the reverse complement.
GCGCGCATCGACGTGCGCCGCACCCTCTCCGCCAGCCGGCGCACCGGCGGATACCCGCTGCGCCTGCACCGCTTCGCGCCCCGCGACCGCCCCCGCGACCTCATCGTGCTCTGCGACATCTCCGGATCGATGGAGCCCTATGCCCGCGCGATGCTCCAACTGCTCTACTGTGCCGCCCGTGCCACCCGCGCCGAGGTCTTCACCTTCGCCACCCGGCTCACACGCCTCACGCCCGTCCTGCGGCGGGGCGGGCCGGACGACGCCCTGGCACGGGCCGGACGCGCGGCTCCGGACTGGTCCGGGGGCACCCGGATAGCGGACTGCCTGGCGGAGTTCAACGAGCGGTTCGGCCGGCGCGGCATGGCGCACGGCGCCGTGGTCACCCTCATCTCCGACGGCTGGGACACGGGCGCGCCCGCCGACCTCGCCACCCAGATGGCGCGACTGTCCCGGGTCGCCTACCGCGTCGTATGGGTCAACCCGCGCACGGCAAGCCCGCGTTACCGTCCGCTCGTGGCCGGCATGGCTGCGGCCCTGCCCTACTGCGACGCCGTCGTCAGCGCCCACAACCTCGCGGCCCTGGACGACTTCACCGCCGCGCTCCACGCCCGGCGCCGCCGATGATCCTGCACGCTGCCCGTCCCGTGCGGTCGTCCGGCCTGGATCGTCACGAGGGCGAGCTGTTCTGTCTCCGGCGACCGGCAGGGACCTCGGTCTGCTGAAGAGCTCAGGACCGCCGCCGGGCCGGTCGGGCGCACGGGCCCGCTGTCGGTGGCCGCTGCCACAATCGGCCCGTGATCGAGAACCGCTTTGACTGGCAGCAGTTCCTTCGCCGTTGGCAGGAGGAATGGATCCCGGACGAGGACGATGCGGAGGACCTGGCGGAGGGCGGCCTCACCCTCGCCGACCTCGCGCTCGCCGCCCCGCCCGCGGCAGAGGCGGAGATAGCCGCCGCCGAGGACCGCCTGGGCACCCGGTTCCCTCCGTCCTACCGGCAGTTCCTCGGGGCCAGCAACGGCTGGCGGTTCGACAAGGGGTCCATCTACCGGCTGGGCGCGGCTCACGAGATCGCCTGGTTCGGGGATCCGCTCGACCTGACCGCGATCTACCAGGAGGCGTTGACCGAGCACTCGACCGAGCAGGAAGTGCTGCAGGCCGGGATGTGGCAGCGGGCACTGCAGCTGGAGACCGATTCGGACATCTCCTATGCCCTGCTCGACCCAGGCGACACCGATGAGGACGGCGAGTGGGCTCTGTACGTCTACAAGGGATGGAGCGGCGAATTGCCGGATCGGTATCCATCGTTCCGCGCCTACATGCAGCGGATGTACCAGGACTTCCACTCCGCCCGTGCGGGCGGTCCCGGCTTCGTGAACGACACCACCCGCGCCCTGGACGCCGACGTGGAGTGTGCGCGGAGTGAAGCCCTGAGCGGGAGGTGGGAGACCGCCCGGGAGCTGCTCACCGAGGCGGAGCGCTACGGACGGCCCAGCGCTCGGGGCATGCTGCGGCAGCTGGAGGCGCTGGCGCACGGCGGCGGATACTACGGCTTCGGTGAGCTTGCGGCCGATCCGCGTTACACGGGCGAGTTGGTGCCCGTGATGGCTGCCGCGCACCTGCGGGACAACCGTTCCGGCGCCCTGCCCCACCGGTTCGTGCTCGGCACGGAGACCGACGACGGCATCACGGCGGCCGCGGAGGCGATCCTCGCCCAGGTGCGCGACGGTTCCTACCGCTATGCGCCGGACGGTGCCTTCGGACGGGCGGCGGCCGAGGCGCGGGAGTCGGCGAGGTGGGGGGACACGGACGCGGCGTGGCGGGTGATCCGCGCCGCGCTGCCGTCGTGGTCGCCGACGGGGCCGGACCTGCTGGCGCCGCTCGGTCTGCTGGCGGACCCTGTACTGGGCCCGGTGGTGACGCGGGAGCGCGGCCTGGAACTGCTGGCCACGCCTCGGGCGGGCCGGCCGGGCCCTGTGCCCGATCCGGTGCCGGACCTGGATCCGCCGGGACTGCGCTGGCTGGCGGACACTCCGCGGTGGAACGCCCCGCACGACTCCTACCGGTGTCTGTGGGCGGAGGGCGTGGAGCCGGAGGCGCTGCCCGACCTGGTCGGCGAGGACGGGTGCGCGGGCCTGACCGCTCCGTCCGGCCGCCGCGCCGCGTGGTTCCACCACGGCCATGGGCAGTGGGACGAATCGGCGCCGTGGGAGGACCGGGCCGTTGTGTCGGTGGGCCGCACGGGATCCGGGTGGGCGTTCGCCTGTGACGCGGCCCCACGGACGTCGGCGGCCGGGCACTTCTTCGTCTCCCCGGCCGCCGACGCCTCGCGCGGAGGACGCGCGGTGGTGCTGTGGGCGCGCAGCGCGCGAGACGGCGGTCTGGCGGTGTTCCACCTCTCGGTCGCCGAGCGGGGCGAGCCGCTGTACGCGTACACGCTGCGCGGCACAGACGTCGAACGCTCGGGGCCGGTGCCGGGCACCCTCGATCCGGAACGGGTCCTGCGCGGCGTCGGCGAGGCGGACCGCGAACGGTGCCTGCTGGCCGCCGTGCAGGACGAGTTCGGTCTGTCCCTCCCTCGACATGCCCTGGTCGAGGGCATACTGCCGCGACTGACCACACGGTCCTGGAACCGTGCGCCGCGGGAGGGCGAGATCTACGCGTACACCACGATCCGCTTCGGGCGGTGAGAAGACGCGCCGCCCGGCGCGGGCCGGACACGCCGGGACGGCGGGAACCGCCGGGAACAGTGCGAGGTTGAGGGAGCACGATCAACGTGGCCGTCGCCACGGCGACGGGCCAGAGCTGGAAGGACGACGAGTTCCAGCGGCTCCGCCGCGAGCTGAGTGCATTCGCCGCACATCTCCAGCGCGCGTCCCAGAAGTGCGACGGAGGGGGGCGACGCCGGCGTCAGCAGGGCCGAGACCCGCAGGCAGAGGATGTCCGCCCCGGTTGGCCTCAGCCCGCCGCCTTCTTGACGAGCGTGATGATGCGCTGTTCGTCGGCCGCGGTCAGCTCCCTCAGGGCGTAGGCGGTCGGCCACATGGCGCTGTCGTCGAGAGCCGCCTGGTCGCTGAATCCGAGCGTGGCATACCTCGACTTGAACTTCTGCGCGCTCTGGAAGTGGCAGACGACCTTGCCGTTTCTGGCGTAGGCGGGCATCCCGTACCAGAGCCGGGGCGTGAGGTCCGGAGCGGCGGCCTTGACGACAGCGTGGATCCGCTCGGCGAGGACCCGGTCCGCCTCCGGCATCTCGGCGATCTTCGCAAGCACATCCCGCTCCGCGGCCGCCTCCTTCTCCGCCCGCGAACCGCGCCGCGCCACCGCCTGCTTCTGACCCTGCGCGTGCTCCTTCATCGCGGCCCGCTCTTCGGCAGTGAACCCGTTGTACTCCTCGGCGTCCGCGCCGGAGTTCTCGGCAGACGACTTCGTCTGCTGCACGGCTGACTTCCTCTCGTCCAGGCATGAGGCAGGTCGGGGCGGGAGTTCAGGTCCGGGAGTCAGGACGGTGCGGACGCCGTGGACGGCGCGGGGGTGAGCGACGTGGCGGCTTCCCAGGCGAAGCCGTCAGGGTCGGTGAAGGGGCCGGCGGTGCTGCCGAGGACGATGCGGTGCGAGCCGGCGCCGTCGGCGGGGACTCCGAGATCCTTGGCCAGGCCGCGGCGCTTGTACAGCGCCAGCTTGACGGGGGAGGCCTCGTCGGCGGCGAACTCGGCGTACTTGCCGCCGAAGCTCCTGGCCACGGTCAGGCCCCGACCGACGTAGAACTGCTTGCTGGCCTTCACGTCCTCGACGCCGAGCAGGAGGACGATCTCGTCGATCTCGCGGGTGGCCGGCCCGGTGTCCTTCTTCGCCGAGGTCGCGACCTTCCAGATCGTCCCGTCCGGGGCCTGGACGACGCCGCCGTAGCCCCACAGCGACTTCGCGGCGGGCTTCAGCACCGTGGCGCCCGCGTCCACGGCGGCGCCGAGGAAGCCGTCGACGGTGGCGGGCCCGGACACCGTGAGCGCCAGTGTGAAGCCGCGGAATCCGGCGGAGTGCGGCTCGGACACCCGTAGGCGTATGTGCGTGTCCACTCCGAACGCGGTGTAGAAGCGGTTGGCGGCCTCGGGGTCGGCCACCTCGAGGGTGACGGACGCGACGGACGTGTGGGATGCGGTGGACGCGGTGGTTGCCATGGCCATCACGCTAAGGGCTGCTCGGCGGCCGGGGCTTCTCGATTCCTGACCGGTCTCGTCACCTGCTTCGCCACACACGCCGGCATCCCCTCCACCGTGATCGCAGGTCCCGCATCACCGGCCGTACTCGCGGGATCGGCATGGTCGGCCGCCACGCCCGCCGCATCCGCCGCGCGGCGCCGGAAAGCCCCGGGGGACATGCCGACCAGCTCGGTGAAGCGGGTGGTGAACGTGCCCAGCGACGCGCAGCCGACCGCGAAGCAGACCTCGGTGACACTGAGGTCGCCCCGCCGCAGCAGCGCCGTCGCGCGCTCGATGCGACGCGTCATCAGGTACGCGTACGGCGACTCACCGTAGGCGGCCCGGAACTGCCGGCTGAGGTGCCCGGCGGACATGTTCACACCGCGGGCCAGCGCCTCCACGTTCAGCGGCTGCGCGTACTCCCTGTCGATCCGGTCGCGGACGCGCCGCAGCCGCGCGAGGTCGGTCAAGCGCTGCGCCTCGACGCGTGCCCGCCGCCACTCGGGATGACACATGGGACGACTCCCCCTTCTTTCCTCTTCCACCGACGCCTACCGGCGCCTGGGATGCCTGCCGGGACAGGCATCCCAGGCACTCGGTGATACGGGCCGGCCCACCGGAGCCGGCCAAGGCTGCGGACGCGGCTCAGCGAAGCTCCTGGATGCGGACCAGGTTGCCCGCGGGGTCGCGGAAGGCGCAGTCACGGATGCCGTACGGCTGCTCGGTCGGCTCCTGGACGACCTCGGTGTCACCGGCCTGTACCTTCTCGAACGTGGCGTCGAGGTCCGGGGTGGCCAGCAGGATCCAGCCGTAGGTGCCTTTCGCCATCATCTCGGTGATGGTGCGGCGCTCGTCCTCGGTGACTCCCGGGTCGGCGGCCGGCGGCGCCAGGAGGAGGGACGTGTCGGGCTGACCGGCCGGGCCGACCGTGATCCAGCGCATCCTGCCCTGCCCGACGTCGCTGCGGACCTCGAAGCCGAGAACATCGCGGTAGAAGGCGAGCGACGCGTCCGGGTCGTCGTGCGGCAGGTAACTCGTATGAATGGTGATGTCCATGGCGAGCAGGCTAGAACCCGGTCCGTGCCTCGCGCTTCTCGATTCCTGATATCCGGCGGTGGATCCAGCTCCCGCATACGAGGCGATACCACGGACCGTCACCGCGCCGCAGCTCCGCCCGTGCGAGCTGCGCCGGACGGCGGTCCTTGTTACGGTCCAGTGGGGGGTGCCATCCACGGTGCTGGATGCTTCTCCACGGCAAGGAGTGCCACCCCATGTGCGGAATCTCCGGTTGGGTGTCCTACCAGCGCGACCTGCGACCCGAACGCCCCACCGTCGAAGCCATGAACGCCACGATGGCCTGCCGCGGACCGGACGCACAGGGCCTCTGGCTCGACACGCACGCGGCTCTGGGCCACCGCCGGCTCGCCATCATCGACCTGCCCGGCGGCGTCCAGCCGATGAGTGAGCACACCCCGGACGGCGATGTCGTCCTGGTGTACTCGGGGGAGGCGTACAACTACACCGAGTTGCGTGACGAGCTACGCCGCCGCGGCCATTCCTTCCACACCGACAGCGACACCGAGGTCGTTCTGCGTGGCTACCTGGAGTGGGGGGCCGACCTCCCCGAGCACCTCAACGGCATGTTCGCCTTCGCCGTCTGGGACGGACGGACCGACCAGCTGCTGCTGATCCGCGACCGCATGGGTATCAAGCCCCTGTACTACTTCGCCACCGACGACGGCGTACTGTTCGGCTCCGAACCCAAAGCCATCCTGGCCAACCCCCTCGCACCCCGCACCGTCGGCCTCGACGGGCTGCGTGAACTGTTCTCCATGGCCAAAACCCCCGGCCACGCCATCTGGGCGGGAATGCGGGAAGTGGAGCCGGGCACCGTGGTGACCGTCGAGCGCGCCGGCCTGCGCACCCGTCCGTACTGGCAGCTCAGCGCCGCCGAGCACACCGATACCCGGCAGGACACCATCGCGCGGGTGCGCGAGCTGCTGGAGGACACCGTGCGCCGCCAGCTGGTCTCGGACGTGCCGCGGTGCGTCCTGCTCTCGGGCGGCCTGGACTCCAGTGCCATCACCGCACTGGCGGCGGAGCAACTCCGCGGAAAGGAAACCGTCCGCAGCTTCGCCGTCGACTTCGTCGGCCAGAGCGAGAACTTCATCCCAGACGACCTGCGCGCGACGCCGGACACGCCGTACGTCCACGACGTCGTTCGGCACGTGGGCACCGACCATCAGGACATCGTCCTCGATCCCGAGAACCTCGCTGATCCGAACGTCCGCGCCGCCGCCGTCCGCGCCCGGGACCTGCCTCTGGGCCTGGGCGACCTGGACCAGTCACTTCTGCTGCTGTTCCGGGCGATCCGCAAGCATTCCACGGTGGCTCTGTCCGGGGAGTCCGCCGACGAGGTCTTCGGCGGCTACGCGTGGTTCCACGACCCTGCCGCTCGGGACGCCGGCACCTTCCCCTGGCTGGCGGCACTGGAACGCCAGCACGGCCGGGGCGGCGGTTCGCTGCTCGATCCGGAGCTGCGGGAACGACTGGACCTGCCTGGCTACCTCGCCCAGCGGTACCAGGAGGCCCTGGCCCAGGTACCGCGCCTGGACAGCGAGAAGGACCCCCTCGAGCGCCGGATGCGGGAAGTGTGCTACCTGCACCTCACCCGCTTCGTCCGCATGCTCCTGGACCGCAAGGACCGCCTCAGCATGGCCACCGGTCTGGAGGTCCGCGTCCCGTTCTGCGACCACCGCCTGGTCGAGTACGTCTTCAACACCCCGTGGTCGATGAAGACCTTCGACGGCCGCGAGAAGAGCCTCTTGAGGGCAGCCACCTCGGAACTCCTGCCGCGGTCCGTGGCGGAGCGGGTCAAAAGCCCCTATCCCTCCACTCAGGACCCCGCCTACGTGACCGAACTGCAGATCCAGGTTCGCGACCTGCTGTCGTCGGGCAGCAGCCCCGCCCTCGACCTCATCGACCGGACCCGGCTGCAGCAGATCACCACCACCAAGCCCGTGGACGTCACCACCAGCGAGCGCAACGGCCTCGAACGCACCCTCGACCTCGCCGTCTGGGCCGAGCTCGAAGACCCCACCCTCACCCTCTGAGACCGGCGGACGGCATCCCCGGGACTGTGAGCGGTTCGGTTCGGTCACACCTCCGGCGGTGCCGTCGGAGCTGCCGCAACGGTCAGAAGCCGGGCGCGGAGCCGGCGAAGAACCACAAGGCGGCTGTGTACCACATCACCGCTATGGCGGTGACCAGGGCGCCGCCGGCGGCCGGCAGGGCCCAACCGGGCAGCCGGCGGCTGTGTACCACCAGCACCTTGGCGACGAACGCGCCGTACAGGACGCAGCCCGTGACGGAGTGCACCGCCACTCGGCTGCTCGTGAACTCAACTCCGTAGGTGGTGATGCAGTGGTAGGCGATGGGCAGCGAGAGCAGAAAGGCGAGGAGGCCGATGAGCCGGTGTGCGGGGTGCACCCGGTGCGGTGCGGCCCTCGCTCCCGGTAGGCGTCGGTACATCCACAGCCCGAGCAGCAGTTGGACGACCGCGAGTGTCATCAGAGCGCTGCCCAGACGCGCCTTGAGATCGTTGGCACCGACGCCGTGCCGCCCGAACAGGCCGCTGGTGTAGTCAGGAGTGTGCGTGCGGCCGAACGCATATATCCCCACCGCGACCGCGACCGGCAGCAAAGCAGCCAGAAAGCCCGCCACCGTTCGTGCGGGACGCCGCATCCGCGCGCCCGTGTGTCCGGTCATCTTTCCGATCACGGGCAGGGACGACCTGCGGGGTGGGGGCGAGAGCCCCGCCCGGTTTGGACGTGCCCGTTGAGACAGGTGACGGAGGAGCTGCTGTCCCGGAATTCGGCGATGTGGCTGATCACCTCCCCACTGGCCGCGGTCAGCACCACGACACCCCCGAACCAGCCTGTTTGCCACATGAGTTGACATCAAGTCATACCGTTTTTCGGTGTCGCGTCGACCGGTGTCGTCGGCCGGTACCCCGCCGTGACTGTCGTGGTGGTCGGTCATCGGGTCACCTCCACTCTCGTCCGGCTCCACGGACGGCGGGGGTCCCACGGTTCGGCAGACATGCACTTTTGTGAACCTCTTGGTATCGCCGCCGATCAGCCGACCTTCCGGGCGCCACGCCCACGAAACTCGCAGAGCGACACCTGCACCCTTTCGGGCGTTACGGGACAAAGTCGTACATGTGCGCGATGATCGGCCCATGCCCTGGAGTTCCCGAAAACGTGACCCGCGGACCGATCCGGATCGCTCCGCGGACCGTGTCTCCGGTAAAGGGACCCTTTCGACCGCAGATGAGGAACTGCTGCGCACTCTGTACGCGGAGCACGCAGGAGCCCTGTTCCACTACGTACTGCGACTGACCTCGGGAGATTGGCAATGGGCGGAGGACGTGGTGCAGGAGACACTGCTCCGGGCGTGGCAGCATCCCGCCGCGTTCGATCCCGCGCGAGGCCCCGCCCGGGCGTGGCTGTGCACGGTCGCCCGGCGCCTGGTCATCGATGCTCACCGGGCCCGGCAGGCCAGGCCGGCCGAGGCCGGCGGCGAGGCGCTGGAGCGTGCCGCCGAGCAGAAACCGGGCGAGGACGAGATCGAGCAGGCACTGCAGAGCTGGGCGGTCGCCGACGCCCTCCGGACCCTGTCCCCGGACCACCGTGCCGTCCTGCTGGAGACCTACTACCGGGGCCGGACCATGACGGAGGCGGCACGGGTGCTGGGCATCCCGCTGGGCACCGTGAAGTCGCGGACGTACTACGCCCTGCACGCCCTGCGGTTGGCGCTCCAGGAACGGGGGATCGAGCCATGACCGTGGTGTGCGGGAGGTGGCGACCATGAGGGCGAAGCACGACGACCTCCGGCTGGCGCTGGGAGCATACGTCCTGGGCACACTGCCCTTGGCGGAAGCGGAGCGGGTGCGCGCCCACCTCGCGGAATGCACCGAGTGCCAGGCTGAACACGCCCAGCTGACGGGACTGCCCGCGCTGCTGACGACGGTGACCGCGGCGGAAGCCGCAGGCCGGAGGGTGCCGGCGGTCGACGGGAACCTGGCCGACCGGCTGGTGGCACGGGCAGCCGAAAACGCGCAGGGCTCCCCGCCCGAACGGCACGCCGTGCCCGCCGTGCCCGCGGTGTCGCGGGCGCCGGAGGGAGGCGTGCTGGAGAAGCTGCTCCAGCAGGCCGCGACCCGGCGCCGCAGGACCTGGCGTCTGCAACTGGCCGGCGCAGCCGCCTCACTCGCGTTCGTCGCGGCAGCGGCCAGTGGCACCTGGCTGGCGGCCATCGGCACAGTGGGCAGCGCGGCGGCGCCGCCCGGGCCGACCGTGCCCACGGCCTGGCGCACCGTCTCCGGAAGCGATCCCGCCACCGGCGTCTCCGCCTCGGTGAAGGTCTCACCCTCTGCCTGGGGCAGTGTCCTCCAGGTCTCCGCCAAGGGGGCACCCGCCGGAATCACCTGCCGGTTGCGGGCGGTCGGGCCCGGCGGAGCCAGGGCGGACGGCGCCACCTGGCGGGCAGGCGAGTACCCTCCCGGCACCACGATCCCCGGGGCGGTCGCCATGGCCCCCGGGGCCATCGAGTACTTCGAGATCCTCGCAGGCAACGGCCAGAAGCTGGTCACAATCCGGGCGTGAGGCGAGGCCAGGGTCGTCATGTCACTGGGCCGGCCTGGCCGCCCAGCGACATGACGACCGCTGCCGTGTGTGAGCGCACGGCGGCACAAGAGGCCTGCCGAGGCCCGGTCCACCCGAGTACGGCATCGAGCTCCGGCAGAGGCGAGTGAGCCCAGCAGGCCGCCGGCACGGACGCGACCCGCAAGAAGTCGAGCAAAAAGGGTGAATGCCTCGAACCGTTCGGCATGCGTCGCCCGTGGAACCAAATGAGCGCGCCGATGCAGGATCCCGCTGACCGACCCCCGAAGTTGCTGGCGGTCTCCCCTTTCCGGTCTCCGCACACCCACAGAAGAGCCAGAAGACCATGTTCGTGACCGACTCCCTCAGTCCGAGTTCACTGCTCGACCGGCCCTGCCGCCACGAGGCGGTGCTCACCCTGCCCGCGCAGGAGGCGCACGTCTTCGCCGCCCGTCACTTCGCGGCTGATCTGCTGGAGGCCTGGAGCGTGCCCGCAGGCGATCGGGACTCCGCCGTTCTCATCGTCGACGAACTCGCAGCCAACGCAGCCCAGTACGGCCGCGAGTGCATGACCCTGCGGCTCGTCCTAGACGACGGCACTCTGCACATCGTGGTCACTGACTCCGGCATGGCAGTGGAGCGCCGTCGCCCCGACATCGCCTCCGACGAACACGGCCGCGGCACCGGCATCGTCCAGTACCTCGCCCAGTCGACCGAGGTCCACCAGACACGCGGCGGCCGCGAAGTCCGCGCCTGCCTGAGGTGCTCGCCATGACCGGGCCGAGCGTTCCGCACGAACTGCGGCCCCTTGCGGGCGCCCCAGAATCCGAATCGACCCCGACCCGACAAGAAGAAGGACATATGACCCACAAGGACATCGACACCCGGCACGCCTCCGCAGCCGGCCAACTCGCCTCGCCTCGCCTCCCGCGCCCGACAGCCATGCGTGAACATCCCGGCGGCCGGCGACAGGAACGGTCATGCCAGGGAAGGCCGATGAACGCACCGTGGCCGAACGCGAGGCCCCATCGGTTGTTCCAGGTGCGCGAATCTGGTTGCTCCCAGGAGCAGTGGCTGGGCGTCCATCCGGCCCAAACGCCCCCGCACACTCCGCGGGCCGGGCATCCGGCGCAGGTGGCCATGCAGGTCACAGGCGGCGAACTACGCCTCGCCGTATACCTGTTGCCGTTCGACCCTCCCGCGGTTGCGGCGGCGACGGGCGACGAACTCACTTGTGAGGCCTGGCTGTGCCGGCCACCGGTGCATGCCTGGAGCGGCAAGACACGATGCGCCGCGCGTGTTCCCGCTCCCACCGCTGCCGCGCAGGAACGAGCGGCACGGATCGCCGAGGCAGATATGAGGGCCGACGCGTTCGAAGGGGTGGTGTGACGATGTTCCGCAACGCGCTGGAGCCCTGGCACCTGCTGATCCTGGTCGCGGTGGTGGTTTTGATCTTCGGCTCGAAGAAACTACCCGACACGGCCCGGGCGCTGGGCAAGTCCATGCGGATCCTCAAGAGCGAGACCATGGCCATGAAGGACGACGGCGTCTCCAACGAGCCACGGCCCGAACCTGAGCCCGCACCGGGACCGCGGACGATCTCGGGCACTCCCGGAGACACCGCCACCGCCCGCACCGCGCCCACGGACAGCATGACCAGCCACAGCGACTGAGCCCGGTCCTGCGCGCCCCTGGCACATCCCCGCACGAGACGTTCCTGGACGCGCTACCGGTCGCACTCGGCGCCGTGGCGAGCTCGCACCCCACCGGCTGACCGAGACGATCAAGTACTGACGCAGAGCCGTGGTCTCCGGTCTGCCGCACGAGATGAGGACCTGGCGTGCCCCAGTCGGCCCGCAACAAAGAGAAGGATCCCGAGGGGCGGATGCCGCTCGCGGAACACCTTCGTGAACTCCGCAACCGGCTCGCCAGGGCCGTCCTTGCCATCCTGGTCGTCACGATCGTCGCGGCCTTCTCCTACAAGGGCATCATCAACCTCGTCACCAGGCCGGTGCTGGTCTCGGTCGGATGCCCGACGTCCTTCGCCGATCTGGCCAAGCAGACCGCGGGCACGACCTGCGCGCGGATCACGATCAACGGTCTGCTCGCGCCCTTCACCCTGGCGCTGAAGGTGTCCCTGATGGCCGGTGTCGTGCTGGCCTCGCCGGTATGGCTGTACCAGCTGTGGGCGTTCGTCGCCCCCGGGTTGCACAAGCACGAGCGGAAATACGCCTACGCGTTCGTCGGCGCGGGCGTCCCGCTGTTCTTCGGCGGCGCCTTCTTCGCCTACAGGGTGCTGCCCACGACCGCGAAGGTGTTGATCGGCTTCACCCCGCGCGGGGTGGACAACCTGTTGCCGCTGGACGATCTGCTCGACCTCGTCACCCGAATGGTGGTCGTCTTCGGTCTCTCCTTCGAGATGCCGCTGCTGCTGGTGATGCTGAACCTCACCGGAGTGCTGTCCGGCCGGCGGATGCTCGGCCGGTGGCGCGGCATGATCGTGGGGATCACGGTCTTTTCTGCTGTGGCGACGCCGAGCACGGACCCGCTGACCATGCTGGCGCTGGCCGCGCCGATCTGGATGCTCTATTTCGCCGCTGTTGTCTCTTCCCTTCTCAACGACCGGCGCAAGGCGCGGAGAGAGGCAGAGGGAACCGGCGACGACGAGACGTCCGACCTCGACCTCACGCCGCAGGACATCGGCGAAGTGGAATCGGTGTCCGCCGGCCAGGCCCTGCCCGCGCAGCCGGACGCCGGCGGCGACCGCGCCGACGGGTAGGACGACGTGACCTGGGGGCCGGAGTGATGGCACGAGCCACGGTCGTCGGGTCCTTTCCCATCGAGTGTTGAACGCGGGGAAGCCCGCATGGATGAACGGCCACCGGCTGACCTTCGAGGTGCCGAGCCTCGAAGGAGATCAGCACGGCTACCGGGTGGCAACACTCAAAGACGCTGTGCTGCCGTCGCGGAAGCGTCGCAGGCCGTGTCTGGACGGCGCTGGTTGCCGGGCCGCCCCGCGGTTGGCCGCCGGGATGAACCGCGGCGTCATCGCGGCCGTGTCGGGCGTAGGAACGATTGCGGAGTTGGAATTGATGCGCGTAGTGGACCGGAATGTCAGGCCGCCCCGTGTCCCCTGTGGGTTGGGGCGCCGCGTGTGGGTGGCCGTCGTGGCTGCGTTGTTGATGGTGCTGGCTTCGGCGGCGTCGGCCTTCGCGCACGCGACCTTGGTATCGGCGAGCCCGGCGCCGGGGACGGGGCTGCCGCAGGCGCCGGCTGCGGTGGTGCTGCGCTTCGACGAGCCGTTGAATCTGCGATTGAGCCGGGTGGACGTCGTGGACGCCCACGCCCGCGAGGTGGGAATCGGCGCGACGCGGCCGGTGACCGGTGACGGGCTGGCGATGCAGCGTCGACTGGGCTCGCTCGCCACAGGCGTGTACACGGTGCGGTGGACCAGCGTGGCGCTGGACGACGGGCACGTGCTGCACGGCAGCTACCAGTTCGGGGTCGGCACCACACAGCCCGGCATTGGCTCGGTGTCGGCCGGGCCGACCGCCAGCGAGGGCTGGGTCGGGCTGGCCGGCCGGTGGGTCGGGCTGCTGGGGCTGCTGGCCTGGACCGGTACCGTGCTGCTGGCGCCGCGAGCGCAGCACGCCGGTGTGCCCGCCCGCCGGGTCGCGGCAGTGGCGAGGGCCGGGCCGGCGGTGGCGCTGGCGGGGCTGCTCGTCGCAGCCGTGGCGGCCGCCGAGGTCGCTACCGGACGGGTTGGCGCGGTGGTCAGCCTGCTGACCGCGGGCGCGTCCAGCAGGTGGCGGCTGGCCGGACTGGTGCTGGCCGCCGTCGGCGTCCTCGTCGGCATCGCGTGGCAGGCCCGGCGCACCCCAGCCCTGCGGTGGCTGGCGGCAGGCGTGGGTGCGGGTGCGCTGTTCACCGAGGCGGCCGGCGGGCATGCGGGCGCGGCGCCGCATCCGATGCCGGCCACGCTCGCGCTGTTCGTCCACCTGCTGGCGGTGGCGGTCTGGGTGGCCGCGATCGCGCTCGGCGCGCTGGCCGGCCGACGAGCGATCGCGGTGCTGGCCGCGCTGACCCCGGCCGCGGTCGCGGCGGCGGTGGTGGTGGCTGCGACGGGGGTGGGGAACGCGGCCCAGCAGCTGTCTGGCTGGGCTCAGCTCACCGGCACCGGCTACGGGCGCGCGGTGCTCGCAAAGGCTGCCGCGCTGGCCGTGATGGCCGTCGCCGGGCTGATCCACCACTGGCTGCGCAGCCGCCGCGTACCCAGGCTGCGGGGAGTACGGATCGCGGTGTCGGGCGAGCTGATCGCAGCGGTCACCGCGGTGGCGGTGGCCGCCGCGCTGGTCGGCTACCCCGCCCTGCCCCGGGCCGCCACCGTGGCGGCCGAGGATGCTGCCGGGAGGCCGCCGCTGGCTGCGCTGGCGAGCGAACCGGCAGCGGCCGTCGCCGCCGATTCGGGTCCGTTCGTCCTCGGCTGGTCCCTCAGCCCACCGCACCTGGGCCGGGTCCGGGTGCAGCTGACCGTGGTCGGGGCCCAGCCCGGCGACGGGCTGCGGGACGCCGTGTTCTCCGCACGCCGAGCTGATGGGACGTCGCCCGTGCGCGCAGCGTTGCGCCCGTGTGGATTCGGTTGCTTCACCGGCACCGTTGCCCTGACTGACACCGGCCGATGGGCGACGACGGTCAGCGTGCGCAGCAACCGTGGCGTCGCCACCGCGACCCGGTCGGTGCCGCTGCCCGAGCCGGACGGTCGGGCCCTCTTCAACCGCATGCTTGCCGCGATGGGGCGGCTGCACAGCCTGGAGATGGAGGAGACGCTGCGCGGGTCGTCAACCGGGCCCGCGGTGGTGACCCGCTACCGGTTCGCCGCCCCGGACGCGACGGCGTACAGCATCGCCGGCGGCGGCAGCGCGGTGCTGGTCGGCCCGGACAGTTACCGCCGCGACGGGCCGACCAGCCGCTGGCAGCACGACCGCAGCGGCTTCTCGTTCCGCTGGCCGGCGGCCTTCTACCACAGCGAGTTCCAGCCTGCTGCCGCCATCCGCGTCCTGCGCGCCGACACGAACGTCGTCGAGCTGGCCTTCGCCCGGCCGGACATCACCGCCTGGTTCACCCTCGACCTCGACCCGCACACCCTGGTGCTGCGGGCGATGCACATGCGCGCCGAGGGACACCTGATGGACGACACGGTGACCGGCGTCAACGTCCCGGTCACCGTGCGCCCGCCGTCCTCGGGCAGCCGCTGAATCACCGCGCCCGCTGCAGACGAGTGGCTGCGATCGGCCCTGGCGGCGGCCCACCGGGGACGGAAACACCGAGGGCCGGAATCCCTGATCGGATTCCGGCCCTCGGCCTTCAGTAGCGGGGACAGGATTTGAACCTGCGACCTCTGGGTTATGAGCCCAGCGAGCTACCGAGCTGCTCCACCCCGCGTCGGTGAACAGAACACTACGTCACCGACAGGGAAAGAAGCGAATCGCTTCCGCGGAGCGTGAGGGTGGCGTCGTCGCTGAGATCCAGGTCGGTGTGGGCAAGACGTCCAGCTCAAGGCGCTGCACACTGCTCCTGGGACTGCTCTTGGTCCACTGGGAGAACCGCTCGTCCAGTGGGCGGGAAGGTCACGCGTCGGAACTTCTCCGGCCTGGTCAGCGCGTACGGCCATCTGCAGGGCGTCATCATCACGCCGTTCGACGAGCGGACGGAGCAGATGCCGGCCAGCCGGCCGTAGTGCCCTTGGCCGGCTGCGCTGCTGGTACCCGGCGATCCTGCCCCGTGGCTGCTGCGTGACCGCGGCCACGGCGTGTGCGTTGCACAAAGAGCCGGGTTGCCTGTTCAGGCAACCCGCCTCCCATCATCGTGAGCAGTCAGCCCCGGACAATGTTCTGTGCCTGCGGGCCCTTCTGGCCCTGGCCGATGTCAAAGGTGACGTGCTCGCCCTCGGTCAGCTCTCGGTAGCCGCCCCCGCCCTGGATTTCGGAGTAGTGGGCGAAGACGTCCGGGCCTCCGTCGTCCTGGGCGATGAAGCCATAACCCTTTTCGGAGTTGAACCACTTCACGGTGCCGCTGGCCATGCTGCTATTCCTTCGTTCATGCCTGGGAACAGCCCTTGATCATGGGCATGTTCCGGCTCCCGTAACAAAGGAGCCACCAGCCGTTCTACCCCGTGCTGCCTGGTCTACCCGGCCGGGACACACGTGCACGAGCGGCTCAAGCGCCGGGAACACGCCAGAGCAGGTCAGACCGCACAACAGTGCTGACCGCCGTGGGCCGCGGCTCACCCGAGAGCCGGACCGGTGGCGCAAGCCCGGGTATGGCGGCAGGGGGCGTGGCGCTCCGGGTAGGTCATGTTCGGCCAGCCAGGTGGCTACCGCATCGCGCTCGAGCCGCTCCGTGCGGGCAGCCACGGCGGCCTGCGCACCGGGCCGGGGGAGCGCCTGACAGGTTGAGGGAGTCGATTCGGTGCCGGCTCAGGGCTGGGCTGGGCTGAGATGCTCGATGGTGTTCAGGACCCCGGGGCGACCCGCGTGCGCGCGTTCGTAGCCTTCGATCACCGTCAGCTCCGTCTGGGACAGGTCGTGCAGGCGCTGCTGGATCTCCGTGACGCCGAGCTGGCTGAGGCCGGGGATGGGTAGGGCCTCCTCGCGCGTCATCGCGCCCTGCACCTTCTCGGCCACACGAGTGACGGCGGGCATCTCCCACCAGGCTTCCTCGGCCGCGCCCCTCACGCGTTTGGTGATCCTTAGGAGTAGTGCCCGCAGCCCGGCCGTGGCCGCCTGCATATTGCGCTTGATCGCCTGCAGCAGGATGCCGCCTTCGGTCGCTTCTTCCCGCGGCGTACGGGTACCTTCCGCCACAGCCCTGGTCCGTCGGGCGAGGTTCTCCTCGCTGGTCTCCAGCAGTACCTCGCTCTGCCGGCTCAGCATGGCGAACAGTTCGGCCGTCTCCTGGTCGTTGAGCCGTTCGGCGATGTCCTTGCCTGCCTGGCAGATCGCCAGGGCCCGGGCTGCGGCCGTGTACTGGTCCTCGGCGGCCCTCAGCAGCCGGCGCTCATCGGCCGGCCTCCTACCGCGCACGATTTCCGTCACGGCCGTCACCCCCGCCTCCAGCGGAAGTACGCTCGCCCGCACGGCGCCGCGGGTCACCATTCCCATCAGCTGCCCGGGGGCCGACAGCAGCCCACGAGGCGGGCGCAGCTCGCGCACCCTGGCCTCGATCCGCCCGAGGTGGTACTCCGCCTCGATCGCTTGGCTCTCGATTCGCTGCCGGTCGGCGCCCGGCGGGGTGACGGCCGCATCCGTCCGGAATCGGCCGATGACCGCGGTGTGGGCGTCACGGGCGTCCTCCAGTGCCGATATCAGCACATCCGTCTTCGCTGCCATGTGGTGCTCCTGAGCTCGGGGCGGCACGGCTGCCGCGCAGAAGAGCGCCCGCCGTCCCTCGCTTCGGCCGGGCAACCGGAACCCATCCTGCGGAAGGTTGCCGAAGATCGCCCGACGAGCCAGTCACCCGTGGCTCGTGACCGACGCGATCTCGGTGAAGACCCCGTGACGGTACTGGCCCGTCTTCCTCCTCACCTCGGCCCGCGGCTCCCTCCTGAACACCGCCACCTACGCCGTCGCAGGCGCCCGCACCTCCGCACCGACCTCCCCGGCCTTCCTCCATGCGAGGGCCTGCGTCACGGTCCCGCCCCTGCTGGGCACGGCGGTCGCCTGGCACAAGCACCACCACTGCGGCGTGTCTGACGACAGCCGCTGCGTGCGGGTCGTTTCGGGTCTCCCGGGCACCGTGTCCGGATGTGCGCATCCACCGTGTCGTCAGGAGCGCGTGGCGATCCGTGAAGGCGTTGTTCGTGGTCCCGTCACTTGCGGGCGTTACCTTGCCCCCGCGGCGCACCCGATCACCAGGCACGGTGGACCGGTGTGTCCATCGCCCTTTCCCGATCGGCC
>NZ_JBSFJL010000046.1:0-64124 GCF_053598035.1 Streptomyces sp. NPDC001204 | reverse complement strand
TCACCCATGCACACCCCCACGGCTCGGCCTCCGCACCCGACCAAACGAACTTACTGGCCTCGGACCTTGACCAAACACATAGGGGCACCCCCCCGGGCAGCGGCCCGGGTACCCGGCCGGGACCGGACGACGCGTCCCGTCCTGCCTTCGCGTCACCGCCGTCCGTCCACGCGGCCTCTCGGGGTGCCGACCCGCGAACCGGCGTCCAGCGGCCACCACTGGAAGCCGCGACAGGGCGTGATCCCGGCGCGCGGGGCGAACCGCCTACGGCAGGCGATGGGTGACGGCACGTCAACCCGCGGGAAGGCAGCCCGGAGGACAGCCGTGGGGTACGGCCCGGTCGGGGCGGTCAGCCGCCGGTGTGGTCGGTGTGGAGCCGTACCTGCTCCTCCAGGCGGCGCAGGCTGCTGTCGAGGGCGTCGCAGGCGGCGCGCTCGCCCGGATCGTGGCGGTCGTCGAAGAACGACAGGTGGACCGTCACCTCGGTGGCGCCGCTGCCGATGCCCGCGACCTGGAGCCAGCCCGCGTAGCCGCCCTGCTCGCGGGTGCCCCACTCGATCCGCATCTGGTCGCGTTCGGCGCGCAGCTGGGCGGCGGTGTCCCGGTCGGCGTGGTCCTCGTGCACCGTGACGGCGGGGGGCTCCTCCGCGTGCACGTGCAGTTCGCCGGGCAACCAGGCGTCGAACCGGCCGACGTCGGCGGCCTCGTCGAAGACCTGCTCGGGCTGAGCGGGCATCGTGCGTGAACGTTCGTACTCGGCCATGACGGCACCGTTCCTCCGCTCGGGGGGCGTACGACGAACGCGTGCCCCTTCTGCCGCTGCCGAAAAGCGCCGGTGCCGGAAACGGCTCGTGGGCGGGACGTCAGGGCGGGGCGGGGCGCAGTGCGCGCAGCACCGCCCAGGTGACGGAGACGAACGGGACGGCGACCACGGCGCCGATCACGCCCGCGACGATGCCGCCCGCGATGACGGAGACGGCGACGACGAGCGGGTGCAGGCGCACCGCCCAGCTCATCACCACAGGGTGCAGCACATGTCCTTCGAGCTGGCCGATGACGACGATCAGGGCGAGGACGGCCACCGCGGTGAGCGGGCCACGCCCCGCGAGCGCGACCACCGTGGCCACGCCGAGCGCGACCGGTGAGCCGATCAGCGGCACGAACGTGGCGAAGAACTCCAGCAGCGTCAGCGGCAGCGCGAGCGGTACGCGCAGCACCAGCAGGACGACGCCGACGAGTACGGCGTTGGTGGCCGCCACGATGATGATGCCGCGCGTGTACCCGGCGAAGGTCCGCCATGCGGCCTGCCCGGCCCGGTCCCACACCGGCCGGGCCCCGCTGGGGAGCAGCTGGTCGCGCACCCACCGCCAGAGGTTCTCGCCGGAGTGGATGAAGAAGACGGAGGAGAAGACCGCGAGGGCGCCCGCCGTGACCAGTTCGACGAGTCTGCCGAAGCCGCTGAGCGCGCTGCTGAGGAGCCCGGCGCGGTGGGCGGACAGGTAGGACAGGACCTGTCTCTGGAGATCGGACAGTCTGTTCTGGCTGAGCCGGAACGGCGGGCGCTGGAGCCACTGCTCGATCCTGTGGATACCGCCGCCGAACTCGCCGGCGAGCTTCGCCGACTCCCCCGCCACCGCGTTGCCCACGAGCGCCAGCAGGGCGAACAGGAGCAGCAGGCTGCCGACCAGGGCGACGGCGACGCACAGCGCTCGGGGCAGGAAGCGGTTCAGCAGGTCGGTGAGGGGGCGCAGGATCGAGGTGATGACCAGGCCCAGGAACAGGGCCACGGCGATGAGCTGGAAGCGGCCGAGGACGGTGAAGACGCCGTAGACGACGACGCCGACGAGGATGAGGCGCCAGGCGTAGGCGGCGGCGACCCGCAGCCAGGGCACGGTGCTCTCGGCCTTCGGGACCATGGGAGCGGTCCGGGCGCGCGGCGGGAGACGTACGGAGGGCGCCGGGCGGCTGCCGGGCACACGGCGCGCTGCCCGGCGCCCGCGGCCCGGCCCGCCCGCCGGAGCGCCCGCACCAGCCACCGCGCCTCCCCTTCCGGACCGGCCGTCCCGTCCGGGCCGTCACACCCGGACCGCCGGACCGCGCCGCCTTCGACATCGCCTGCCGAGCGCTGGTGAGCACCCTTGAGGCGTCTTGAGCCCTCCTGAGCACCGTAAGGGCTGGTCGGGCGGGGGCAGGGGTGCAGTTCGCCCGGGTGGGCGGTCATCGGGGGCATCAGGGGGAACGGGTGCCCGTCCGGCGCACGGCGCGGTGCGGGTGGGCCGGGGCGGTCCGGCCTGTCACGGCGGTGTCTCCTCCAACAGTTCGGGGCCGTTGTTGCGGACGCTGTTGACGGCCGGGGAGACGGGCCGGGCGCCGAGCCTGCCGTCCGCAGGCGGGCTCAGCAGCGCCCGCAGTTCGCCGGGGTCCTGATGGCGGGGATCGAGCCAGGCGTCGTAGTGCTCCGGGGTGAGGGCCAGCGGCATCCGGGGGTGGACACGGCCGGCCTCGTCGGTGGCCTCGGTGGTGATGATGGTGCACGTGGTCAGCCAGGCGGCGGGGTCGTCGTCCCGCGCCACGTGCGGGTCGCGCCAGTACGCGTACAGGCCGGCGAGCGCCATCAGCGCGCCGTCCTCGGGGCTGATGTAGTACGGCTGCTTGCGGGTCCTGCCGGTGTCGGCGGACTTGATCTGCTGCCATTCGTAGAAGCCGTCGGCGGGCAGCAGGCAGCGGTTCCGCACGAAGGCGCGGCGGAAGGCCGGCTTCTCGTGCACGGTCTCCACCCGGGCGTTGATCATCCGGGCGCCTGCCCTCATGTCCTTCGCCCAGGACGGGACCAGTCCCCAGCGCAGCGGCCGCAGCTCCCTGCGTACGGCGGCCGCGGTGCGGTCCTCGCGCGGGGCGCGTTCGAGAACGGCCCACACCTCGTCGGTCGGGGCGACGTTCCAGCTCGGCGCCAGCGCCTCCGACGGGCGCCACTCGGTGACCCGGAAGTGCCGGACCAGGTCCTCCGGACCGCGGGTGGAGACGTAGCGACCGCACATGGGGCCAGGGTGCCACGGCGGTACGGCCGCGGTCGGGAGCGCCTCACGGGGCGGGGAGGCGGCCGGGGCTCTCCCCTCTGTTGGGGGCCGATTGATGGGGACCATGGGGCCGGCGGGCTCTGAGGGGGTCTGGTGAGGCTCACGCCTCCGGTGCCGGCAGGGTCACCTCGAAGCGGCAGCCGCCCGGGATGTTGCGTACGGCGGCCCGGCCCTGGTGGGCCTCGACGATGCCGCGGACGATGGCCAGGCCCAGGCCCGCTCCCGCGGGGGGCGTGCGGGCGTGGGTGCCGCGCCAGCCGGTGTCGAAGACGCGTGGAAGGTCCTCCTCGGGGATGCCGCCGCAGCCGTCCGTGACGGACAGGACGACCCCGCCGGGGGAACGTGCGGCGGCGACCGCGACCGTGCCGTCGGCCGGGGTGCGGCGGATCGCGTTCACCAGCAGGTTGCCCAGCACGCGGCTCATCTCCTTGCCGTCCACCTCGACCGGCACCGGCTCGACGTGGTCGGCCACGAGGTGGACGCCGAGTTCCCTCGCCAGCGGGTCCGCCCCGGCGAGCGCGTCGCCGACCAGGTCGTACACGGAGATCCGGGAGCGGGTGAGGGCCAGGGAGCCGGCGTGGATGCGGGACAGCTCGAACAGGTCGCCCACCATGTCGTTGAGGCGCTCCACCTCGGTGCGGATCTGCCGGAGGTAGCGGTCCGGATCGGCGGCCACCCCGTCCTCCAGCGCCTCGGACATGGCGCGCAGTCCGGCGAGCGGGGTGCGCAGGTCGTGGGAGATCCAGGCGACGAGTTCCCGGCGGGAGGACTCCAGGGCACGCTCACGCTCCCGGGACTCGGCGAGCCGCGCACTGGTGGCCGCCAACTCGCGGCTCAGCGACTCGAGTTCGGCGGTCGCCGGACGGTGGGGCGCGGCGAAGCCGCCGCCGTCGCCGAGCGAGCGGGCGGCGTGGGCGAGCTCGCGGCTGCGGGCCACGACCCAGCGGCCCAGGAGCAGCGCGGTGGCCAGGGACACCACCGCCGCCATCGCCACGACGGTGGTGACGACGGACAGGTCGTGCGCGGACAGGAACATCGCCTGGGCCACGGCCAGGGTGCCGGTCAGCATCGCGCCCACCGCCACGGCGGCGACCACGGCGAGCGAGGCCGTCAGCGAGCGCCGCCGGATCAGCCGCAGCGCGCCCGCGCCGACCAGACCCGCCACGGCGGCGCCGAGGAAGGCGTACAGGGCGATGAACAGGGTGTCGCGCACCGTCAACTCCCGTCGTGTCCGGTGGGGTCGAACCGGTAGCCGACGCCCCACACGGTCTGGATGAGACGGGGCCGGGCCGGGTCGTCCTCGACCTTGCCGCGCAGCCGCCGGACGTGGACGGTGACCGTGGAGAGGTCGCCGAAGTCCCATCCCCACACCTCGCGCATCAGGTCCTCGCGGCTGAACACCCGGCCAGGGTGGCGCAGGAAGAAGGTGAGCAGGTCGAACTCGCGGAGGGTGAGCGCGAGTTCGGCACCGTCCCTGGTGGCACGGCGGCCGGCCGGGTCCACGGCGAGTCCGGCCGCGGCGAGCGGCCGCGGCGCGGTGACGGGCCGGGTGCGGCGCAGCACCGACTCCACCCGCAGGACGAGCTCGCGGGGGCTGAACGGCTTGGTGACGTAGTCGTCGGCGCCGACCTCCAGACCCAGGATGCGGTCGTCCTCGTCGCCGCGGGCGGTGAGCATGATGACCGGCACCGGGCCGCGCCCGCGCATCCGGCGGCACACCTCCAGTCCGTCCATGCCCGGCAGCATCAGGTCGAGCACGACCAGGTCCGGCCAGTGCGCGGCGGCCCGGGCGAGCGCGGTCGGCCCGTCCGCGGCACGGTCGACGACATGGCCCGCGCGGTCCAGGTAGCCGGAGACGATCTCGGCGACCGTGGCATCGTCCTCGACGACCAGCACCCGCGCCGCCCCGGCCGGCCGCCGCTCGCCGGACCCGGCACCCGTGGACTCGTACGACTCCTGCATGCCTCCAGCGTGACACCACCCCCACCCCCGTGCCGCCCCCGAGCGCTCCCCGGCCTCGGACGTCCGCATTCCGTAAGAAGTCCGGGCCGGACGAGCGTGAGGCACCTCACGGGAAGGTCACGAATACGTATCGGACATTCCACGCTTCAATCTTCACTCCGAGCACACATGTTCGCTAAGTTGACGACCAGGCCGCACGATTGCCTCCGGCGAGTCGCGTCGGATCGTGCGACCTCCGCCGAGTCCGGTTGGCCCCCACAGCGGCCGGAGCCGGGGAACCGACCAACCTCGGGGTGAAGCGGCTCAACTGTCCCTCCGGACAGGGGCCGTAGGGCACGCCTTCCACAGAACGTCCGCCCGATGCCGAGAGCAGAACCGGTGGGCGGCCCATGGGAGGAGTGCGTCCTTCTTGACGCGGGAACGACCGAGCGACGACAGGCCCAGCCGCGCCGAGGTCCAGCAGCGGATCAGCAGCCTCTACGACCAGGCGGAGAACGCCACGGGGAATTTCAACGCCACCCGTGCGATGAGCAAGAGCGCACGTACGCGGCGCGGTTCGGCCGGCTGGAGCGGTTCCGGGGGATCCGATCCGGCGCTCGACCGGGTGGCCAGGAAGTGGTTCGACGTGGGACGCGCCCAGTTGGGTCCGACCATGCCCGCGATCCTGCCGCCGGACCGTATGCCCAACCCGGCCAACTCCCCTGCCGCCGCGCCGGGCAGGCGTCCGGAGGACGTCCGCGAGGCACTGGGCCTCGAGGCGGGCAGGGCGCCTCGGCCGGAGCTGACCGCGGGCCCGGCGGGCCCTGTGCCCGAACTGCCGGCCGCGGTACGGGACACCACGCCTCCACCGGAGTTGCCCGCCGCACCCACCGCCACCGTGGCCGCCTCCCCCGTGGCGGAACTGACCGCCCGCTCCATGGAACCGCCGGCCGCCGGAACGGCGGGACCGGTGCCCACCGGCACCATGGAAGTGCTCCCCAACAGGACCATGCAGCCACCGCCCACGGGGACCATGGGGGCCCTCCCGGCCGACATCATGCAGGCGCCACCCACCGGCAGCATGGGAGCACTCCCCGTCGGCATCATGCAGCCGCCGCCCACGGGGACCACGGGGGCCCTCCCGGCCGACATCATGCAGGCGCCACCCACCGGCAGCATGGAAGCACTCCCCATCGGCATCATGCAGCCGCCCCCCACCGGCACGATCGGCTCGCCGCCGAACGTGACCACAGGGGTACTCCCGACGGGAACCATGGAAGCGCCGACCACCGGCACCATGGGCGTACTCCCCATCGGCACCATGCAGCCGCCCCCCACCGGCGGCATGCAGGCGCCGACCACCGGCAGCACGCAGGCGCTCTCCGCCGGAGCCCTGGAGGCGTCGGCCACCGGGTCCATGGATGTGCTCAGCATCGGAAGTCCGAGCACTGCGACCCCGCCCGCGGGTCCCGTCGCGGGGTTTGCGGGTGTGGCCGAGGCGGGGCGCGAGGTGGTCGGCGGGGCGGCTGTCTCGGTCGCGCGCCACCGGCAGGCCGCGGTGCGGCGGCCCGCCAAGGAGCGGACGCGGAACAAGCTCGCCCGGGCCGGCGAGATGCTGTCCCGGCACGCCGCGCAGCAGAGCGCGCCGCCACCCGCCGCCGTCGGGGCGCGCCCGGCCGAGGAGCCCCGGCCCGCGCCTCAGCCGGAGGCGACGCAGTGGCAGCGGCACGCCACGGGGCTGTTCGACACGACCCCGCCGCTGGACGGCAACTCACTCTTCGACGCCAGCCAGGCCGGCGGCCCGGGAGCGGCGGGCGAGCCGGGGGCCGCCACCGGCCCCGACCCCGCCACCGGCCCAGGCGTCGGCGTCGGCGACAGCCCGGTCTCGGCCTACGAGCGGAAGGCCGCCAAGGCGCTGGCCTTCGCCCGCGCCCAGATCGGCAAGCCGTGCGTGTGGGGGGCCACCGGTCCGGGCTCCTACGACTGCTCGAGTCTCACCCAGGCCGCCTGGCGGGCCGCCGGAGTGGCCCTGCCCCGTACCACCCACGAACAGGTCGGCTCCGGCGCGGCGATCGAGCTCGCCGAACTGGAGCCGGGGGACCTGATCTTCTTCTACGGCGAGGTCAGTCACGTGGGCCTGTACGCGGGCAACGGCACCATGGTCCACGCCCCGAGTCCGGGCGCGTCGATAAGCGAGGAGTCGATCTTCTTCGCGGGCCCACGGGCCATCCACAGCGCGATACGTCCCGCCTGAGCCGTCACGGCCGTCACGGGTGGGGAGGCCCGGGGAGCCGGAGCCTCCCCACCCGCCGTTCACGCGTTCTTGCGGCCCACCCCGGCGTACACCCAGAACTGGGACGGATCCTCCGGGATCTCCTCGTCCCGGTCCGGGCGCCACAGCGGGACGTAGACCAGCCCCGGCTCCGCCAGGTCGAAGCCGTCGAAGAGGGACGTGATCTCGTCGTGGGAGCGTGCCGTGACCGGCGAGGTGGCCCGGTCGCGGTACAGCTGCCCGACGGCCGCGGCCGTGTCCGGACGGTCCTCGTCCGTGGCGTGGGTCAGGGCCAGCCAGCTGCCCGCGGGCAGCGCGTCCCGGAAGGCGGCCACGATGCCGCCCGGGTCCTCCTGCGGTGTGACGAAGTGCAGGATCGTGATCATCAGAACGGCGACGGGCTCCTCGAAGTCGATGAGCTTGCGCACCTGCGGCGCGGAGAGTACCCCCGCGGGATCACGGATGTCGGCGGCCACGATCGCCGCGTCCGGGTTGTCGGCGAGAAGAGCCTCGCTGTGCGCGACCGCGACCGGGTCGTTGTCCACGTACACCACCTTGGCGCCGGGGCTGGCCGCCTGGGCGACCTCGTGCACATTGCCCTGGGTGGGGATCCCGGAGCCGAGGTCGATGAACTGGCGTACCCCGGCGTCCACCAGGAACCGCACGGCGCGGCCCAGGAAGGCGCGGTTGGCGCGGGCCAGTGTGCGCACCTGGGGGTCGATCGCCGTGAAGGCGGCCACCGCCTCCCGGTCGATGGCGAAGTTGTGCTCGCCGCCCAGCATGGCGTCGTACATCCGGGCCACGCTGGCCTTGCCCGGATCCACGCCCCGCGGCAGTCCGTCTCCGTCCCTCATGACCAACTCCCCTACTGTTAAACGACCTTGACTGTTCATCATATAGTTGCCTGTGGCATACGACGCCGTACCGCCCGACCGGTCCGACCGGCCTGTCCGTCCCCGCCCCACCGGACCCCCGGCCCACCGGCCCCACCCGGAAGGCACACGATCCTGCGGAACACAGAACGCGGCGGGCCAGAAGGTCCACCCTCCACAGGGCCGCTCCGCCGCACTTCGTACTTCTCCCCCGCGGCCGACGCCATCGGCTCCGCGCTCGACCTGCACCTGACCGGCCGTCATGTCGTGCACGCGCTCGCACCGGGTTTCTGCGACGCGGCCTCGGTGTACCTGCTCCAGCGCTGGCTGCTGGAGGAGCACTCGCGCACGACCGCCGACCCGCCGCAGATCGAGGCGCGCCGGCTCGCCCTGCGCATAGGGTCGGACACCTCGGAGGACTGGGAGCACCTGCTGCCGGTCGGGGAGGTGCTGGTCTTCCCCCGCCACACGCCGTACGCGCGTGCCGTGGCGACCGGAGAGACCCAACTGCTCGACGGCGTCGACCGGCACACCTTCGAGAGGCTGCGCAGCACCGGCCCGGACGACGCCGGCGTGGACGCCCTGCTGCGCAGCGCCTCGTTCCTCATCGTCCCGCTGAGGCTGCGCGGCGCGGCGGTCGGCTTCATCGCCTGCACACGCGGTCCGGACAAGGACCCCTTCACCCGCGGCGAGGCGGTGGCGGTGGAGTCGCTCGGCGCCCGGGCCTGCGTCGCCCTCGACAACGCCCGCCGCTACGAACGCGAACGCCGCACGGCGCTGGCCATCCGCCGCAGTCTGCTCCCGGAGACCGGGCAGTCCTTCGAGAGCTGCCGGGTCGCGCACGGCTACCGGCCCGCCGGGCAGGACAACGTCATCGGCGGCGACTGGTACGACGTACTGCCCCGGGGGGACCGGCGACTGGCCATGATCGTGGGCGACGCCATGGGACACGGGCCGGAGTCCGCCGTGGCCATGATCCAGCTGCGGACCGCCGTCCGCACCCTCGCGGCGCTCGACATCAGCCCGGCCGAACTCATGGACCGGCTGGACGCCGTAGCCGGCACGACGCCCGGCGCCTCCTTCGCCACCTGCATCTACGCGGAGTGGGACGCGGAACTGCACACCTGCACGTTCGTCGGCGCCGGCCATCCACCGCCCCTGATCCGCGGTCCCGGCCGCCCGGCGGCGCCGGTCGCCCTCGCCTCCGCCGGTCTCCCGCTGGGGCTGGCCACGGGCCACTACGAGCCGACCGTGCTGCACCTGTCCGAGCCGACCCTGCTGCTGCTCTACAGCGACGGTCTGGTCGAGTCCCGCACCCATGACATCGACCAGGGCATCTCGCGCCTCGCCGGCGCCCTGGACGCCGTGACCGACGACGTACCGGACGCCGCGCACCCGGACGCGCTGCCGTCGCTGTGCCGGAGGCTGCTGGCCGGCTCCGGTCAGGACGGCGCCGACGACGTCACGGACGACCGGACCCTGCTGCTGGCCGAACTGACCCCCGGGAAGAACTGACGGGGCCGGGGAGGGCCCGTCGGGCTGCCGCACTGGGCTGCTTGTCGCATGAGCGTAAGCGGCCGTTCGAGCGGTGTCCCTCACCTGATGTGGTGAGGGCTTGCTGCACGAGGCGTACGCAGGCGGCGCAAGCGCCGTTTGCTCCGGCATGGAGAGCACTTCTCGGGCCGTGCCGCGCTCGCCCGGCCACTTCCCCGCGGAACAGCCCTACGCGGAACTGACCGGCGGGCCCTCGAACCAGTCACCGGTCCACTCGCCGTCCCGCGCGGTGGACCTGGCGCCACCGCGGGCCACGGGGCGGCACGCGCCCGAACCGTCCCAAGTGCAGTGGGCGTCCTTCGCGGACGCCGGCTCGCCGCCACCGGCCGTGGCGTCCGCGGGGCGGGAGCCTGTCACGCCGTTGCTGCGGCCTTGGGGCGTCGGTTCCGGGGAGCCGCCGCCGGAAGTCGCGGCGCGGGTCGTGCCCGCGGTCCCCGCGGTGCCGGTGCCGCGCGGGCTCCCGGGCCTGTGAGTCCGGACGGAGAAGGGACCGTGCCGTTCCCCGGGGCCCGGCCCGGACCGCGCGGGGCACCACTTGCTCACGGCTCGGTGACGGCGGCATCACGATGGTGGGCGTGGGCGTTGCCCGGCCCCGGGGGTGTCGTTGAGCGCGGCATGGAAGCGTGGGAGGACGGCGAATGCCCCTGGTGCCGCTCGCTGCTCGGCTCCGGCCGGGCCCTCACCGTTCCGGACGCCGGGCTCCGCGTCGATCGCCCCTGGCTCCGGAGCGGCGACGGCCGGACGGTCTGGTGGGAACGCGCACGCCTGGTCATGCTGCCGCTGGCGGCACTCACCGTGGCGGCCGCGCTCATGCTGGCGCTGTCCTGACCTGTCGACCGCCGCGAGCGCGGCGGCCGGGGGACCGCGCTCACGGCGGCGGCAGGTTGATCGGCCCAGCTCAGGCCCTGCTCAGGGCCCAGCTCGGGCCCTGCTCAGAAGGGAGCCTGAAGCCTGGTGGTCCGCCAGTAGCGCTGACATGCTCTTGGCAGCTGCCCGCCGGACAGCGAGGCAACGTCATCATCTCTCCGCGTGCACGACGGATCATTCGGACGCCGGGCAGCCCACACGGCCCCTCACGGCCGAGGGCGCAGGCGGGCCGCGAGCACCGCGACGTCGTCGTCCGACTGGCCGGATCCGGGGGCGCACGGGAATGCGCCGAGGATGCCGTCCAGGAGTGCGCCGGCTTCCGTACCGGGCCCCGTCCGCAGGCCCGAGAGCCGGGCGAGCGAGGTGTCGATGTCCTCGCCGCGCCGCTCGATCAACCCGTAGGTGAACATGACCAGGGTGTCGTCCGGCGCGAGGGGCAGCCTCGTCGCCTCGTGGGCGGCGAGCCCGGTGCCGGGGCCGGTGCCGATCGGGGGCCCGACCCGCAGCGCTACGGGCCCGGCCGTGCCGTCCTGGCGGAAGAGGACCGGCGGCAGGTGCCCCGCGCTCGCGAGCAGGGCCGTTCCGTCCGCCGGGTCCAGCAGGGCCAGCAGGCAGGTCGCCGGGCGGCGGCCGCTCTCCGCGGACATCATGGCGTCCAGCCGGCGCAGGATGCCGTGCGGCGCGAGGTCGGTGGAGGCGACGCACCGCAGCGTCGAGCGGTAGGCGTTCATGTCGACCGCCGCGTCCAGGCCGTGGCCCATGACGTCACCGACGACCAGCAGGACGCGGCCGGAATGCAGGTGCAGCGTCTCGCACCAGTCGCCGCCCACACGCCCGCCCGTGCCGCAGGGCACGTGACGGGCCGCCAGTTCCACGCCGGGGTGCGTGCGCTCCGGGTCGGCCGGCAGCACCTTCCGCAGGTCCCACACCCTCGGCCCGGCCTCGCGCTGCTCCTCCGCGTGCCGCATGTGCGCGGCGGCCAGCCGTGCCGCGTAGTGGACGGCCGCCGTCTCGTGGTCGTCGAAGGGACGGCCGGCCCGCAGGACGAGCACGACCCCGTAGACCCGGTCCCAGGCCAGCAGCGGCACCGAGAGGGTCGCCAGGGCCGGGCCGCCGTGGGTGGACGAGGCCGTGATCGGGTGGCCCGCGTCCAGGGCGCGGACGGAGACCTGGTCGCGCGGGGCCTTCTCCAGGCTGTCGAGGAGGTCGCGCCGCCCGGCCACGGCGGCGGAACGCAGGGACTCGCCCGGTTCGCGGTGGCCCTCCTGCGGGCCGTAGAGATCGACGGTCGCGGAGTCGCACAGCTCGTCGACCAGGAAGGCGGCGAGTTCGGCCGCCGTCCTGCGGTCGTCGAGGGTCGTACCGATCGCGGCGACCGCCCGCCGGGCCAGTGCGAAGCGATCCGTCGCGGCACTCCCGGGGTCCGACACCAACTCACCTTCCATTGCGGCCCCTTTCTCCCGTTTTCTACCGTTTTTCTCCCGCTCTGCCGGATTCATCCCAGCATCGCGGGCAGGCATCGGCGGGTAGCGACCCGCTGCGCCAGGACTGCCGGAGCGGATTCTTTACCGAGGTGAGGGGTGGTGCGCCAGGCCGGGGAGGGGCGATGCCCGCCGGGCTTCACGAACGCCCGCTCACCATGGGCTTCACAAAGCCCTGACATCACGGCCAACATCGTCCTGTCCATGGCCAGATGTTCACGAGAAGTGAGGGCACTGTGGCAGAGACCGAGGGACCGGCGGTGCCCGAGCGGCTGCTGATCACCCGTACCACGGCCGACGACGGCAGTTGTGTCGTGGCCCTCGCCGGAGAGGTCGACCTCGACGGCAGCGCACATCTCCGCGACGCCCTGCTGTCCTGTCCCGCGACCGCGCCCGGCACGGTGGTCGACCTCCGTGACGTGACCTTCATGGACTCCAGCGGCATCAACGCCCTCATCACCGCCCACCAGGCCGCACAGGCGGGCGGCACCCGGCTGCGCCTGGCCGCACCGCAGGAGGCGGTCCTGCGCGTGCTCCAACTCGTCGGCGTGGACACGCTCATACCCTGCTACCCCACCCTGGAGGCGGCCCTGGCGGCCCGCTGACCCGTACGGCCGCAAAGAGCGGGTCACCCCGGCGTCCCGTACACCAGCCGCGTGTTGGGGCGGGGTGCCGGCCGGTGCCGGGCCGCGGGACCCTCGGCGAAGGCGCGCAGCAGGTTCTCCGTGGTTCGGGTGACGAAGGCCCGGGTGCGGGCGTCCATGCCGTGGTCGCGGCCCCCCTCGGGGGTGCCGGCCATCAGCGCCTCCACCCAGCGCATGGTGCCGGTGGCGAAGACGCCCGCCCCGCTCGGCACCGTGTAGTACGCCGAGTCGCTGTGGCTGCGGGCGCCGGCGCACACCAGCGGCGAGTGCGCGGTGATCTCCAGCGGTTCGGGCACGGGCGAGCCAGGGGTGACCCGGTCGTACTCCACTCCGACCAGGTGGTCGAAGCTCTCGCCGGGGCGGGCACCCGTGCCCACGTACAGCCAGTGGTCCGCCGCGTGCACGACGTAGGGGGCGTCCACCGGATATCCCTCGTACAGGACCCCGGTGAGGGACGACTCGGGGTCGGCTCCCGGGGCCTGCCGGAAGTCGGTGGTGACCAGGGCCGGGCGGGTCGGGTAGCAGGGGTCGTCGCGGTAGGAGGACTTGTAGCAGACCACGGTGCGCCCGGCCTCCGCCCCGCCCGCTTCCAGGCGGACCCGGCGGAAGCAGGTGTTGGCGCCGAGGAAGGCCACGTTGGTGCCCGCGTCGCGGGCCCCGGCGACGTGCCGGCGCTGCTCGGGCGTCCAGTACTCGTCGTGGCCCAGGCAGACGAGCGCGGTGGCGCCCCGGAGGACGCCGGGGTCGTGGTGCAGATCGGTGCCGGTGGTGTAGGCGAGGGCTATGCCGAGGCGTTCGGCGAGGACGACGGCCGCCCATTCGTACACCAGGAACTTCTCGGCGCCGTTCGCGTCGTAGGGCCGGTCGAAGCTGACGGCCAGGGAGCGGGTCGCGTACGCGCCGGAGGCGCCGGAGTACAGGCTGGAGCCGCCCCAGCGGTTGTACGCCTGCCAGGTCGCCGGGGCGTGCAGGAGTACGGTGCGGCCGGCGCCGTGCGTGGAACGCACGATGAGCGGGACGTACCGCTGATGGCCGTTGTCGGCGTCGAGGCGCAGCAGGTAGGCGCCTTCGGGCCAGTCCTCGGTGCCGAAGGCCAGGGTGCGCGGCCAGTCGGCGCGGACGGTGCGGGTGGCGGACAGCGTCCGGGCGGCCGGCTGCGCGCGTCCGCGCACCCGCGCCGAGCGCCACACGAGCCGGGCGTGGCTGCCGCCGTACCAGCCGACGCGGAAGGCCGAGACGCGGAAGGAGGACGCCGTGGTCGACACGTGCAGGCCGAACTCCTGGCCCGGGGCGACGCTGATCCGGTCGGTGTAGCCGGCCACCGCGTCCGGCGGGCCGAGGGAGCCGATCCGCCAGTCCCGGGTTCCCGGGCGGTCCCGGTCCGCCTCGGGGCGGCGGCGGTCCGTCGCGGGGGACGGCCGGTTCGCGTACGTGTGGTCGCAGGCGACGGCCGCCGCGCCCAGTCCTGCCCCGGCGCACAGGCCGAGGAACTGCCTGCGGGCCGGGCCGTGCCCGGAGCCCTTTTCCGCGCGCTCCGCGCCCGGGTCTGCCCTGCCCTCCGTGTCCCCCGTGTGCTCCTGTGCGTGGTGCGGGCTCACATCGCCTCCCAGGGGGTGAACGGGCCCTCCCCCGAGGATTCCGACGCGCCTTCGTCGAAGGTAGCGGCTGCGGCGGGGGTCCGCATGGCTCGCGCCCACCGGGCGCGAGGACCGAGGGTGCGGCGGACCCGGACCGTCGGTACGGACCTCGGGTACGGGTCGCGGGCACGGTCCGCCGGGTGCGCCCGTGGCACAGGGGCGCGTAGGGGCACGACCGCGGGGCCGTCGGCCGGTGACGGTCCTGACGGCCCCGTGAGCGAGGTGGTCTGCGCGCTGCCGGCCGGCTGAGCGCTGCCGGCCCGGCGGCGGTCCTCAGCCGGTCCTGCCGCGTCCTGTGACGGCGTCCCGGATCCGGTCGACCAGTCCCGTACCGGGCGCGAGGAGCTTGTTCACGGGCGGCCTGTCCGGAGCGGCGGGGTGCGGCCGGGTCGGCGCGGTCTTCTTCGCCGAGCGCACCTTCTCGCCCAGCTGTTCCAGGTCCTCGGGCCCGGTGGCCTCCCGCAGCAGCGGGAAGAGGTTCTGTTCCTCGTCGGTGACGTGCTCGCGGATCTCCCGCATCAGACGGCCGACGAGCTCGTCGAACCGCGGGTCGTCCGCGCCGAGGCCCTCCAGGTCCTTCATGGTCCGCTCGGCATCCGCGTGGTCCTGGATCTCCCGGTCCGCGATCGCGTCGCCGTCCCGGACGTAGTGGCGCACCGCCGGGTACAGGTACATCTCCTCGGCCACGGAGTGGCGGACCAGTTCGATGGTGGCCTGGTCGGCGAGGTCCTTGCGCCGCGCGTGCCCCGTCGGGAGGGCCTCCATCTGCGCGAAGATCTCCTCCACTTCACGGTGGTCGGTGGTCAGTTCCCGGATGACGTCTCCGCCGTGTCCCATGACAGGGCTCCTTGCTGGTGGCGTTGCGGGTCGTACCGCTGGACCGCCGCCGGGTTCCCGCGCCGGGCGCCGGCACACCGCCGAGCGGGTGCGGATCACGCCCGGCCCGATTGTCCTCGCGTCGCCCGGGAACCCGGCTGACGCCGCATACACCTGTCACTCCCCTCACCCCCTCACCCCCTCACACCCCTGGGAGAGGATCATGAGTCTGCTGCGCGTGACCGGGCGTCCTCTGCTCGCCTCCATGTTCGTCGCCGGAGGCATAAACTCCCTCCGCAGTCCCGAGGCGGTGGTGGCGGTCGCCGAACCCGTCGTACGGCCGATCACCGAGCGGGTGGCGGTGCTGCCGGACCGCACCGAGCAGGTCGTGCGGCTCAGCGGCGGCGTCCAGGTCGTGGCGGGCGTGCTGCTGGGCCTGGGGCGGTTTCCGCGGCTGTCGGCCGTGGCCCTGGCCGCGACGCTGGTGCCGACGACCCTGGCCGGACACCGCTTCTGGGAGGCGGAGGACGACGCCGGGCGCGTCCAGCAGCGCATCCACTTCCTGAAGAACCTGTCCATGCTGGGCGGTCTGCTGATCGCGGCCGACGACACCGGCGGCGCGCCGTCCCTGCTGTGGCGCGGCCGCCACACGGCCCACGAGCTGCGGCGCGAGGCGCGCCTGGTGCGCCGCTCGGTACGGGCCACCGCACGCCCGGCCGCCGCGGTCGGCGGCCTGCGCGCCAAGCTGCCCGCCCGGAACGGCGCATGAACGGCGAGAGCCGCGACTGACCGGCGAAAGGCCGCGGCTCCCGCGACGAGGAGGACACGCGATGAACGAGAACGCCCGCGCCGGGGCCCGCCTTCCGGTGTTCACCGGGCAGTCCGGTCACGACCTGCTCGGGATCTATCTCAACGACCACCTGGCGGGCGCCACCGCGGGCACGGACCGCTCCCGCCACCTCGCCGTGGCGTGCCGGGGCTCGGAGATCGGCGAGGCTCTGGGCCCGATCGCGGCCGAGATCGCCGAGGACCGCAGGAGCCTGCTGGAGATCATGCGCCGGCTCCGGATACCCGTACGGCGCTACAAGGTGTACGCAGGCCGCCTCGGCGAGCGGGCCGCGCGGCTGAAGAGCAACGGCGGCCTGATGCGGCGTTCTCCGCTGACCTCCCTGCTGGAGCTGGAGTTGCTGCAGATGGGCGTGCAGGGCAAGGCCTGCGTCTGGGAGGTCCTGCGCGGGCTCGCCGACCGCGACACGCGCCTGGACCGGCAGCAGCTCGACGACCTGCTCGAACGGGCCCGGCGGCAGCGGCGCATCGTCGAGGAACTGCGCAGGCTCCAGGCCGCCGAGGTCTTCCGGGACCGCTGATCCGCACCCGCGGTGCCACTCGGGGGACGAGGGACCCGCGGCCGCGAGCCGCTGACCGCGTCCCATGTACGTGCATGGCCCAGCGATTACCAACGCTTGGTTCAACAGTCCAGACTGATAAACCTATTGTTACTACGTGGACGTCGAACAGGTCGGTGCCGGCACCACGGCCGGCCCCCCGGAAAGCACGGCCGGCCCCCCGGCAAGCCCGGAAAGCCACGAAGGCCACGAAGGCCGAGAAGCCCCGGAAGGCACGGCTCCCCTAGCCTCCGATCTGCGCGTGGCCGTCGCCCGGATCACGCGGCGGCTGCGGCAGGCGCACGCGGTGGGTGACGTGTCGCTGTCCGGCATGTCGGTGCTGGCCCGGCTGGCCGCCGACGGCCCGGACTCGCCGGGCACGCTGGCCGAACTGGAACGCGTCAGGCCGCAGGCGATGGCGGCGACCCTCGCCGCCCTCGAACAGCGCGGCCTGGTCCTACGCTCCCCCCACGCCGTCGACCGGCGCCGCAGCGTGGTGGCCGTCACCGCCGCCGGGCGCGACATGCTGGCCGCGCGGCGCACCGAGTCCGTACGCCGGCTCGCCGACGTCATCGCGGAGTTCACACCGCGGGAACAGCGCACGCTCGCCGCCGCGCTGCCCCTGCTCGACCGGCTGGCGGAACGGCTGTGACCCCCCGCACGCCTGCCGCCGTGGGCCCCGGCTACAAGTGGGTCGCCCTGTCGAACACCACACTCGGAGTGCTGATCGCCACGATGGACGCCTCCATCGTGATCATCTCGCTGCCGGCGATCTTCCGGGGCATCGGGCTCGATCCGCTCGCGCCGGGCAACATCAGCTATCTGCTGTGGATGATCCTGGGCTACCTGCTGGTCTCGGCCGTGCTGGTGGTCGTACTCGGCCGGCTCGGCGACATGTTCGGCCGGGTGCGCATCTACAACCTGGGGTTCCTGGTCTTCGCCTGCGCCTCCGTCGCGCTGTCCCTCGACCCGTTCAGGGCCGGGGCCGGTGCGCTGTGGCTGATCCTGTGGCGGGTGGTGCAGGCCTTCGGCGGCTCGATGCTCACCGCGAACTCGGCCGCCATCCTCACCGACGCCTTCCCCGCCAGGCAGCGCGGGATGGCCCTGGGCGTCAACCAGATCACCGCGCTGGCCGGCCAGTTCCTCGGGCTGCTCGCGGGCGGGCTGCTCGCCACCGTCGACTGGCGTGCCGTGTTCTGGGTGAGCGTCCCGATCAGCGTGGGCGGCACCATCTGGTCCTATCTGAGCCTGCGGGAGACGGCCCCAGGACGGCGCGGCCGCGTGGACTGGCCGGGCAACCTCACCTTCGCTGCGGGTGCCGGGTTCCTGCTCGCCGCGATCACCTACGGCATCCAGCCCTACGGCGGGAACGCCACCGGCTGGGGCAACCCGTGGGTCCTCGCCGGACTGGTGGGCGGCTGCTTCCTGCTGATCCTGTTCTGCTTCATCGAGACACGCGTGGCCGAGCCCATGTTCCACCTCGCGCTGTTCCGGATGCGGGCGTTCGCCGCGGGCAACCTGGCCGCGCTGCTCACCGCGATCGCGCGCGGCGGGCTCCAGTTCATGCTCATCATCTGGCTCCAGGGCATCTGGCTGCCCCTGCACGGCTACGACTTCGAGGACACCCCGCTGTGGGCGGGCATGTTCATGCTCCCGCTGACCCTGGGGTTCCTGCTCGCCGGTCCCCTCTCCGGCTATCTCTCCGACCGGTTCGGCGCCCGGCTGTTCTCCACGACCGGCCTGCTGCTGGTGACCGCGTCCTTCCTCGGTCTGCTGGCCCTGCCGGTGGACTTCGCCTACGGGCCGTTCGCGGTGCTGCTGCTGGTCAGCGGCTTCGGCCAGGGCATGTTCTCGGCGCCCAACACATCGTCGATCATGGGCAGCGTGCCTCCGGAGTACCGGGGCGTGGCCTCGGGCATGCGCTCCACCTTCCAGAACTCCGGCACCGCCCTGTCCATCGGCGTGTTCTTCTCCCTGATGATCTCGGGGCTCGCGTCCTCCCTGCCGTCGGCACTGAGCGACGGGCTGCGGGCGCACGGCGTTCCGGCGGCCGCGGCCGAGCACGCCGCCTCGCTGCCGCCGGTGAGCACGCTGTTCGCCACGTTCCTCGGCGACAACCCCGTACAGCACCTGCTCGGGCCGAGCGGAACGCTCGACCGGCTGCCCGCGGCGCAGCAGGAGGCCCTGACCGGGCACACGTTCTTTCCGCAGCTGGTCTCCGGGCCCTTCCACCACGGTCTGACCATCGTCTTCGGCGTCGCCGCCGCGATGGCCCTCGTCTCCGCCGTGGCCTCGGCACTGCGCGGCCGTCACCGGCTGCCCGACGAAGGGGTCCGGCGACCGGCCCCACTGGCCGGGAAGACGCCGGCGGGACCCTCGCTCGACGAGCAGGGGTCCCGCTGAGGGCGCTCGGGTCGTCCGAGGGCAGTCTCCGAATTCGGCCGAATCCGAGGACACTCCGGGGGCGTCCGAGGACGCTCGGATCGTCGTCCTCGCCGTCCGGGGTCAACCCTTGAAGACGTCCTTCGTCTTCTCCTTGGCCTGACGGGCGTTGCCCTTGGCCTTCTCGGCCTGCCCCTCGGCGGTCATCCTCTCGTTGCCCACCGCGCGGCCGACCGTCTCCTTGGCCTTGCCCTTCATCTGTTCCTTCTTGGCCTTGCCCTTCTGGTCACCAGCCACTGTCGCTCACTCCAAGCACATCGCTGTCGGTGTCATGTTCCGGGTGCTCGGCGGGGCGGCGGCCAAACCTCCCGATCACGCTACCGATCACGACGAGTGACCGGCCTTGGTCAGCCGTGGCCCGCACGGGTGTGCTCGGTTCGGACCCGGCGCGCATCGCGCCGGCCGCGGGGGTGCCGGTCGTGGTGGAGGTCGAGGACGGCGAGGGCCAGGGCCCCCAGCAGGGCCACGAGGGCGCAGCCCACGGCGAGGGCGACGGCATCGTGGTAGTTCTTGCCGTTCGCCGCGAGCACCATGTAGTAAAGGCCCGGCAGGGCCGCCGTGCCCACGGCGCCCCCGAGCCGCTGTCCGGTCTGCAGGGCGCCGCCCGCGGCCCCGGCCATCCGCACCGGCACGTCACTCAGTGTCATGGTCACGTTCGGGGAGATGACACAGCCGCTGCCCACGCCGCCCACGAACAGGGCGGGCGCGGCCCACCACGCCTCGGCGCCCGGCGGAGCCGACCGCAGGATCAGCGCGGTGGCCCCCAGCCCGACGACGACGGTGACGAGCCCCCAGAGGGTCAGCAGCCGCCCGAACCGCTCCACCAGCCGGCCCGAGACCACCGCCGCGGCCGCCGATCCGATGGCGAACGGGGTCACCGCGAGACCGGAGTCCAACGGCTCGTAGCCGAGGCCGTCCTGGAAGAACAGGGCGAACACCAGCCACACCCCGCTGAACCCCACGAAGTACAGCGCGCCCAGCGACGTGCCCGCCGCGTAGCCGCGCGTGCAGGTCAGCAGCCGTGGATCCAGCAGCGGCCGGCCGTCGCGCGCCGCGACCCACCCCTCCCAGCGGGCGAAGGCCGCCAGGAGCGCCAGGCCCACCGGGAACAGCCACCACAGCCGGCGCAGTCCCCCGCTGTCGGCGAACACCAGGGGCAGCATCAGGCCCAGCACCCCGGCGCCCAGCAGGACCACGCCAGGCAGGTCCAGGCTCTCCCGGCGGCCGCGCGCCACGCGGGGCAGCAGCCGAAGGCCCAGCAGCAGCGCGACCGCGCCGATCGGCACGTTGACGTAGAAGATCCAGCGCCATCCCTGGGTGCCGTGCGCCAGGGCCAGGATCAGGCCTCCGGTGACGGGTCCCACCGCGCTGGAGATGCCCACCGTGGCGCCGAAGAGACCGAAGGCGCGGCCTCGCTCGGCCCCGCGGAACATCTGCTGGATCAGCGCCGAGTTCTGCGGGGCGAGGCAGCCCGCGCAGGCGCCCTGCGCGATCCGGGCCACGACGAGCCAGGCGATCGTGGGCGCGGCGCCCGCTCCCGCGCTGCAGACCACGAAACCGGCCAGGGACCACAGGAAGATCCTGCGCCGTCCCATCGCGTCGCCGAGCCGGCCCGCCGGGACCAGGGCGAGGGC
Source organism: Streptomyces sp. NPDC001204 (assembly GCF_053598035.1). Taxonomy (NCBI): domain Bacteria; kingdom Bacillati; phylum Actinomycetota; class Actinomycetes; order Kitasatosporales; family Streptomycetaceae; genus Streptomyces; species Streptomyces sp. NPDC001204. The sequence goes on along the minus strand of NZ_JBSFJL010000046.1, from coordinate 43,502 downwards.
GAACGACAGGGCGTAGCCGGAGACGACCCACTGCACGGCGGCCGCCGAAGCGCTCAGGTCCCGCTGCATCGACGGCAGCGCCACGGCCACGATCGTGACGTCGAGCAGGCTCATGAATCCGGTGGCGAGCGTGACCCACAGGGCCTTCCAGCGCCTCGGATCGAGTCCCGCCGTGTCGCCGGTGCGTCCGCCTGCCCGCGCGTCCCTGTTCACGAAGGCTCCTCGTTCGCGAAGGCTCCTCCCGGTCGCCGCCGAAGCACGCACCGGCGGTCGGAATCGGCGCGCTCCGGCCGCGTTCCCCGCCGGTCGCCGTCGAATACGGCCGCACTGGCTCGGCCCGTCGGCCCAGGTGCGCGGCCGCGTCGCCCAGTGCCGGGCGGGCCGCCCCGGCGGCGCGGCGGACCCGCCTGACCGCCTGGCGGGCGTGGTGGACCGCGGCGTCGCGTTCGCTGCCCGGCGGCAGGCTGAGCGCGCGTTCCACACGGCTGGGCCATACAGTGCCCGTTGACGCGATCCGAGGGTTCAAACCCGTCGCCGGCCCAGCGGCTGTACGTCCCGGGCGGCACGCTCCTCCTCGACGGTCCGGAGGAGATCGCCCGGCGCTTCCCGTGAGCCGGCCCGGCCGTGCCGCACCTGGGCGGCACCACCCCACCGGGCGGTCCCTCCCACCCCGGCTCGGCAGGCGCGCCGGCGTGAGAGGGGGAAATATATGGGTGTGAGGTTTACGCACGGGGGTAGGCGCTGCGGCGTCCGCCTTGATCAACAAGGTGGACGCGTACCGAAGATGTTCCGGCTGAGAGGGAGGGCCGCATGATGGCGGTGACCACGGAGGCGAAGGCGACTCGGGCTCGTACGGAGCTGCCGGAGGTGGCCGACCCCTCAAAGGTCGCACCCACCGACGCGCGGGCCCTGTCGCGCCTGTTCTTCGACCGGCTGGCGAAGCTGGAGGAGGGCACGCCCGAGCACCAGTACGCCCGCAACACGCTGATCGAGATGAACATGTCCCTCGTCCGCTACGCGGCCGGCCGCTTCCGCAGCCGGGGCCAGCAGGAGATGGAGGACATCGTCCAGGTCGGCATGATCGGGCTGATCAAGGCGATCGACCGGTTCGAGCTCGCCCGCGAGGTGGAGTTCACGTCCTTCGCCGTGCCGTACATCGTCGGTGAGATCAAGCGTTTCTTCCGCGACACCTCCTGGGCCGTGCACGTCCCGCGCCGGTTGCAGGAGGCCCGCGTCGAGCTGGCCAAGGCCACCGAGGAGCTCGGCAGCCGGCTGGGTCGCAAGCCCACGACCGCGGAGCTCGCGGAGCTGATGAACCTGCCCGAGCAGGAGGTCGTCGACGCGATGGTGGCCTCCAACGGCTACACCTCCGCCTCCCTGGACGCCGCCGTCAGCGGCAGCGAGGAGGGGGAGAACGTCCTCGCCGACTTCATCGGCGCCGAGGACACCGGCCTGGAACTCGTGGAGGACATCCACAGCCTGGCTCCGCTGCTCGCGGAACTCGACGAGCGGGACCGGCTGATCATCCACATGCGGTTCGTCGAGGAACTCACCCAGGCACAGATCGGGGAGCACCTGGGCATCTCCCAGATGCATGTGTCCCGCCTGCTCAACCGGCTGCTGGGCCGGCTGCGGCAGGGCCTGCTGACCACCCGCTGAACCACGGCCCCGACCGGACCTCAGGACCCGGACGCGCGCTCCGGTGGGGCGGGGCGGCCGACGGGACCGCCGGCCGCCCGGCCGTCGCCGGCCAGGGTCTGCTGGGCGTGCGGGACCACGTGGATGAGGCGCAGGACGCCCCACAGGATCAGGCCGGCACCGATCAGCTCCGGCAGGAGCCACCAGCCCGTGCGGATCTGCTCGCCGAAGAGCGTGACGCCCAGCAGCAGGCTCACCGTCGCGTCGCCGAGCGTCAGCGCCGGCTGGGAGGCGGCCAGCGAGCCCGCCTGGAGCGAGTTCTCCAGGAGCAACAGGGCACCGACCCCGGTGAGGGCGAAACCGTACGTCTGCCAGGTGGTGAGGAAGACCGCGAGGCCGGAGCTGTCCAGGGTGCCGGCCGCCGACTTCAGCAGGGCGGCGGTCAGGGCGTTGCCGATGGCGGCGGCCGCGGCCAGCACGGCGGCGCGGAACAGGGAGGGGCGTCCCGGCCGGGCGAGGACCACCGCCGCCGCCATCGCCCCCAGACACACCGCCAGGGCCGGGACCCACCGCATCATGGACGCCTGGTCCCGGGCCCCGGAGGGCGCGGCCGAGACCAGGACCAGCGTGAGGCCGCCGACCATGCCCGCCACACCCCACCAGCCCGCGCGGGGCAGCCTGCGGTGCATCAGGGGAGCGGCGATGAGCAGGGCGAAGGGCAGTTCCAGGATGAACAGGGGCTGCACGAGCGCCATCGGGCCGTTCACCAGCGCGAGGGCCTGGAACAGGGCGGCCCCCATCACCCCGCCGATGCCCGCCAGCCAGGCGGGGCGGCGCGCCAGGGCGAGCAGCAGGCGCAGTCCGCCGCCGCGCGCGACGGTGGAGGCCGCCTTGCGCTGGAAGGCCGTGCCCATGGCGTTGCTGGCGGCCCCCATGACGGCGAAGCACGCAGCCAACCCGATCACAGGTCCACCATGCCCGACCGGCGCCGTGCCGTCCTGCCGTCGGGCAAGCCATAAATCGACCTTATGGGCCCATAGACCGGACCCGCGTACCAACTTAGGTTTGCCTTAGTTTAAGGTTGCCGACGAGTCGACCGTCCTCGCTCGAAGGGAACCTGATCATGCCCCGCCCCCTGCGGGTAGCCATCGTCGGAGCCGGCCCCGCCGGGATCTACGCCGCCGACGCCCTCCTCAAGTCCGACGTGGCCACCGAGCCGGGCGTGTCCATCGACCTCTTCGAGCGCATGCCGGCCCCGTTCGGCCTGATCCGCTACGGAGTCGCCCCTGACCACCCGCGCATCAAGGGCATCGTCACGGCCCTCCACCAGGTGCTCGACAAGCCGCAGATACGGCTCTTCGGCAACGTCGACTACCCGGGCGACATCAGCCTGGACGACCTGCGCGCGTTCTACGACGCCGTGATCTTCTCCACCGGCGCGACGGCCGACCGGGTGCTGCCCATACCCGGCATCGAGCTGGAGGGCTCGTACGGCGCCGCGGACTTCGTCTCCTGGTACGACGGGCACCCGGACGTGCCGCGCACCTGGCCGCTGACGGCGCGGAAGGTCGCCGTGCTCGGGGTCGGCAACGTCGCCCTCGACGTGGCCCGCATCCTGGCCAAGACGGCCGACGAGCTGCTGCCGACCGAGATACCGCCGAACGTGCACGAGGGCCTGAAGGCCAACGAGGCGGTGGAGATCCACGTGTTCGGCCGCCGGGGCCCGGCGCAGGCGAAGTTCAGCCCGATGGAGCTGCGGGAGCTGGACCACTCCCCGTCGATCGAGGTCATCGTCGACCCCGAGGACATCGACTACGACGAGGGCTCCATCGCGACCCGGCGCGGCAACAAGCAGGCCGACATGGTCGCCAAGACGCTGGAGAACTGGGCGATCCGCGACGCCGGCGACCGGCCGCACAAGCTGTTCCTGCACTTCTTCGAGTCCCCGGCCGAGGTCCTCGGCGAGGACGGCAGGGTCGTCGGCCTGCGCACCGAGCGCACCGCGCTCGACGGCACCGGCAACGTCAAGGGCACCGGCACCTTCAAGGACTGGGACGTCACGGCCGTGTACCGGGCCGTGGGCTACCTCTCCGACAAGCTGCCCAAGCTGCCCTGGGACCTGGAGTCGGGCACGGTCCCGGACGAGGGCGGCCGGATCGTCGCCGAGTCCGGCGAGCACGTGCGGTCCCTGTACGTCACCGGGTGGATCCGGCGCGGCCCCGTGGGCCTCATCGGCCACACCAAGGGCGACGCCAACGAGACGGTCGCCAACCTGCTGGACGACTTCGCGAACGGGCGCCTGGACACCCCCGCCTCGCCCGCCCCCGAGGCCGTCGACGCCTTCCTCGCCGAGCGGAACGTCCGCTTCACCACCTGGGAGGGCTGGTACCGGCTGGACGCCGCGGAGAAGGCCCTGGGCGAACCGCAGGGCCGCGAGCGCGTGAAGATCGTCGAACGCGAGGACATGCTCCGCGCGAGCGGCGCGTAGTCCGCACGCCAGCCTGCCCGCCGTCCGCCGTCCGCCGGGCAGGGACCGCCCGGCGGACGGCGTGTGGAGCCGGAACGGGAAGCGGTGCGCCGGACGCGCACCGCCCCGCCAGGGGTCGCCCTAGCTGTTCGCGCACGCGTTCCCGGCGGCGGGGTTGAGCAGGCCGATCAGGTTGACCGAGTTGCCGCACAGGTTGAGGCCGAGGTCGATGGGGACCTGGATGACGTTGCCGGAGAGCACCCCCGGGCTGTTGAGGGCGGTACCGGTCGCGTCGGCGTCGGCCGCGGCGGTTCCCGCGCACGTCATCAGGGCCGCACCGGCCAGGGTCGCGGCAGCCGTCATTCTGATCCTCATGGAGAACTCCTGTCGCTCGAAGAACACGGGCGTTCCCACGGTGAGGGTCCCGGGCGCCGCAGAACACCGTTCCACCGCCGAATGCAGGCCGAATGCAGTAGGACTGTCAGTCTCACAGGGGGTGACATGCTCCGAACGGGGAAGGCGGCACGGGTGACGTCTCGCAAGGAGAGGTGACGGACCGTGAGCCGGACGGCCGTGGGCCGGGGCCCTGCGGCAGGAGGACGTCGGCCCGGCCGGAGATCCCGGCTCCGGCGCCCGCGTCAACGCCGTGCCGCCGCCCTCCGGGTACTCGCCGTGGACGTCACCGGCCGGCCGGCCGGGCCTTCGCCCAGACCGGCTGACCACGGAGAACGCCCCGCCACGGCACGCGCACGGCCGTGGGCGACCGGCCCCGCCGCCACGGCGGGACGGGCGCCGACCCCGCACGACCGGGCATGATCCGGCTTGGCGATACTGAACGCACCCGCCGTCCTCGCTCTCAGATTGGCTCATGTCGAACTCTCCCTCCCCCCGCCCCGCGACCCCGCCCACGGTGTGGCCGGCCCGCGGCCGCCACACCGGGCCCGCCGCGGAGGACGTCGTGCGGCGCCACCTGAAGCGGCTCAAGGCCGACGACGTCATCCACGACCACCTCGAACCGGAGCCCAGCGGCCCCGGCGGCGAGAAGGTCTTCGAGGCCCGCTGGCTGGTGCCCGGCGAGGTGACCGTGCGGGCCCGGCTCGCCCTGTCGCCCCTCGCCGGCTCCGGTTCCGGACTGGGGCGCGAGTGGGTGCTGATGGCGGAGGCGGAGCAGCCGTGGGACCCGCGGTGGCCCTCCCCCGCGACCATGTTCTGGCCGCAGGGCCCCGACGCCGGCTGGGAGTACGAGGCCGTCACCGGGCTGCGGCTCGGGGAGGTCACTCCCCTCCCGGACGACGACAAGGAGCTCCGGCGGGTACTGCGGCACGCGGCGCGGGACACCTGGACCCTGCACGTCGTCGTCCACGAGGCCATGACGCCCGACGAGCGCGGCCGGGCGGCGGTGGTGCGGGTGCTGCCCGAGGGCCTGCGGCACCGGGTGGTGGAGCACCGGGCCGCGCCGCACCGGTTCAGGGCCGTGAACTGGGTGCTGGACGACTTCGGCGTCCGGTTGCCCCGCGGCGGCGCCCTGGTCCTGCCGGGCAGTCCGCCGCCACCCGGCTACGACGCCCAGGACTTCTCGGTGCGCAGCGTCTTCCTGGACGGCACGGAACCCACCGAACTCATCGACGCCGTCAAGCGTTTCGCCGCGCTGCCCAGGCCCCTGCCGAACGGCGCCGACCGGGCCCTCACCGCGCTGCGCGAGGAGTGGCAGCTACTGACCCCGGAGGAAGAACTCGCCCGGGCGCGCGAGCTCGTCACCATGTACTCCGAGGCCCTGGAGGCGATGACGAAGTCCCGGGACCTGTACCGGGAGGCCGCCGAGCGCGCCCACGAGGCCCTCGCCGTGTACCGGGAGTCGGAGGCCGGGGGCACGCTGACCGCCGGGAAGCAGGCCCGTACGGCCGCGGGGTCCCCCTTCCAGCAGCTGGCACGCGGACTGGGACGTCTGAAGGGCTCCGCCCTGTCGCTGCGCCCGGGCGCCACGCCCGAGCGGCGGCCGAAGGCCGGTGCGGCCCCCGACGACGACGGCGGATCTCCGGCCGGTGGGGACGCCGGCACGTCCCCACCGGCCGGAGGCTCGAAGCCGCGGACCGGGGACTGAACCCGGTCCACAGCGGCACGGATGCCCGGACCCGCCGGGCGCCGCGGCGCGGACACGCGGTCCGCGCGGCGGCACGTCCGGGAGGCCGCCCGGACGCGCCGCGGCGGAGCGGCTCCCTCGCGGGCGGCGCCGTCCGCCGGGCCACGGGTGTTCGTTTCCGAACGAGCCCTTCCCGGCACCGGGCAAGGGGTTCACGGGGCAGGCGGGTTGACGGCCCGTGAGCCCAGTCCGGCCGGCCGGGGCGGCGGATGTCGCTCGGCCGCCTGCACCATGAGCAGCAGCGAGAGCGCGGCCAGACTGGCCAGCGACGCGCACACCGCGGTGAGTCCGGCGCTCAGCGGTGGTGCCACCGTGATCGCCAGGGCTCGGGAGACCTGCGCCGGGGCGAACCTGCCCTGGACATAGCCGACTCCGGCCAGCACCGCCGGGACGACCGCTCCCGCCACCAGGGCCGCCACTCCGGCGCGCAGGGCCAGCAACACGGCCAGCAGCCCGCACAGCCCCGACACGGTCAGGGCGAGGAGGCAGACGAGCAGGGGGACCCCCTGCCAGCGCAGCGGGAAGTAGGCCGCGCCGCACACCACGAGGGCCGCCGCGGCGATCCAGCTGGGCCAGAAGGCGGGCCTTGCGGGCCGCTCGCCGGGCTCGCCGGCGGCCGTCTGCTCCTCGCCCGCGGCCACGCCGGGCGTCGCACCCGGTTCGTCGTACGGTTCGTCGGACCGCTCCCGTGCCAGCCGACCGATCAGCTCCACGAGATCCTCGACCGTGCGGCCCGCCGCGGCCGCGCGGATCGCCGCCCGGCCGCAGTGCGGCAGTTGCGGCGGCCGGTGCAGCAGCACCACCAGCCGGGTGACGTCCTCCACGCAGCGGCCGCCGACCGCGGCGCGGATCGTTTCGTCGGCGCCGTCGGCCGGCCGCGGCGGCCGGGTCAGCTCCGCGACCAGGCGGGCGACGTCCTCCACGGGCCGGTGCAGGGCGACGGCGCGCAGGGCGTGCCGGACGGCCTCGGTGTGCTCGGGCGATCCCTCCAGCAGGGTGACGAGCCGGAGGACCTCCTCCAGAGGCCGGTCGTCGACCGCGGCCCGGACGAGGCCGCCGACCGGATCACCGGCCGCGCACTCGCCGTCGCCGCGTCCCGCCATGCCGCCGGGCGGCCCGGACCAGTGGATCTCGTCGGTGAAGTCGATGACGGCCTGGTTCGTCTGGGATGGTGAAGAGCGGGTGGTCATGCTGGGCTCCATGGCAGGGGTGCGGCCGCTCCTGCACCCCCGAAGCGCGACACGCCTTTACCCCGCCATTACAAGGGGGCTGTCGCCGGGCGCGCCACCGGGACGACGCAGCGGGGTGACATCCGCTCATGGAAACGCCGCAGCCGGGCATCAGACAAGGAGATGCGCCGGTGAGCGGCACGACGAGGAAGGGCACGAACCGTGGACTCCACCGCGAAGGTGCTGCTCATGACCGCCGTCATCGCGGCCGTCGCGCTGGCCTTGGCCGCCGTGCTGGCCATGGCCGTCGTACTGCTCAGGCGTCTGGTGCGCACCCGGCGGGAGCTGCGCCGTGCCGGCCTTCCGACGGGACCGCGCTGGGTCTTCTGGGGAGCCGTCCTCTATCTCGTCCTGCCCACGGACCTGTTGCCCGACCCGGTGTACCTCGACGACATCGGCGTCCTGCTCCTGGCCCTGCGTTCACTGCACGCCGCCGGCGGCGACCAGTTGCCCGCCCTGGCGCGGCGACCCGGACTTTTCGGGCGTCGCGGACAGCCGGACGCCAAGGACTACGCTCCGTAAGGAAACCATTCACTCGTTCGATTCGTATAAGTCTCGGGAACCCGAAACGAAGTCAGCGGGCCAAGCGACGCCACAAGCAGCACCACCGCTTGGTCGCGGCTGCACCGACAGGGGAGAGACGATGCAACCGTTCGCGCTCAACTACGCTCGTCCGGCAGTGGAACGGGACGCCGCCACGCCGTACGCCTACGACTCCGGGCTGCAGTTGAACGTTCTCATGGACGGACGGATCGCCGCATCCGACCACGCGCTGCTGAGAGAGCTGGGCACCACGACCTCAACGGCGGGCTCCAAGACGCACTTCGACGACTGAACACGGCCGCGGAGATGACCGTACTGATCCTCACCGGCGAGGAGGACGTGACGGCGGACATGGTGGTGATGCACCTGAACGCCTCCTCGACTCCGGTGGTCCGGCTGGATCCGGCCGATCTGACCACGGGCGCCGCCCTGTCGGGCGAGTACGTCCACGGCTCCTTCGACGGCCATCTGTCCGTGGGCGGACGGCTGGTGAGCGTGAGTCGCCTGCGCTCGGTCTGGGTGCGCAGACCCGGAACTCCGGCGGCCCGTGCGAACCAGCCGTCCGCGTGGCTGACCGAGGAGGCGGCACAGGCGCTGTACGGAATGCTGCGCGGCTGCGGAGCCCGCTGGATGAACCATCCGGACGCGGCCGGGCGGGCCCGGCACAAGCCCTGGCAGCTGCGGCTCGCCCAGCGCAGCGGCCTGCCGGTGCCGGCCACGCTCATCACCACCTTCCCGCAGGCCGCCCGGGAGTTCGCCGAGCGGTTCCCGGACCTGGTGGTCAAGCCGGTCTCCGGCGCGCATCCGCAGGAGCCGCCGAGGGCGGTGCCGACCAGCCGGGTTGCCCCGGACGCGGACTTCGGCGCGGTGGCCTACGGCCCGACCCTGCTGCAACGCAGGATCGCCAAGCGCGCCGACATCCGGCTGACGGCGGTCGGCGACACGCTGCTGGCCGCACGCAAGGCGGCCCCGGCGGACGCCGACCCCGAGGAGGTGGACGTCCGGTTCGCCACGTCCGGGACGCCGTGGCGGCCGGCCGAGGTCCCGCCGCGTGTGGCCGCGGCGGTGCTCGCCTATCTGCGGCAGGCCGAACTGGCCTACGGCGCCTTCGACTTCGCCGAGGACGCCGACGGCACGTGGTGGTTCCTGGAGTGCAACCAGTCCGGCCAGTTCGGTTTCGTCGAGGTGGAGACCGGCCAGCCGATCGCCCGGACCATCGCCGAGTGGCTGGCCTGCCCCGGTCCGCGGGAGTGCGAACACGCCAACGGCAGGCGTACGGCGACTCCTTGACGGCGGCACGCCGTGCCAGGGAGGCGCCCGTACGTCTGCCGCTGGATCAGACCGCCAGGGGCAGGGCACCGTCCCCGTCGGCGTCGGTGCTCACATCCGCGTCCACTGTCCGTCCGGGGGCGAGCAGCAGGGCGTCCGCCCTGCCGATGGCTTCGTGGATGCCGGTGGTCCCCATCATGACGCACAAGGTGTAGCTGACGTCCTCCAGCTCCCGGGCCGTCTCGGCCCGCTCCCTCTCCGCCTGAGCGATCTTCAGCGATGCGTACCGCGTCAGCAACGTCCTGACGACCTTCGGGTCCGGAACCAGCACGGAGCGCCCCTCTCTCGATTTTTGCTCCGTATGCCCGCGGCACGCCGTGCCATGCACGGCGACCGACTCGCGGGCATATGTTTGACCGAATTCAGTCGATTTCCGGTGGCACGGCCACCGCTCGCCTCCGGGCGCCGCCGGCTCTACCGGCCGCGGTCCCCGGACCTGTGTCGCGCCGCGGCGCGGCGCTCCCCGGCGGTCATGCCACCCCACACGCCGTCGTACTCGCTGTTTCGCAAAGCCCAGGCCCGGCACTCGCGCAGCACCGGACACCGGTGACACACCGCGCGGGCCTGTTCTATCTGACGCGTGGACGGACCGCTTTCCCCGAGCGGGAAGAACAACTCGGGATCCTCGAAGCGGCACGCCCCGCGCTCGCGCCAGTTCTCGATCGTTCGGACAACGCTCACCGGGACCTCCGCTGAACACTCGGCCGCACATTTTCCGGGCAGCTCCCGTCTGCGGCAGCAGGGCGCCGCACGACCCGGCAGAGGTATCCGCAATATAGGTGTTTTTCGGCCCCACGGCCATGACTGGGTGAGCGCCACGCAGGAGGCGAACAGGAGAACACCGCGCCGTGAGCCGCTCGGGGCGGACGGCCTGCGGCCACGGACCCACTCGGTGAGTGATTCTTCGTGCTGGTGGCCGAATCCGTGCAGTCGGTCCGGGCGGTCGGGGCCGCCCGGAGGTCCCCGGGGACCGGACTCAGTCGGAGAGCGCGTCGGCGAGCTCCGCCGTGGCCGCGGCGATGTCGCGGTCGCGGTCGGCCAGCAGCGCCGGCAGCGCGCCGCGCCGGGCGCGCACGGCCTGCCGCGCCCTGCGTTCCCAGATCACCGGGTTCTCCCGGTGGTTGAGGACCTTGGGGTAGACAGCGGCGACGCTCTCCCACTGGCGGGCGTCGGCGATGCTCCGGAGCAGCTGGATGATCTGCGGACGGCAGGTCACGCCCGGGAGGTGGGCGAGCTCCCACAGGAAGGGAACCGTGGCGGCGGTGGCCTGTTCCACCACGAACCCGAACTGGCAGATCCGTCCGCGCAGATCGTCCAGCGCGGCGCGGGCGGTGCGGGCGTCGCGCGAGGCCACCTTGTGGAGCAGCAGGGGGATGGCGGCCGCGGAGCCGGTGGAGTCCCTGATGTCGCTCCAGGGCACCTGCCCCAGGGCCGACAACGGGGTCGCGCGGTCGGTGCGCTGGGTGCCGGTCTGTTCCGTCGGTACGGTGCGCATGGCGTCGTCCTTTCCGGCGGCGGTCGTACGGGGAACGGCAGTTCAGTGGGGCGGACGCGTCGACAGCTTCACCCAGACCGACTTGCCCGCCGGGGGCCTCGGGGTCCAGCCCCATTCCTCGGCCAGGGCGTCGACGATGCACAGGCCCCGGCCGTGCTCCAGCAGACTGAAGCCGGCCGGAGTGCGGCGTATGGGCCGGCCGTGGCAGGGGTCGGAGACCGTGATGATCAACTGTTCGCCGTCGACGGCGAGTCCGAGCCACACGGCGGTGTCGCCGGGCGGGGCGTACGGCACCGCGTGCGTCGCCGCGTTGGCCGCGAGCTCGGTGACGATGACGGCGGCGTCGTCGGCGCGGTGGCCGACCGACCATCTGTCCAAGGTCTCGCGAGTGAAGGCGCGAGCCCGGGCGAATCCCTCCCGTCCGCAGTCGATCCGCAGCGCTGCGGCCGCGAGCGCGCCGTGGGTCCCCTCCGCCCACGGCGCGATCACGGCGGCCGCGCTCGGCACTTCGAGCTCTCGACTCACTGGTGAGGGCACGGCATCTCCCTGATGCGACGTCACCGAACGGCGTCCACAGGGGGTTGACGCCCCGGCTATTATCCACGCTGAAAGCGTCCGCGTGCAATTGCACGCGAAATTTCTCGTGAAAGTGCGTGCGGACGTGCGAACGTGAACAGCAAGGAGACCGCGGTGCCACCAGTGCGGAACGGAGTGCGGGCCAGTTCGCTGGACGCCCGCTGGATGAAGAGCCGGCACAGCAACGCCGAAGGCAACTGCGTGGAAGTCGCCACTCTGGTCGGCGGGGACATCGCGCTGCGCAACTCCCGTGACCCCGACGGCCCCGCGCTGGTGTACACCCCCGCGGAGGTGGCCGCGTTCCTGGCCGGCGCCAAGGAGGGCGAGTTCGACCATCTGCTGTGAAGCGGAACGAACTTGGCGACTTCCCCCGGCGAGCGCGCTCCGCAGCCGGACGGTGCGGTACGGTGACTTTTCAGTCTGCCGGTCTACTGGGAGTCAGGATGTCCGCCGAGCCACATCGCATCTCCCGCCTCGAGCCCTATCTGGACCGGCCCGAGCCGGCCCCGACTCTGCTGAAGATGCTGGTCGGCGTCCAGCTGGCGGGCTTCCGCGAGGACGCGGGCCTGTCCCAGGAGCAGTCGGCGCGCGAACTCGGGTTCAGCGCCGCGAAGCTCTCGCGCATCGAATCGGGCAAGGGACGCCGCCCTCCGGCCGAGGGCGACGTCCGCGCCCTGCTGAAGCTGTACGGCACCGACGAGTACGAGTCCTCGGTCCTGCTCAGGCTGCTGCGGCGGGCGGGCGAGCCCGGCTGGTGGCAGCGCTACGACAAGCGGCTGATGCCCGAGTGGTTCGACCGGCTGGTCGGCCTCCAGGAGGCGGCCGCCGCGATCCGCACCTTCGAGATCCAGTACGTTCCCGGTCTGCTCCAGACCGCGGCGTACACCCGGGCCGTGGTGGAGCGGGGTCTGCCGACCGCCTCGGCGGGCGAGGTACAGCGGCGCGTCGAACTGCGCATGCGGCGAGCCCAGTTGCTGCTGCGACAGGACGCGCCGCAGGTGTGGGCGGTCATTGACGAATCGGTCCTGCTGCGTGTTCTGGGCAGCCGCGAGGTCATGCGCGAGCAGCTCGACCACCTCGTCACCATGGCGCAGCGCCCCAACGTGACCGTGCAGATCGTCCCGTTGGACGTGACGAACGCGTCCGCGCCCGCCATCCCGATCACGTATCTCCGGTTCGGCGGCCTCGACCTGCCCGACGTCGTCTACCTCGAACACATCAGAAGCGCCAACTTCCTCGAGGACCGCGACGAGACGGAGGAGTACCGGATCGCCCTGGACCGGCTGGCCGACGAGGCGCTCACGCCGCAGGAGACCCTGGCACTGCTGCGCAAGACCGCCAACGACCGTTACGCGTCCGCGTCCTAGCCAGAAGGCGATCAGCCCGAGGCGAAGGCCCGGTCAACGCGAACGCCCCGTCCACGACCCGGTGTCCGGGTCCTGGGCGGGGCGTCGCCCGTCCGTGGTGGTGCCGCCGTACGCCGATCCGCTAGCGGATCAGGCCTATGCCGCCGAACTCCACCCATTCATGCGTGAGTTGACGAGGAGCCACCTCGGAGTCCGGCCGCCAGGTGGACACCTCCACCAGGCCCGGCTCGAGAAGCTCCAGGCCCTCGAACCATTCGGCGACGTCCTTCTCCTGGCGCACCCGGCCCCAATGTCCCTGCGTGGCCTTGTCCATGAAGTCGGTGACGAAGGCCCGCACCTCGGGGTCCTCGCTGACCAGCTGGCACATGAGCATGATGCTGCCGGGCGCGAGCCGTTCCCGTACCCGCTCCACCACGGCGAGCGGACCGTCGGTGTCACTGTCCGGGATGCAGTGGAAGACCGAGTTGAACAGCACGGCCACCGGCTGCGAGAAGTCGATCAGGCGCTGGGTCTCGGGGTGCGAGAAGATCTCGTCGGTCTGCCGCAGGTCGGCGTGTATGACCGCGGTGCGCTCGTCCTGCTGCAACAGGGCCCGGCCGTGGACCAGCACCATCGGGTCGTTGTCCACGTACACCACGTGCGACTCGGGGGCGACGCGCTGGGCGACCTGGTGCACGTTGTCCTGGGTGGGCAGACCGGAGCCGTGGTCCAGGAACTGCCGGATCCCGTGCTCCTCGGCGAGCGTGCGGACGGCCCGTTGCAGGAAGCGCCTGTTGTTCAGGGCGAGCCGGCGGGTGCTGGGGACGACCTTGTCGAGTTCCTCGCACGCGGACCGGTCGGCCGCGTAGTTGTCCTTGCCGCCCAGGTAGTGGTCGTACATACGCGCAGCCGTCGGCACGTTCTCGTCAATGTTCGTGGACAGCTGGTTCTCCGCAGGCATCAGTCCCCCAGATTCGCCGATTCCACCGCGCCAACTGGGCCGGTCCGACTGAGAGTACATCCTAGGGAAGCCGCGTCTTCCCATACCAGCCCGGGGACGAACGACAGCCCGGGAGGGCATCACGGTCTGTCCCGATCCTCACGAACTCTTCACCGGACGGCACTCATCATCCGCCCGGTTCGGAGCACCCGGATCGAGCACCCGGATCCTCTGTCGGACAAGGGGGTGTCATGGTCTTCGTCGCCGTTCTGCTGCTGCCGCTCGTGTCCGTGCTGCTGGTGGTCATGGACCGCGTGGAGGAGCGGATGCTGGATCCGGCTCCGACGCGGGGCCGCCATGCCGGGCGCCGCGCACATCTGCGGCTGCTCCCGCGTGGCCGCCGCGGCACCGGGTCCGATGCCGGCCCGGTCGCGCCCGCACCGGACCCGGCCGCCGCCGACGAGCGGCGGCGGGCCGCCTGAGCCGGCGTGCGCCCCGGCCCGGCGGGCGTACGCCGGGCCGCGCCCGCCAGGCCCGATCCATGCCCGCTTTCGTCCGCGGGCTTGCTCGGGCACCCGGTTCCTGTGACACGCTCGGTGACGACCGGCCCGTACGGCCGGCCGTCACTCTGTCCGGCACAGTGGAGAGGCACCGGTATGCGCATCGGACTGCTCGGCACCGGCCCCTGGGCACGGATGGTCCACGCTCCCGCCCTGAGCGAACACGGCGAGCTGGACTTCGCCGGCGTATGGGGGCGGCGCACGGCCGCTGCCAAGGATCTTGCCGAACGACACGGCACGCACGCCTACGACGACCTCGACGCCCTGCTGGCGGAGGTGGACGCGGTCGCCGTCGCGCTGCCCCCGCACGTGCAGGCCGACCTCGCGGTGCGGGCCGCGCGGTCCCACTGCCATCTGCTGCTCGACAAGCCGCTCGCCGCGACGGTGGAACAGGGCCGCGCGGTGGTCGGGGCCGTCCGGGAGACCGGCGTGGCCTCGGTGGTCTTCTTCACCACCCGCTTCCAGCCCGAACCGGGGGCCTGGATCGCCGAGCAGGCGGCCCGGGGGGACTGGTTCACGGCACGCGCACGGTGGCTGGGCGCCGTGTTCACCGGCGACAACCCGTTCGCCGCCTCGCCGTGGCGGCGGGAGAAGGGCGCGCTGTGGGACGTCGGCCCGCACGCGCTGTCGGTGCTGCTGCCGGTCCTCGGCGACGTACGGCGTGTGACGGCCGCCGCGCACGGCCCCGGGGACACGGTGCACGCGGTCCTCGACCACGTGGGCGGCGCGTCCAGCACCCTCACCCTGAGCCTGACCGCTCCCCCGGCGGCGGCCGGGGCCACCGTGGAGCTGCGGGGCGAGGCCGGGGTGACCCTGCTCCCGGAGAGCTCCGAGGACGCCGTCGCCGCCTACGGCCGGGCGGCGGACGCGCTGCTCGCCGCCGCGCGCACCGGGCGCCCGCACCCGTGCGACGCCGCGTTCGGCCTGCGGGTCACCGAGATACTCGCGGCGGCGGAGGCCGAGTTGGCGCGCGACGCGGACTGACTTCCCGGCGGGCCGGGCTTCCGGCGTGCGGTACCGGGTCCGGCGTAGCAGCGTGGTCATGTGGTGAAGCTGCTTGCCCCGGTCCGGCGCCGGGACCCGCACCGGCGTGGCTGGCTGCACGGCGCCCCGCCGCCCCGCTGGATACGTGTGCTGCCGGTCGTGCTGGTCCTCTTCGTGTGCGCGGTCACGCTGCTGAGCCCGAACCCGCTCGACATCGGCTTCCTGCTCGGCGCGATACCGCCGCTGGCCGTGCTGTCGTACGGGCCGGTGGCGACCGCGCTGCTGGGCACCACGGTGGTGACCCTGCTGAGCGTGCCGGCCTTCCAGCTGAACCGGCCGGGCAACACCGACCTGGAGACCGTCACCTTCGTCGCCGTGCTGAGCGTGTTCCTGTCCTATGTGCGCAGCCGCCGGGACGCGCAGCTCGACCTGGAGCGCACGGTCGCGGAGGCCGCGCAGCGTGCCCTCGTCCCGCCGCTTCCCGCGCGGGTCGGTCCGGTGCGGTGCGCGGGCCTGTACCGGGCCGCGCAGCGCGGCACTCTGGTCGGCGGGGACTTCTTCGACGTGCGCCGGGGGCCCCAGGGGGTGCGGGCGGTCATGGGCGATGTGCAGGGGCACGGCCTGGCCGCCGTGTCCACCGTCGCCTCGCTGCTCGGCAGCTTCCGGGAGGCGGTGCTCGACCGGACGGATCTGCCGGGGGTGGCCGCAGCCCTGGACCGCCGGCTGGTGGTGGACTCGCTGGAGGTGCGGCACGCGGAGCTGTTCGCGACGGCCGTGCTGCTGGAGTTCGACGGGGACGCGCGGTCGGTGCGGCTGGTCACCTGCGGCCATCCCCCGCCGGTGCTGCTGCGCGACGGGCACGCCGAGGAGGTCTGCCTCGTGCCGTGGACGCCCCTCGGCCTCGGCCTGTCCGACGGCGTCCCGCGGCGCGGCGGGCACGTCCTGCCCCTGCGCCGCGGTGATGTGCTGTTCCTCGCCTCCGACGGCGTCACCGAGGCCAGGGACGCGGCCGGAGTGTTCTACCCCCTGCTCGACCGGCTGCCCCGGCTCGCCGCCGTCGACCCGGCCGAACTCGCCGACCACGTCATGGCCGACCTCCTCGCGCACTGCGGCACCCTCAGTGACGACGTGACGATGCTCGTGCTCGTGCCCCACCCGCCGGAGGACGGCTGACCCCCGACCGGGGGCGGACCGCTCAGCCCACGTCCCACAGGAACCGGTGGGTGTGGATGCCGAAGTACGGGAACGACTGGACCTGCCGGACGCCCTCGATGGGACGGACCACGTCGTTGACGAAGTCCAGCAGATCCCTCGGGCCGGGCGCGACCACCTCGGCGAACAGGTCGAAGCCGCCGGAGGTCAGCACCGAGTAGACCACCTCGGGGCGCCCGGCCAGTTCGTCGGCGACCGCCCGCGGGTCGCCGTCCACGCCGATGCCGAGCAGCGCCATGGCCTGTCCGCCCATGGCCATCGGATCGGTCACGCCGACCACCTGGACGGTCTTGGAGTCCAGCAGGCGCTGGAGCCGCTGGCGGGCGGCGGACGCGGACAGACCGACCTTGGGGCCGAGGTCCGCGTACGCGATACGTCCGTCGGTCTGCAACTCGCGCAGGATGGCCCGGTCGATGTCGTCCACGTGCGTCGCTCTCCCTCTCCGGCCGGATCGCACCAGCGTAGGCCCTGCGGTCGGCCGTGCAGTTCGGCCAGGGCGGCGGCGAAGATCGGGTGTGCGCGTCGGCGTCCTCCTCGGTGGTGTCGGGGCACATCAGCGCCATGTCGTGGAACGGGTGGAACGGGGTGAGCAGGATGCCCCGGTTGGCCAGGTAGAGGTGGAGGAAGATCCTTCAGCTCGGCGTCCGCGGCGGCCGCCGACTCGATGCCGGTGCGGGGCACCGGGGCACCGGGGCGCCGGGGCGGCGGGTCACCGGGGCGCCGGGGCGGCGGGGCGGCGAAGCGGTACTCGGAGCGGGCGCCGAGGCGGCTGGCCGACCAGGGCAACCGGTGGGTGTCGATCCCGGTCTGGGCGCCGACGCCGCCCATGTCCACCAGGTGCAGGTGGGCACGACCGAGGAGCCGGTCGGCGAGGTCGGCGGGGAGCCCGTAGGCGTCGGCCGGGATGCCGCGGCCGATCGCCCTGCCGATGGTCAGCGGTTCGGGCTCCGGGTCCCGGGTTGCGGTGCAGCTCCAGGTAGCGGGGGGCAGGCGCCGGCGGTCTTGTTCATCCAGGTCATCGGCACCCGGCCGAAGAAGTGGTCGGCGCGGTCGTAGGCGGCCTTGGAACGCGGGTTGCGCCGCTCGGCCTCGGTGCTCTCGCGGGCGAGCAGGTCGTATGGCCGGTGCCCGCCTTGCCGACGGGGTTCGGGGGCCGTTCCATGGGCGTATGCGTCCCTGTGTAGCCGTCGCCGGGCCCGGAGAGGCCTCCGAGCGGGAGGCGGAACTCGCCCGGCAGGTGGGAGTCCTTCTGGCCCGGCGGGGAGCGGTCGTGGTGTGCGGGGGCCTGGGCGGGGTCATGGAGGCGTGCGCGCGGGGCGTGACGTCGGCGGGCGGTACCGTCGTCGGCCTGCTGCCGGGTCGGGACCGGGCCGCGGGGAACCCGCACCTGAGCCTCGCGGTGGCGACCGGCCTGGGCGAGCTGCGCAACGGGCTGCTCGTGAACACCTGCGACGCGCTCGTCGCCGTGGGCGGCGGCTGGGGCACGCTCAGCGAGGTGGCGCTGGCTCTGCGGGCGGGCAAGCCGGTCGTACTGCTGGAGAGCTGGGCCCTGCCGGGCGCGCCGTCCGCCACGGGCGGGATCCACGGGCCGGCCGAGGCGGCGACACCGGCGGAGGCCGTCGAGGCGGTCCTGCCCTCGGCCCTAGCGACCTGAGACGCGATTGACCTGAGGCCCGATTGAGACCGGGAGACTGTTCGCGCCTGAGACTCAAGTTACTTGACGGTCCATCAACTATCTTTTTCTGTATGGGCAATTCAGACACTTGACCTGGAAACGAACAGTAACTGGGCAGTTTTGTGGAGAAGTTGTCGCCCACCGTGTGAGTTCGGTCGATGACAGCGTGTACGGTGCTCCGAACGCCTAGGGGCAGGGTCACGGACCCGGCCCTTCCCGACGTCTCCTGGAACCGCCTCCCATGATCGAAATGCCGGGCCTGGTGGCCGGTGGTCTCGCCGCCGGGACACTGTCCGCCCTCGCCCTCGGCGGCGGCCTGCTGCGGTCCCGGCGCAGGCAGGCCGTCCAGCGCGACCGGATCGCCTCCCTGCTCCAGCAACTGGAGGACGTACAAGGGACGTTGACCGCCGAGGTGGACCATCTGGCGGCGGAGCGGATCCCCGCCGCGGCCCGGCGGACGGCGCATCCGCACGTCGTCGTGCCCGGTCCGCTGGAGCCGGGAACCACCGGGACGCCGTTGGGCGTCGCGCTGGAGGGCGTGCTGAGCGCCCTGCGCACCGAACTGCTCGCTCAGCGCACCCGGATCGACTCCGCCGCCCAGGCCGGGATGCGCGGCGCCACCCGGGAGATCCAGGCCGCCCTGTACCGGTTGCAGGACGCCCTGCGCGGTCTGCAACAGCGTTACGACGACCCCGAGTTGGCGCAGACCCTGTTCACGCTCGACCACGAGAACGAGCAGTCGCTGCGCCGGGCCCAGGTCGCCGCGGTGGTGTGCGGGGCCTGGGTCGGGCTGGCGCGTGAGGAGTCGCACCTGGTCGACGCGGTGACCGGCGGCCAGGCACGGCTCGCCGGCTACCACCGGGTGCGGGTGCACAACCATCTCCAGGAGGGCACCGCGCTCGTCTCGCACGCCGTCGAGCCGGTCGCCCTCATCGTGGCCGAACTCCTGGACAACGCCCTGCGCCACTCGGCGCCGGACACCGACGTCCTGGTCAACCTGGAACACGTCCACCACGGGGTCTGCGTCACCGTCGACGACGCGGGCCTGGGCATGACGCGGGACGAACGGGCCCGCGCGCAACGGCTGGTGGCCGGCGGCGAGCCGATCCTGCTGACCGATCTCGGGGACCCGCCGCGCATGGGGCTCGCCGCGATCGGGCAGCTCACCCGGCAGTTCGACCTGGGCGTCGACGTGTCCTCGCCCTCGCCCTACGGAGGAGTGCGCGCGGTCCTGCGGGTCGCGAGCCATCTGCTCACCCGTATCGACCCGGTCGAGAGGCCGCCGGCGGCCAGCGCGCCCCGCTCGACCCTGAAACCCGTAGCGCCGGACCGGGCCACGGATCCGCACCACGACGCGACCCCGCGGCCCGCGTCCCCTCTCCCGCACGGCCGGACCGCGCCGCGGGAGGCCGCGCCGGAGCACCGCCAGGCCCCGGCGCCGGACGGTGCCGGCACCGGGCACTCCCACGGCACGGAACAGGGCGGCGAGCCGCGGCCCGCCGCTCCGGCCGGTGGGGCTCCGCGCGACACGGGCGGAGGTCTGCCGCAGCGACGCCGCCGCTCCCGCCGTACCGCTGCGCCCGCGACGGCGTCCGGACCACACCTCTCGGCGCGCACGCCGGAGGAGGCCGCGGCCGTGCTCGGCGGTCTTCAGTCCGCCACGGCGGCGGCCCGCGGCGCCACCGACCCGGCGGCCGCGCGCGCCGGGACCGGACCCGCGGCACGGACACGGGCGGCCGACGACGGCGGACCCGCCGGGGGAACGCCCGCGAACGCCGGGGGAGCGCCCTCGAACACCGGGGAAAAGCCCGCGAACGCCGGGGAAAAGCCCGCGAATGCCGGGACAACGCCCGCGAGTACCGGGAGCCGAGCCTCCGGAGGGCGGCCGGCGCCCGAGGCGGTCGGGCCCGCCGCACACGATCGCCCCGGCACCGGCGGCGGAACCGCCCCACGGGAACCCGGGGAAGCCGAGCGCTGGTCCGCCACGGCGAAGACGACGGACTCCCGCACTCCGTCCGCCGGGACGGACTCGGCCCGGGACGGGGCGGGGGAGGCCGGGCCGAAACGCCGGGGCGGCTCAGGCTCGGCAGGGGGCCCGCGCGACGCGGGCGCAGTGGAGAACGAACACAACGACCATGAAAAGGGAGCGGCTCGATGACCAGCCGTCAGGCAGGCGACACGGCATGGGTGCTGGACCCGATCCTCGAGGTGCCGCATGTCGTGGCCGCCGTCCTGCTCACCCGCGACGGACTCGCCACCGGGTACACGGACGCGCTCTCGCAGCCCTCGGCGGAGCGGGTGGCCGCCATCACCAGCACCGTGCAGGGCGCGTGCCGCACCGCGGCGGCTGCGTTCGCGGACCAGGACCGGGCCGAGGTGCGACAGGTGGTCGTCGAGTCCGACCACGGCTACGTCCTGATCGTCCCCACCGACCACGGCACGTGTGTCGCCGCGTACGGGGATCCGGAGGTCCGCCTGGACCTTCTGGCGCACCGCGTCCACTCCCAGGTGGCGCGGATGGGCGAGAAGGCGATGGCCGCCGCGACCCGGGGATCCGACGGCGGCGCGCCGGCATGACCGGCCGCCGTGGCGGCCGTCCCCTGGTTCCCGCGTACCTGTCGACCGGCGGCGTGGCCCGGCCCAGCCGGCCGCACCTGGAGCGGCTCTCGGTGCTCACCGCTGTCGGCAGGTCCGCGCCGGCGGGCCTGCCGGCCGCCCAACTGGCCCTGCTGGACGTCCTGGACGACGGTTCGCTGACGGTGGTGGAGGCGGCGGCGCTGCTCGAACTGCCGGTCTCCGCCCTCCGCGTCCTGGCCGGCGACCTGATCGACCGGAACCTGGTGCTGGCGCGCGCGCCGATCCCGCCCGCCGAACGGTTCGACCCCGACCTGCTGAAGAGAGTGGCCGATGGCCTCCGCGCCCTCAAGCACTAGCGGCATCCACCTGCCCGACACCGCCCGCGACCTGGTGAAGATCATCGTCGCGGGCCCGTTCGGAGTGGGCAAGACGACCCTCATCGACTCCGTCTCCGAGATCCGCCCGCTGCACACCGAGGAGACCCTGTCCGAGGCGTCCGCGCGGGTGGACGACCTCGCCGGGGTCCGGGAGAAGGCGACCACCACGGTCGCCATCGACTTCGGGCGGATCAGCCTGCCCGGCGGGATCGTGCTGTACCTGTTCGGCACGCCCGGACAGGAACGGTTCCGCCCGCTGTGGGACGACATCACCCACGGCGCCCTGGGGGCGCTCGTGCTCGTGGACAGCCGCCGTATCGACGCATCGTTCGACGTGCTCGGGCTGGTGGAGGAGAGCGGGCTGCCGTACGCGGTGGCCTTCAACGCGTTTCCCGACTCGCCGAGCCACTACAGCGACGAGGAGTTGCGCGCGGCCCTGGACCTGGAGCCCACCACCCCGATGGTGACGTGCGACGCCCGGGACGCCGACTCCTCGATCGACGCGCTGCTCGCTCTGGTCCAGTATCTGATCGACCATCCCTCGGAGCGCCGGTGACCACCCACTCCCCCGGCCGGCGGGCCTTCTCGCACTCGGCTCCGGTACGGCTGTGGGAGGACGGTTTCGCCCTGGACCCCCACCGCTACTACGCCGCCCTGCGCGCCCAGGGCCCGGTGGGCTGGGCCGAACTCGCGCCCGGCGTACCCGCGTACGTCGTCACGGACCGGCGGGCCGCCCTGGATGTGCTGCACGACACCGAGTCGTTCTCGCACGACCCGCGGCCGTGGGAGGCGACCGTCCCCGACGACTCGCCGGTGCTCGGCATGATGCGCTGGCGGCCGAACACCCTGTTCGCCGACGGCGCCGCCCATGTCCGCTACCGCAGCTCGCTGATGGACACCTTCGACCGCCTCGAACCGCACGACCTGCGGGCGCGGGTGCACCGGGCGGTGCGCCTGCTGGTGGGCCGGATCGGGCCGCGCGGCGAGGCCGACCTGGTGTCCGACTTCGCGCGCCCGCTGATGGCGCTCGTGTTCAACAGCCTGTTCGGGCTGCCGGAAGACGCGAGCGACCGCCTGAACGAGGCGCTGGGCAAGATGATGGAGGGCGGCGACCAGGCGGCCGAGGGCGAGGCCGAGTACGCCGGGTACGTCCTGGAGCTGATCGCCGCGAAGACCGAACGGCGCGGCGACGACCTGCCGAGCCTGCTGCTCGACCACCCGGCGGGGCTCAGCCCGGAGGAGGTCACCTGGCAGGTCTTCCTCACCCTCGGCGCCGGCCACGAGCCGACCGCGAACCTGGTGTCCAACGCGCTGTCCCGGATCCTCGGCAACCCCGACTACTACTCCACCCTGACCAGCGGGGCCCGTCCGGTGATGGACGCCGTGGTGGAGGTGCTGCACCACGAGACCCCGCTGGCCAACTACGGCATCCACTTCGCGCGCCGGTCCATGACCTTCCACGGGGTCTGGATCCGGGCCGCCGTACCGGTCGTGATCTCGTACGGGGCGCTCGCCCACTTCGCCGAGCGGGAGGCCACCGGTGGCCGCCACCCGAAGGACGCCTCGCACCTCTCGTGGTCGGCCGGCCCGCACGCCTGCCCGGTCAAGCAGCCCACGCTGCTCATCGCGACCGAGGCGATCGAGCGGCTCACCCAGTGGCTGCCCGACCTGGAGCCGGTCCTGCCCCGCGAGCGGCTGACCTGGCGGCCCGGCCCGTTCCACCGTTCGCTGACGTCCCTGCCCGTGCGGTTCAGCCCCCGTTCCCCCGACCAGCCTGGAGAGCCGACGTGACCGTGACCGACCGTATCGCCCTCGACCCGTTCGGGGCCGACATCGCCGCCGAGAGCGCCCGTCTGCGCGCCCTGGGCCCGATCGTGCCCGTCGAACTGCCCGGCGGCATCCCCGCCTGGGCGCCCACGGGCTACGACACCCTCAAGGAGCTGATCCTCGACCCGCGGGTGAGCAAGGACCCGCGCAAGCACTGGAGGCAGTGGGCGGAGGTCGGCCAGAACCCCTCGTGGGGCTGGATCCTCGGCTGGGTGGGCGTGGTGAACATGCTGTCGACGTACGGCCCCGACCACGCGCGGCTGCGCAAGCTGGTGGCGCCGAGCTTCACGCACCGGCGCACCGAGGCGATGCGGTCGCGGGTGGAGGCGATCACGGCGGAGCTGCTGGAGGAGCTGGCGGCCGCCGGGGCGCGGGGTGAGACGGTGGATCTCCGGCAGGAGTTCGCGCATCCGCTGCCGATGCGGATGATCTGCGAGCTGTTCGGTGTACCGAACGAACTGCGGGAGGACACCTCGCGGCTGGTCACGGCCATCATGGACACCTCCGATCCGAGCCCGGAGCACACCGCGTTCGTGCAGGGGCAGATCGGTGCGGTGCTGGGCGGGCTGATCGCCCACAAGCGCGAGCACCCGGGCGACGACATGACCACCGAGCTGATCCGGGTCCGGGACGAGGACGGGGACCGGCTCAGCGACGAGGAACTGCTCTACACGCTGCTGCTGGTGATCGGCGCCGGTTTCGAGACCACCGTCAACCTCATCGGCAACGCGATCGTCGCGCTGCTCACCCGCCCCGGGCAGGCGGAGGCGGTGCGCGGCGGGAAGACCGGCTGGGACGCGGTCGTCGACGAGACGCTGCGCGTGCACCCGTCCATCGCGTCCCTGCCCCTGCGGTTCGCGGTGAGCGACCTGACCGTCGGCGACGTCACCGTCCCGGCGGGGGACGCGATCATCACGACCTACGCCGCCGCCGGGCTGGACCCGGCGCACTACGGCCCGGACGCCGGCGTCTTTGACGCCGCGCGGAGTGCCGACGACCACCTCGGCTTCGGCATCGGCGTGCACCGGTGCATCGGGGCGCCACTGGCCCGTATGGAGGCCCTGACCGCGCTGCCCGCGCTCTTCGACCGCTTCCCCGGTCTGCGTCTGGCCGTCGGCGCGGAAGAACTGCGCCAGGTGCCGTCCTTCATCGCCTTCGGCTGGCAGGAGGTGCCGGTGCGACTGGACGGCTGAGTGCCCGGCGTTCCCGCGGCGGCGGGGCGCGGTGCTCGACGGCGGGCCGCCCCAGGAGTCCTGGGGCGGCCCGCGGCGCGGAGTTCGCCGTGTGCGGGCGCCGTGCGGTGCGCTGACCCGCGCCCGGGCGCCCGACGGCACGGGACCGGTCCCCCGTTCCGGTCCCGTGTCCGCGGCTCGTCGAACCTATGTGTACAGGACAGGCGTTGGGTACCGCGCCGGTGCCCCTTCGGCCCGGCGGAGGGCTCACCCGTGCACAAGTGAGTCCGGAATGCCCGCGTTCACTCCGCGCCGAGGGCGGGCGGTTGGAGGTCGCCCACCGCCACATGGGCCAGGACGACCTCGTACAGGTCGCTGCCGGCGGCGAGGAGCTGGCGTTCCAGGACGGGCTCCACCCCGCGGACGTGCTCGCGGACGGTCTGCGCGTGCATGCCGAGCAGTTGCGCGGCGCGCTCGGCGTTTCCGCCGGCGGTGATCCAGGTGCGCAGGGTGCCGCGCAGGTCTCGCGCGTCCGCCGCCAGACGGCCGAGGAGCTCGCGTGCCCAGGTGTGCAGCGCCGGGCCGGTCAGCAGGTCGCCGAGGCGTACCGAGCCCGTCCGCGGCGCCGGGCCGACGGCCGGCTGGTCGTCCAGGCCGGCCTGGGTGTTCAGGGCGAGGTGGACGGCGGCCCGGTCCGTCAGGCTGCCGAAGTCCGCGCCGACCAGTCCCTCCACCCGCTCCATACGGGCCCGTACCGTGTTGCGGCTCACCCCGAGGACCTTCGCCGCGCTCACGGCGGTGAACTCCAGGCCCAGCCGGGTGGTGGCGAGCAGTTCGGCGCGTGTGTGATGCGCCAGTGTGTCCAGCGGCCGCAGCAGCCGGGCGGACCAGGCGCGCAGTGCCTCGGGGTCCATCAGGCGCTCGGGGTGGCTGCGTTCGGCGTACACGGCGGCCCCCTCCGGACGGAACCGGGCGACCGCGAGGGCGCTCACGGCCTGCCCGTACGCGGTGGCGGTCCGGGCCAGGCCGTGCCGGGTGCTGCCACCGAGGAAGGTGCGCTCGCGCGCGCCGACCAGCGAGCGCAGGTTGCGGCCGTCGGTCTCCAGCGGCGCGAGCACGATCACGTGCTCGTCCACCGCCGGGCAGAGCACCACCAGGGCTCGTTCCCCGGTGGCGTCCAGGCATTCGGCGGCCAGCCGGTGCCGTTCGTCGCGGCGGGTTTCGACGACGTAGACCCAGGCGGCGTCCGTGTCGAGGAGTCCGGGCCACAGGCCCGCGGCCACCCGGCGGGCCGAGACGGTGTCCTCCACCATCAGCAGTTGCAGGATGGCCAGCCGCAGGGCCGCCGTCGCCTTTTCGAGCCGGTGCCCGGCGACGGTCGACTCGTGGGCCCGCAGCAGCAGTTCGAGCACTCCGGCGGTGTGGGTGACCATCTCGGCGGCCTGCCGGTCGAAGGGCTCGGCGCGGGAGACGGCCAGGACGCGGGCCGACTGGGGACGCGGGCCTCCCACGCGCACCAAGCGGACGTGGTGTCCCCGGCCCTCCAGCGCGGCGGAGGCGAACCGGCCGGTGACGACGTCCTCGACCACGTTCTCGTCCAGGGCGACCGGCTCCCCTGCGAGCAGGGTGCCGGTGCCGTCCAGCAGGCAGCCGGTCCCGTGCACGGACGCGGCGAGCCAGGCGACGACCTTGCGCACGTCCCGTCCGGTCGGTCGCAGTTGGTCGAGGAGTTCCTCGGCCCAGGACGCCCGGTCGTCCCGTCCCGGTGCTCCGGCGGACCCGTCCTCTCGCCCGGCCATGTCGGCCCTCTCCTCATCCGTCGCCTGTCCGTGGCCTTGACCTCGGCGTTTTCGGTCTTGGACGTTACCAGGCGGTGCCTCTTCACTCCGGCCCCGGGCACGCGCACGATCGGACGAGCGGTCAGGAGGGCGGCTTCACCGGTTGTTCACGAGGGGGGGGTGGCGAACAACCGGCGAAGCCACGCGCCCGAGGCCGGGGGGACAGCTCCCGAGCGCCACGTGAAGCCTGCTTCCCCCGTTCCCGGGAAGTACGCCCACGATTTCGAAGCGGATACGACTCCACCGGCACGGGGCAGCTTGACGGGACGCCGAGGTAACGGACACGAGGCGGGCGAACGCCGGGCACGGCTCGGCGGGTGGCACAGTGGGGGCTACTCAGCCCACCGGCGCGGCCCGACCCGCGCGAGCGGCACAGCACGCACAGCGACACGGCCCGGCGCGGGCCACGGCACGGAGAGCCCAGCCCGGCCGGCGGCGCCCAGCGGCCCGCGCGGGGCGGCGGGACAGAGCAGCGCCATGCAGACAGCACAGGCGCTCGGCGCAGGCGGCTCTGCACAAGAGGCGCATCCGCCGCCAACGACACGTCACAGCGGCGCGCAAAACGACGCAGTTGGACGCGATGCGAGCGCCGGGGCGCCGATAGGCGGGCAGCTCAGCTCCGGTAGGTGAGGCTCGGTGCGGCGCGCACGGCACGGAGCGGACCGCTCAGCCTGTGCGAGCGGCACAGCGACACGGCCCGGGGCCGGCCACGGCACGGAGAGCCCAGCCCGGCCGGTGCCGCCCACCGCAGCCCGCGGGGAGGAGCGGGACGGAGCAGCACCGTGCAGACAGCTCGGCGCAGGCGGCGCTGCCCAAGAAGCACAGCCGCGGCTGACACCGCAGCACCAGCGACGGAGCACAGGGCGGACACCGGCCCGCCGCCCTGGCGCGATGCGAGCGCCAAGGCGCGAGCGGCCCGCGCAAGGGGGCACCCGCGGCGCGCGCAGCCGACCACCGCCTGCACGATGCAACGCCGCCGGGCGCGGCGGGCGCGGCACAGCCCCCGCGGCCCGCGCGAGCGGCACCGGCGCGGAGCAAGCGGCGCCGACGGCTCGGTCTCGGCCGGCCTGCGGCCGGGGCGTGTCGGGTGCGGGTGGGTCGCGGAGCGGTGGGGCGGCGCGCAGGGGGTGTTGGCAGGGGCCTGCGACGTGGTGGGTGGGGTTCGGCATAAGCTCGGCGGATGGCGAAGTATTTCGACGTGCACCCCGACAATCCGCAGCCGCGCGCGATCCGTCAGGTCGCGGACAGTGTGCGCGACGGCGCGCTGATCGCGTATCCGACCGACTCGTGCTACGCCCTGGGCTGCCGGCTGGGCAGCCGGGACGGTATCGAGCGGATCCGGACGATCCGGCAGCTGGACGACCGGCACCACTTCACCCTGATGTGCCAGGACTTCGCGCAACTCGGCCAGTTCGTGCGGATCGACAATGACGTCTTCCGCGCCATCAAGGCGTCCACGCCCGGCAGTTACACCTTCATCCTCCCCGCCACGAGGGAGGTGCCGCGCATGTTGCAGCACCCCAAGAAGAAGACTGTCGGAGTGCGCATCCCCGACCACGTCGTCACCCAGGCCCTGCTCACGGAACTCGGCGAGCCGCTGCTGTCCAGCACGCTGCTGCTGCCCGACGAGGAGGAGCCGATGACGCAGGGCTGGGAGATCAAGGACCGGCTCGACCACGTGCTGGACGCGGTGGTCGACTCCGGCGACTGCGGCACCGAGCCGACCACGGTCATCGACTTCTCCGGCGGCGAGGCGGAGATCGTACGGCGGGGAGCGGGCGACACCTCACGGTTCGAGTGAGGGACCCGGCGCGAACGGCGGGCGGCCGGAGGGCGACGGGGGTCCGCCACCGCCGCGAGACGCCCCGGGCGTGCCGCACAACGAGGCCCTGATTGACATGTACGCACCCTGGACGGGATTCTGAGAGCGCTCTCACTTCAGGTACGGACCAACCAACTCCGTATCCCCCAACCCCCACGGAGGTGGAGCATGCTCAGCAGACTCAAGGTGCTCGCGGCGACAGGGGCGACGGCCCTCGTCGGCGCGCTGCTCGGATTCGGTGCCCCCGCCCCGGCCGAGGCGGCGGTGCCCGACACGATCCCGCTGGAGGTGACCAACGACTCCGCCCGCGGCGAGCAGCTGTACATCTACGACATCGGCACGTCCCTGACGACCGGTCAGCAGGGCTGGGCCGACGCGAACGGCGCCTTCCACCCGTGGCCCGCGGGCGGGAACCCGCCGACTCCCGCCCCCGACGCCTCGATCCCCGGGCCGGCCGCCGGGCAGTCGGCGACCATCCGGATCCCCAAGTTCTCCGGGCGGATCTACTTCTCCTACGGCCGGAAACTCGACTTCAGGCTGACCACGGGCGGACTGGTCCAGCCCGCCGTGCAGAACCCGAGCGACCCCAACCACGACATCCTCTTCAACTGGTCCGAGTACACACTGAACGACGCCGGTCTGTGGCTCAACAGCACCCAGGTGGACATGTTCTCGGTGCCGTACTCGGTGGGTGTCCGGCGCGCCGACGGAAGCACCGTCAGTATCGGCCGCCTCAAGCCGGGCGGCTACCACGCCGTGTTCGACGCCCTGCGCGCGCAGCCCGGCGGCTGGGGCGGTCTGGTCCAGACCCGGTCCGACGGCACCGTGCTGCGAGCGCTCTCACCCGGGCACGGCATGGAGAACGGCGCCCTGCCGGGCGGCGTGATGGACGACTACGTCAACCGGGTCTGGCAGAAGTACGCCGGCACCACGCTCACCGTCACCCCGTTCGGGGACCAGCCCGGCACCCGCTACTACGGCCGGGTCTCGGGCGACGTCATGAACTTCACCGACGCCTCGGGCGCCGTCGTCACCAGCTTCCAGAAGCCGGACGCCGACAGCGTCTTCGGCTGCCACAAACTGCTGGACGCCCCGAACGACGCGGTACGCGGTCCCATCTCCCGCACGCTGTGCGCCGCGTTCAACCGGTCCACGCTCCTGGTGAACCCCGACCAGCCGGACGCCACGGCCGCGAACTTCTACCAGGACCCGGTGACCAACCACTACGCGCGGATCATCCATGACCGGATGGCCGACTCCAAGGCCTACGCGTTCGCCTTCGACGACGTCGGCAACCAGGAGTCCCTGGTCCACGACGGCGATCCGCAGCGGGCCTACCTCACCCTCGACCCCCTGGACTAGCACGCGAGTTGGCCACGGAGGGGTCCGGCGCCCGATCGCCGGACCCCTCTCGTGCGCAGGGCTTGATCATTGTTACGGTGCACCGCGTGTCCAACTCCTCACGCGATACCGTCGAAGGCGCCGGCTGGACGGCCACCGAACCAGGCTCGTACCGGCAGTTACTCCCCGCCAGGGTGCGGAAGCTGTCCTGGCTCGACCCGCGCGTCCTGTGGGCCGCCCGCAACGGGGTGGTCGCCTCCTGGTTCGGGGACCCCACGGGCCGCACCCGGGACCGGTGGGTGGCGCAGCGGACGGCGGCCGGAGCCCCGGCGGACAAGGTGATACGGCGACCGGAGGGGGACCGCTTCTCCTTCCTCGTCATCGGGGACACCGGTGCGGGCGACGACTCGCAGTACGCCGTCGTACCCGGCCTTCTGGAGGCCGGTCGGGAAACGTCGTTCGCCGTGATCACCAGTGACGTGATCTATCCCGTCGGGAGCACCGACGACTACGGCACCAAGTTCTTCCGCCCGTACCAGGACTATCCCGCGCCGATCTACGCCATACCGGGGAACCACGACTGGTACGAGGACCTCGGCGGTTTCATGCGCGTCTTCTGCGACGACGCCCCGCCGCTGCCGCCCGAGCCGAAGCCCCGCCCGCTCGGCCGTTCCTGGTGGCGTGCGCTGCTGTGGCACCAGCCACGCCCCACGGACGAGCAAAGCTTGACCGAGGCCAGGAAGTTGAGGTCCCAACCGGGTCAACAGGCCGTCCAGCCGGGCCCGTACTGGGCGATCGACGCGGGTCCGGTGCGGATCGTCGGCATCGACACCGGCCTGCTCGGCACGATCGACGCCGAGCAGGGCGCCTGGCTGCGGGAGGTCTCGCGAGGACCCCGCCCGAAGATCCTCCTCACCGGATCACCGCTGTACGTGGACGGCGAGCACCATCCCTGCCCCATCGAGGGCGGCGGCACCGTCGACGACATCGTGCGCGACCCCGTGCACCGCTATGTGGCGGCGATCGGCGGCGACATCCACAACTACCAGCGCTATCCGGTCGACGTGGACGGCCGCACCGTCCAGTACGTCGTCTCCGGCGGCGGGGGCGCTTTCATGCACGCCACCCACACCATCCCGCGCGTTTCCGTCGCGAACGTCACCGAGTCGGACTTCCGCTGCTATCCGCTGCGCGGCGACTCCCTGGCCTTCTACAGCAGGGTGTACGCCCGCCGGCTGCGACTGCGCCGCTTCCTCACGCTCAGCGAGGCCGAGGCGATGGCCGTCGTCGCCGAGCGGCTCGGCGTCCCGTCCGTCCGCCCCGGGGGCGCGCCGGTACGGGTCACCCGGCGCGTCCGCCTGGTGGCGAGCCTGCTCGGCGCCGGCCGCCGCCCGGAACGCCGGGCCCGCTTCCGCCTTCCGGTGCGCAAGCTCTACACCCAGCTGTTCTCGCCGAGTTCGGCCACGTACAGCCCGCCGTTCTTCAAGTCGTTCCTGCGTCTGGACGTCACAGGGGAGGCGGTCCGGCTGCGCTGCTTCGCGGCGACCGGCGGACGCGCCCAGGAGGTGGCACCGCCCGTCGAGGACGAGGTCACGATCCCCCTGACCTGACCGCCGGCGTACCGGCCGCGCCCCGGCCGGTCACCAGCGGCCCGGCTCGCTGCCGGTGATCGGCTCGGACGGCTTGCCGTCCACTCCCAGTGGTACGTCACCGGCGAGCATCACCCGGTGCATGATGCGCGGGAAGCCGAGGTGGGCGCTGTCGCCGGGCGCCAGGTGGATGGTGGCCCGGTTGTCCCAGAAGGCCACGCTGCCCGGCTCCCAGCGGAACCGGACCGTGTACTCGGGCCGGACCGCCTGCTCCAGCAGCATCTCCAGGATCGCCGCGCTCTCCGCCCGGGAGAGGCCCTCGATCTGTTCGACGTAGTAGCCGTTGACGAACAGCAGCCGCTCGCCCGTCTCGGGATGGACACGTACCAGCGGGTGCACCGTGGCGATCTGATGGTCCATCAGGTGACGGGCATACGCGTCGTCCCCGGGCCGCGGCTGGTAGCCGACCCCGAGCCGGTGCTCGGCGCGCAGCCCGTCGACGAAGGCGCGTACCGGCTCCGACAGCCCGGCGTACGCGGCGGCCAGGTTGGACCAGGTGGTGTCGCCGCCGTACGGCGGGACGGTCTCGGCGCGCAGGATGGTCGCGGCCGGCGGGTCGACGCGGGCTCCGTGGTCGCAGTGCCAGCCGCGCAGCAGCGTGTGCCGGCGGCGCCGCAGCCACTCCTCGTGGTCCATGCCGAACCGCCCGCCCAGCTCCGGCCGGTCCGCGGTGGTCTCCACCTCGGGGACGTCCTGCGGTGACGCGCCGCCGCGCCGCCGCAGGACCACCGGCTCGCCGAAGCGGCGGGCGAGGGCCACGTGCGAGGCGTGGTCCAGCCGCTGCCCGCGGAAGAACACCACCTTCCAGCGCAGCACCGCCGCACGGATCTCCGCGGCCACGGCGTCGTCGAACCCCCCGGCCAGATCCACTCCGGTGACCTCGGCCCCGATGGACCCGGCGACCGGCCTCACCTCGATCCCGCCGGCCCCGCGCCCGCCCGCTGTGCCCGTGTCCGTCGTCATCCGCGCGCTCCGATGGTCGTCTTGACGGTCCCCACCGATCGTGACAGCGTTTTCCGCCCCGGGCGACAGGGCCTCCACTCCCCCGTTCGCGACGAATCCGCGCACAGGCCGCCGCGGGGACCCTTTCAGGGGAATGTGCCGCCGGGCGCGCGTGGCGGCATGCCGGTTCGTCGACATCTCTGCCGTGACCCTGCCGCTGATCCCGCCCATGCTCGCCACGACCGGCCCGCTCCCGCCGGCCGCTCAGGACGAGCGGTGGGCGTACGAGACGAAGCAGGACGGCCAGCGCGTGGTGGCGTACCTGCCCGGTGACGGCGGGCTGCTGCTGCGGGCCCGCTCCGGTGAGGACATCACCGCCGCCTACCCCGAACTGCGGCCCCTCGGCCGGGTGCTCGGCGCCACGCCCGCGATCCTGGACGGGGAGGTGCTGGCGCTGGACGAGCAGGGCCGGGCGAGCTTCCAGTTGCTCCAGGGGCGCATGGGGCTGGCCCACGCCCCCGGCCGGGCGGCGCGCAGGGCCGCCCGGGTCCCCGTCCACCTCGTCCTGTTCGACGTGATGCACCTGGGCGCGCGCCCGCTGCTCGCCCTCCCCTACGTCCGGCGCCGCGAGCGCCTGGAGG
Organism: Streptomyces sp. NPDC001204; assembly: GCF_053598035.1. NCBI lineage: Bacteria > Bacillati > Actinomycetota > Actinomycetes > Kitasatosporales > Streptomycetaceae > Streptomyces > Streptomyces sp. NPDC001204. The sequence continues at coordinate 11,182 of NZ_JBSFJL010000046.1, read as the reverse complement.
ACCTCGGCCTGACGGGTCCGTACTGGTCGACGCCCTCGGCGGTCGTCGGCCACGGCGCCGAGGCCCTGGCCGCCACCCGCGAGCACGGTCTCGAGGGCCTGGTGTGCAAGCGGCTGAACTCGGTGTACGAACCGGGGGTGCGCTCCCGGGCCTGGATCAAGATCCGCAACATGCGCAGCGAGGACGTCCTCGTGGGCGGCTGGCTGCCCGGCAAGGGGCGGCTGACGGGCCTGCCGGGCGCCGTCCTGATGGGCCGGTTCGCGGGCGGGCGGCTGCGCTACGTCGGCAGTGTGGGCACCGGCTGGAGCGAGGCGGAGCGGTCCGAGCTCGCCGCGCTGCTCGCGGCCCTGGCGACCGACGTGTGCCCCTTCGACCCCGTACCGGCGGTGCGCGGGGCGCACTGGGTGCTGCCGCGGCTGGTCGGCGAGGTCCGCTACAGCGTGCGCACCCGGGCCGGGATGCTGCGCCAGCCCTCCTGGCTGCGGCTGCGCCCCGACCTCACACCGGAGGAGGCGGCGGTGGCGGACCCGCCCGACGATCCGATGGTGTGACGGCATGTCAACTTCCGTATGCCGGAACGTCTTGAACCGCACGGGTCGCCCGCAGCGAGGTCTATGGTGTCCCGCATGTCCGTCCCCGAACTGATCCGTATCGTCTCCCGCGACTCCCCCATGGCGCTGGCCCAGGTGGAACGCGTCCGCGCCGAACTGGCCGCCGCGCACTCCGGTGTGCGCACCGAGGTGGTCCCGGTGCGCACCACCGGCGACAAGTGGCTGGGCGATCTGTCCGCGGTCGAGGGCAAGGGCGCCTTCACCAAGGAGGTCGACGCAGCGCTGCTGGCCGGCGAGGCGGACCTCGCGGTGCACTGTCTGAAGGACGTGCCCGCCGACCGGCCGCTACCGGCCGGCACGACGTTCGCCGCGTTCCTGAAGCGGGACGACATCCGCGACGCCCTCGTCCACCCCGGCGGGCTCACCCTGGACGAGCTCCCGGCCGGCACCCGCGTCGGCACGTCCTCGATCCGCCGTGTCGCCCAGCTCGCGGCCGGCCACCCGCACCTCGACTGCGTGCCGTTCCGCGGCAACGCCAACCGGCGGCTGGAGAAGCTGGCCGCGGGCGAGGCGGACGCGCTCCTGCTCGCCGCGTCCGGTCTGGAGCGCATCGGGCGCGCGGACGTCATCAGCGAGGTGCTGTCCCCGGAGGCGATGATGCCGCCCATCGGCGCGGGCATCCTCGCCCTCCAGTGCCGGGAGGGCGACAGCGAACTCATCGAGGCGGTCGGCCCGCTCGGCGACCCCGGCACCCATCGCGCGGCCACAGCGGAACGCATGTTCCTGCATGTGCTCCAGGGACACTGCAACAGCCCGATCGCCGGGTACGCGCACGTCGACCGCGCCGGGGAGCTCTCGCTGCGGGCCTGTGTGTTCACCCCCGACGGCAAGATCCGGCTGAACGCCCACGAGTGGGCGGGCCGGCTGGACGCGGCCACACTCGGCACGTCTGTCGCCGTCGCCCTGCTCCGCCAGGGCGCCCGGGAGATCATCGACGGCATCCCGCACTGACGACGCGGGCGCGGCGGGGTACGGCGGAGGCGCTCCGGGGGTACGGCGGAGTACGACGGGGGCGCTCCGGGGGTACGGCGAGGCGGCTGAATACGGCGGAGACGCTCCGAGGGTACGGCGAGGCGGCTGAATACGGCGGAGACGCTCCGAGGTACGGGGGCCGTGGGGTGCAGCGCGGGCGCGGCTGAGTGCTACAGGGGCACGGCGGGGTTCGGCGGAGTGCGGCGGGATCAGCCCGCGGTTCCCGGTCCCGCCTGGTCGCGCAGGAAGGTGCTGATCTGGTGCGCCAGCCCGCCCGGTCCGCCGGCCGCGGGCGTGCCGGTCCCGGCGGTCTCCTCGTGCCCGTCGACGCAGCCGGTCCACAGTGCGCGCGAGGTCCACTCCTCGTCGACCCGCAGCTGGATCTGCGCGTCGATCTGGGACAGGGCGGCCTCCGGCCCCGCCGCGTACAGCACCGCCGTGACCCGGCGCAGCGGATAGACGTCGTAGCCTTCGATGAACTGCGAGTTGCGCCAGTCGACGAACGCTCCGTCCCCGTCCGGGCCGATCCGCACGTCGATCTGCCCGTCCTCCAGGTGGACGCCGAAGCGCCGCGTGCCGCGGTTCTCCACGGTGACGCGGAGGCGGAAGTACGTCAGTCCCTCGGCGGCCTCGTCGCGCCCCCGCGGCGGCTCCGACCGCTCCAGGCGGTGGACGCGGACGCGCAGACCGGCATGCTCCTCGTACTCCTGCCAGTCCCCGACCACGTTCGGCTCGTACACAATGCACCTCTCGACTTCCAAGAGCTGCTTCCTATCCGCGCGCTCAGCGCACTGTCAAATGTGAGGAATGCGCCGTGGCCGGGGAATTCGCCGTCTTTGATCGCTGATCAAGCCGTGGACAGGAGGAATTCACCGACGGGCCCTCGAAGCGGTCTCCGGGGCGTGCCGCACATCACTCCGACGGGCGGTCCGCAGGGAGCCGTCAGCGGGCCAGGCGGCCGAGCAGCGCGGAGGCCGCGGTGATGCCCAGCGCGGCGGCCACCACGAGGACGGCGAAGTCGGTGGCGAGGTGCGCGGGGGTGCCGAGCAGCAGCCCGCGCAGGGCGTCGACCTGATAGCTGAGCGGGTTGGCCTTGCTGACGGCCTGGAGCCAGCCGGGCATGACGGCGACCGGGTAGAGGGCGTTGGAACCGAAGAACAGCGGCATCGTGATCGCCTGCCCGATGCCCATCAGCCGGTCGCGGCTGAGCACGATGCCGGCGATGGTCATCGACAGGCAGGCGAAGAACGCCGAGCCGAGGACGACGGCCGCGGCGACGCCCAGCAGCCTCAGCGGGTTCCAGGTCAGCGCCACGCCGAGCAGGGCGGCGATGGCGATCACGACGATCGCCTGGATCAGCGCCTTCACCCCGGCCGCGAACGCCTTGCCGGTGACCAGGGCGGAGCGCGGGGTCGGAGTGACCAGGAGCTTGTTGAGGACGCCCGCGTCGCGCTCCCAGATGATCTGGATGCCGTAGAAGATCGCGATGAACATGGCGGACTGGGCGATGATGCCCGGTGCCATGAAGTCGATGTACGGGATGCCGCCGGTGGGGATCGCCCGGATGCGGGTGAAGGTCTGACCGAAGATCAGCAGCCACAGGGCGGGCTGCACCGCGCGCGTGTACAGCTCGGTGCGGTCGTGGCGGAGCTTCTGCAGCTCCACCGCGCACATGGCGACGACCCGGGCGGGCAGCAGCCGCCAGCCGGCGCGGGGCTGCGGGGGCCGCAGCAGCAGCCCGATGTCGTCGGCGCTGACGGCGTCAGCCGACGCGGTGCGCGGTTCGGCGGGTGCTTCGGACATCGCGGAAGTCTCCTGAGGTGTCGTCGAGGCCGCTGCCGGCCACGTCGCGGAAGACGTCCTCCAGCGTGGGCAGCGGGTCCGTGGCCGGGGCGCCCCGGGCGCGGCGGCGCTCGCCGAGTCCGTCGCGCAGCTCGGCCGGGGTGCCGAGGGCCCGGATGCGGCCGCGGTGCATCAGGGCGACCCGGTCGCAGTACGTGTCGGCCTCGTCCATGTAGTGGGTGGTCACCAGGACCGTCATGCCGGTGGCGGCGCGGACCGCGCCGATGTGCTCCCACACCCCGGTGCGGGCGATCGGGTCCAGGCCGATCGTCGGCTCGTCGAGGATCAGCAGGCGGGGTGAGCTGACCAGGGCCTGGGCGAGTTCGAGGCGGCGGACCATGCCGCCGGAGTAGGTGTTCGCCAGCCGGTCGGCGGCGTCGGCCAGGCCGACCGCGGCCAGCGCCTGGGCGACCCGTTCGGCGCGTTCGCGGCGCGGGACGTCGAAGACGCGGGCGAACAGGGTGACGTTCTCCCGGCCGGTGAGGGCGGCGTCGGCGGACAACTGCTGCGGGACGTAGCCCAGCAGGCGGCGTACCGCCATGCGGTCGGAGGCGGCGTCGTGGCCGAAGACGCGGACCATGCCGGAGGGGACCGGCAGAAGGGTCGTGATGCAGCGGATCGCCGTGGTCTTCCCGGCGCCGTTCGGGCCGAGCAGTCCGAACACCTCGCCCGGGCGCACGGACAGGTCCACACCGTCGACGGCGTTGGTGTCACCGAAGGCGTAGGCGAGTCCGGTGCAGGCGACGGCGTCGTCGGCCGGCTCGGCGGCAGCGTTCCGGGTCATGGGCGATCGGCCTCCTCGTGCAGGTTCTCGGCCAGTCTGCGCAGGGCGGGGACCGCCGCGCGCAGCGCTTCCCGGTCCGTCTGGTCGAGCCGGTCCACCTGATGGCGTACGAGGGCCGCGCGGCGTTCCCGCCAGTCGCGCAGGCGGGTCCTGGCGGCCTCCGTCAGCAGCAGGCGCGCGGCCCGCCGGTCGCCGGGGTCCGTCTCACGGATCAACTGACCGTCCCGGACGAGCTGGTTGACCAGTGTCGAGACGGAGTTGCCCGCCAGGTGCAGCTCCTTGGCGGCCTCCGAGACGCCTATGCCGGGGCGGCCCTCGACCAGACGCAGCAGCTCGTTCTCGGCGCCGCGCAGCCGGGGCACGGTCATCCCGGCGCGCAGCCGTCGGCGGATCAGCCGCTGGACGCCGACGAGGGCGTCGGCCAGCTCTTCGGGGAAGGTCTCCGGGGTCACGTCCTCAGATTATCTCTGTAGCAGAGGTAAGCATCCCAAGAACCGGTCAAGGATGCCCCGGGCGCGGCGGCGGGCGGGCGGGAGGCGGTTGCGGAGGCGGCTCCGGCACGGCACGGAACCGGCGGGCGCGTCCGCATTCGCACCGCCATGGAAATGCGCGCATTTCCTCCGGTGGCGATTCTCCGGAGTCTGGACAACAATTGAGATTCGTGCGGTCGCATATCGTCACCGCATTCCCGGAACAGTTCTGAAATCGCCGACTTCGGGAATCCCGAGTCCAGTGCTTCGGACAGGAGGCACGTCCGTGGGAGCCGGCGCGCCGGGCCCCGATGCTCATTTCCGTTCGGTCCGAGCCCCGCCCCTCCCAAGGTGTCCGTCCATCCAGCACCTGCTGAGGGAGGCGCAGCTCATGCGTACCACCGGCAGAACGAAGGCCCATCCGCACGACGACGCCCCCGACACCGCCGAGGCGTTCGAGCGGCTCGCTTGCATGCCCGACGGCGCCGAGCGCAAGGCGCTGAGGGACGAGCTGGTACAGGTGTGGCTGCCCATGGCCGAGCGGATCGCCGTACGGTTCCGCGGTCGGGGCGAGGCCCTGGAGGATCTGTACCAGGTGGCGGCGCTGGGCCTGGTCAAGGCCGTCGACCACTACGACCCGGCGCGTGGCTACGCGTTCGAGGCGTACGCCGTGCCGACGGTCACCGGGGAGATCAAGCGGCACTTCCGCGACCACATGTGGACGCTGCACGTGCCGCGCCGGGTCCAGGACCTGCGCAACCGGGTACGGCGCGCCACGAAGGAGCTGGCGCAGACCACGCCCGGCCGGACGCCGACCGTGGCCGAGATCGCCGAGTACGCGCACCTGAGCGTGAGCGACGTGCACACGGGGATGGAGGCCCTGGACTGCTTCGCCGCGCTGTCGCTGGAGGCGGAGGTCCCCGGTACGGACGGCTACGCGCTCGGCGACGGGCTGGGCGAGGCCGACGCGCGGTTCGACCTGGTCGTGGACCGCGTGGCGGTCAGGCCCTGTCTGGAGGCGCTGCCCGAACGCGAGCGCACCATCCTGTACCTCAGGTTCTTCGGGGGCATGACGCAGAGCCGGATCGCGCAACAGCTGGGCATCTCGCAGATGCATGTCTCGCGCCTGCTCAGCGGGTGTTTCGCCCATCTGCGCGAGGAGCTGCTCGCGGAGGCCGGGTGAGCCGCGCCGCGGCTCACCCGCCGAGCGGGGGCAGCCGTGTCCCGCGCCGTTTCGGCGGCGTCCGGCGGGTACTCGGCAGGCGTCTTCCGCACGCCGGTCGGACACTGGTGTCAGGCTGGTGGAAACCGGTCTGACACGACCAGGACGGGACATGAACCACGACAGGACACCTTCCGGCAGTTCTCCCGACGTCGTCTCCACGCACTCGGTGTGCGGCGCGCCCTGCTGGGTGAGCCTGACCAGCCGGGACCTCCAGGCCACGGAGGAGTTCTACCGGGCAGTGCTGGGCTGGGAGTGGCGTCCGGCCAGACTCGGCGACCACTTCCGCATCGCGCTCGCGGAGGGTGCCCCGGTCGCGGGGATCGGCGCGGTGGCCGCGATGTGGCAGATGGCGGTCGCCTGGACGCCGTACTTCGCCGTGCCCAGCGCCGACCAGGCCGTCGCGCGGGTGCAGGAACGCGGCGGCACGGCCGCGGTCGGCCCGATCTCCTTCCCGCCGGGGCGCGCGGCGCTGCTGGCCGACCGGGACGGCGCGACCTTCGGGATCTGGGAGGGTGACCTCTTCACGGACTGGGAGACCTGGCGCAAGGCCGCGCCGGCCTTCATCCGGCTGCACACGCGCGACGCCTTCGACGCCGCGATCTTCTACGGCGAGGTCCTGGACTGGGCCTCACGGCGGCCCGGCTGCTGCGAGGTCCGCTACGAGGGCGACGAGGTGGTGCTGCGCAGCCACGGCCAGGTCGTGGCACGCATCGAGTCCGGCGCGCTGGAGGCGGCGCCGGACCCCACGATCCGCCCGCACTGGCAGATCCACTTCCGCGTGGCCGACGTGGCCGCCTGCGCCCGCGCCGCCGAGGTCCACGGCGGCAGCGTCCTGCGGGAGGGCCCCGACGAGGCCGTACTCCGCGACCGGGACGGCGCCCAGTTCACGGTGACGTCCCGCCGCGAAGCCTGAACGGCGGGCCATCCCACCACCGGCCACAGGCTGCGGGCCGCTGCAAGCGCCCGAGCGGTGCCGCGCGGTCAGGCGCACCGGAGCAGGCGCCTGGCATCGCGGCACGCACAACGCCGAAGCCCGCCGCGCGCAACCCGTAGCGCGGGCGTAGGCCGCAGATCCCGGTTCGGGTCGACGGGGGGCGACGTGTCGGGGCGGCCGGACGGAGTTCCGGTCCGGAGCCGGAGATCCCGTGCGCGGCACGGGTCGGAGGACGTGCGGGTGCTTCGGGACCCATGGCGCCGGCCCCGGCACGGCGACAGGCCTCGGCCGCCGCCAGGTACGGCACACGGGACGGAAGACCCCGGCCCCGCTCACCGGCACCGGTCACCGGCCGCGGAACCCACGCACCCCCGCGGAACCCACGCACCCCCGGCTGTGGTCAGCGGGGGGTTTTCGGGGGCCGGGACAGGAGGATCAGGCTGCGGGGGTCGGCGCGGAGGGTGCCGCCGGGTTTGTGCTCGGCCTCGTCCGGGGGGCCCAGGGGCTCGGCGGTGTCGAGGAGCGTGGTCCAGCGGTCGCCGTAGGCACGGCCGGGCAGGCGGAAGTCGACCGGTTCCCAGTAGCCGTTCAGCAGCAGGAGGAAGGAGTCGTCCACCAAGGGACGGCCCTGCCGGTCGGGTTCGGCGATGGCGTCGCCGTTGAGGAAGACCGTGACGGAGTGCGCGTCGGAGCGCTGCCAGTCCTCTTCCGCCATCGCGCGGCCGTCCGGCAGCAGCCACACCAGGTCGGGCAGGGGCTGGTCGTTGCGGGTCGCGGCCCTCCCCTGGAAGAAGCGGCGCCGGCGCAGCACGGGGTGAGCGCTGCGCAGACCGATCAGGTAGCGCGTGAAGTCCGCGAGCTCCCGCTCCTCGCGGGTCAGCCGCCAGTCGATCCAGGAGACCTCGTTGTCCTGGCAGTAGGCGTTGTTGTTGCCGCCTTGGGTACGCCCCAGTTCGTCGCCGTGGCACAGCATCGGGATTCCCTGCGAAAGCAGCAGTGTGGCAAGGAAGTTGCGCTGCTGGCGGGCCCTCAGTTCCAGGACGGCCGGGTCGTCGGTGGCCCCCTCCGCCCCGCAGTTCCAGGACCGGTTGGCGCTCTCGCCGTCGCGGTTGCCCTCACCGTTGGCCTCGTTGTGCTTGTCGTTGTACGACACCAGGTCGAGCAGCGTGAACCCGTCGTGCGCGGTCACGAAGTTGACGCTGGCGCGCGGCCTGCGCCGGTTGTGGGCGTACAGGTCGGCGGATCCGGTCAGCCGGGAGGCGAACTCCCCGAGCGTGTGCTCCTCGCCGCGCCAGAAGTCCCGTACCGCGTCCCGGTAGAGGCCGTTCCACTCCGACCACAGCGGCGGGAAGTTGCCCACCTGGTAGCCGCCCTCGCCGAGGTCCCACGGCTCCGCGATCAGCTTCACACGGCTGATCACCGGGTCCTGCTGGATCAGGTCGAAGAACGCCGACAGCCGGTCCACCTCGTGGAACTGCCGGGCCAGCGTGGCCGCGAGGTCGAAACGGAAGCCGTCGACGTGCATCCCGGTGATCCAGTACCGCAGCGAGTCCATGATCAGCTGCAACACGTAGGGGTGGCGCATCAGCAGGCTGTTGCCGGTGCCCGTGGTGTCGTAGTAATGCGCCCAGTCGCCGTCGACCAGGCGGTAGTACGAGGCGTTGTCGATGCCCCGGAAAGACAGCGTCGGGCCCTTCTCGTTGCCCTCGGCGGTGTGGTTGTAGACCACGTCGAGGATCACCTCGAGCCCGGCCGCGTGCAGCGCCTTGACCATCGACTTGAACTCGGCGACCTGCTGCCCGCGCATCCCGCCGGCGGCGTAGCCGTTGTGCGGTGCGAAGAAGCCGATGGTGTTGTAGCCCCAGTAGTTGGAAAGTCCCCGGCCCTGGAGCACGCCGTCGTGCACGAACTGGTGGACCGGCATCAGCTCGATCGCCGTCACACCCAGCGAGGTCAGGTGCTCGATCACCGCGGGGTGCGCCAACCCCGCGTAGGTGCCGCGCAGTTCGGGCGGCACCTCGGGATGGGTGCGGGTCAGGCCGCGTACGTGCGCCTCGTAGATCACGGTGTCGGAGTACGCCCGCCGCGGCGGACGGTCGTCGCCCCAGTCGAAGGCCGGATCGGTCACCACGCCCAGCATGGTGTGCCCGGCGCTGTCGGCCGGGTCCGGGCCGTGCGCGGCCCGCTCGTACAGCGAGGGGTGGTCGTCGATCTGCCCGTCCACCGCCGTGGCATAGGGGTCGAGGAGCAGTTTCCTCGGGTTGCACCGGTGGCCGGCGGACGGGTGCCACGGCCCGTGCACCCGGTATCCGTAGCGCTGCCCCGGCCCGACACCGGGCAGGTAGCCGTGCCACACGAAGCCGTCGGCCTCGGTCAGCGGCACGTCGCGACGGGTGCCGGCGTCGTCCACCAGAACCAGGTCGACGCGCTCGGCCACCTCGCTGAACAGGGCGAAGTTGGTGCCTTTCCCGTCGTACGCCGCCCCCAGCGGGTAGGGGTACCCGCTCCACACGGGTACCCCTTTCCGTCGTCTTCGCCCGGTCACAGGGCCGCTTCCAGCACGGCCTGCGGCTCGCTGAGCGGAGAGGCCAGTGCCGTGACCGGCATCTCGCGCGGCGTCTGCAGGCCCTCGCGCAGGGTCGGGTCCGGGGCCGTCGGGACCAGCGGGACGCGCACCCCGGCGCGGGCCCGCTGCGAGAACCAGATGATCTTGCTGCCGGTCCGGGCGGCGCAGCAGCCCCAGCCGTCGCTGGTCGCCGCGATACGGGCCAGGCAGCCGCGCAGGTCCTGGTCGGGGCGCAGGTCGTGGTTGTTCTCCCCGACGGCGGTGATCAGGTGCTGGCCGGTCCACCACATCTCGATGGAGGTGTGCTTGTCGGTGGCGTGCTCGTCGATGGCCTTCAGCAGCATCTCGGCACCCCCGCACACGGGGTCGACGAGGTCCTCCAGGTCCCAGAAACGCAGGTGCGCGGCCAGGATGCGCCTGACCTGCCCGACCCGTTCCGGGCTGACTTCCACGTCGAGGTGGTAGTAACAGGGCACTGCGGTCTTCATCGTCGTTGGCTCCTCACCGGCGAGGCCCACGCTCCGCTCCCGCAGGTGCGAGGAGCCCCGAAATCACGAAACGTGAGCATGTGTTGCCTCTGAGTCAGATCCAATGTGCGCGCGCTACGCCATTCGTGCAACAGGAGCAGGTCACCGCGCTTGTTGAAGATCCAACAGGACGCTGTGTCGTTGAACGTGCACCATGAGTGAAGTCTCGAGCGCCGTAAACGGGACCGCTGCCCACGCGTGCGCGGTCGCCGCCCCGGTTGTCGGGGAAACGAGCCCATCGAGCGCATCCGAAAGGTGAACGGCGCCATGCTGCTACCCGCCAAAGCCGAAGTCGCCCGGCATCTGCGCCGCTACCGGGCGTGGGAACGCGCGATGCTCGCGTCGCCCGACGACCGCCGGGTGCGGTCCACCTTCGAGGACTCGGGCTACACCCTGTGCGTACTGATGGGGAAACGCTGCGCGCGGGAGGCCGCGGACGCCGCCGAGCGCTACCTGTGCACCAGCCTCGGCACCTACCTGCGGGAGCAGAGCGGCCGGCCCCACCGGAGCTCCGTCCCCCGCCGGGGCCCGCCGAAGGCGGCCCAGAGACGTTCCCGCGCCGGGAGGTAGGTTCCGCCCGGCACGACCCGATTCCCCGGCCGGGCGCGAGCCCGGCCTTGAGCACGGTGGAGGTGACACCCATGAGTTCGACCCCGAGCCAGGCCGCCGGTACGGCCTCGAGTACGGCCCCGCTGATCGGCCGCATCCCGGTGCGGGACGTCCGTCCGGCCGTGGAGGGCGGCAGGCGAGCGGCCAAGGCGGTCGCGGGAGAGACGTTCCCTGTCACCGCCACCGTGTTCCGCGAGGGCCACGACGCGGTGGCCGCGAACGTGGTGCTGACGGACCCCGAGGGCCGGCCCGGCCCGTGGACGCCGATGCGCGAGCTGGCGCCCGGCACCGACCGCTGGGGCGCCGAGGTCACTCCGGGTGCGGCCGGCCGCTGGACGTACCACGTGGAGGCCTGGGCGGATCCGGTCGCCACCTGGCGCCACGTCGCCTCCGTCAAGGTTCCGGCCGGCATCGACGCCGGGCTGGTGCTGGAGGAGGGGGCCGCTCTGCACGCCCGGGCGGCGGCCGGAGCGCCGCAGGGGCCGGAGCGGGACACCGTGCTCGCCGCCGCGGCGGCGCTCGAGGACGACTCGCTGCCGGTGATGACCCGGCTGGCGGGGGCGTTGACGCCGGAGGTGGACGCGGTCCTCGCCCGGCATCCGCTGCGCGACCTGGTCACCGCCTCCGCACCCCTCGGCCTGC
>NZ_JBSFJL010000045.1:0-64734 GCF_053598035.1 Streptomyces sp. NPDC001204 | reverse complement strand
GCCGCCTCCGTGCCGATCTGGGTGATCGCCGTGAAGGCGGCGCCGGGGTCCTGCCACCCGGAGAAGGCCGCCGTCAGCCGCAGATGCGCGCTGGAGGAGACGGGAAGGAACTCGGTCAGCCCCTGGACGAGTCCGAGGATGAGGGATTCAAACCAAGACATAAAGGTACGGAGTCCAAGGGGCCGATCGGGAAAGGGCGATGGACACACCGGTCCACCGTGCCTGGTGATCGGGTGCGCCGCGGGGGCAAGGTAACGCCCGCAAGTGACGGGACCGCGAACAACGCCTTCACGGATCGCCACGCGCTCCTGACGACACGGTGGGTGCGCACATCCGGACACGGTGCCCGGGAGACCCGAAACGACCCGCGCGCAGCGGCTCTCGGAGCAGGGCGGCCCAGCGGTGACGCTGTGACCGAAGGCCAGGCGGGCGAAGACCCTGCCGTGGCCGGGGCTGCCGGGGTTGACGGCAGTCTCGGGTATCGGAGGCATACCGAACCCAGTACGACCAGTTGCGCCCGGTCCCGTACGTACAGCTTGGTCATGATGCGGCTGACGTGGGCCTTCACCGGCGTTTTGCCCTGCCTCGCCCCAGCGAGACCGGCTCACTGTCCGCCCTGTGCAGCAGCCTGGGCACAGTGCTGTGAGCTGCCGTGTCACGGAGCCGGACAAGGAATGCGATGACGAAGAGCCCTTCAACGAGCAAAGAGAGTAAGCCGTAAGGCGGCTCCCAGCTGGGTTCGAGAACGAGGGAGGCTTCGGCTGCCTTGGTGGAGTTCATCGTGCCTCCAGCTGTTCACGTGCATGGAACACAAGGCCTCGGGGGAAGCCTCGGCAGCGGAAAGCCGGAGCTAGGGGCTGTCCGATGGGTCGTGTGACGCTCCTTGTGGGAACTCGTTCCGTGGGGCATGGGGCGGGGAGATCTTTCGGATGAGGAGTGGGCTCGGCTGGAGCCGCACTTGCCGACGAATCACGGGCGGGGTGGACGCTGGCAGTGTCACCGTCGGGTGATCAACGGGATTCTGTTTCGGCAGCGGACCGGTCTCCCCTGGCGGGACCTGCCTCCTTGCTTCGGTAGTTGGAAGACGGTTCACGATCGTCATCGCAGGTGGTCGGCGGACGGCACGTGGGAGAGGATCCTGCGGGCCGTCCAGGCCGACGCCGATGCCGAGGGCCGGATCGACTGGAGCATGGTCAGCGTCGATTCCACGACCTGTCGCGCTCACCAGCACGCGGCTGGTGCCTCCACCCGGACTCCGAAGATCTCGGGTCGGCGCAGGAGCCCGGCACGTCATCGTTCCGATGAGGCCCTGGGACGCTCGCGAGGCGGACTCACAAGCAAGATCCACCTTGCCGGGGAAGGCGGGTGTCGCCCGCTCGGGTTCGTCGTCACACCCGGCCAGTGGGGGGACACACCGCAGATGATTCCCGTCCTGGAAGAGATCCGCGTGCCCCGGCAGGCTGGTGGACGACCGCGCACCCGGCCCGACCATGTCGGGGGCGATAAGGCGTACTCGTCACGACGCATCCGGCGTCACCTGCGCAGGCGTCAGATCAAGCACACGATCCCCGAGCCGAGAGACCAGCGGGCCAACCGCCGGCGCCGCGGCAGCCAAGGTGGTCGGCCCACAGGGTTCGACAAGGCGATCTACCGCCGCCGGAACGAAGTCGAGCGGACCATCAACCGGCTCAAGAACTTCCGAGCGATCGCCACGCGCTTCGACAAGCGGGCGTACGTCTTCCACGGGACGGTCACCGTGGCGGCAATCTGCCTATGGCTGCGTCCGGAGTGAAGTGCTCCGTTCAGAGATCCTCGGCACCCGGGTAGTGGTGGCGAAGTTCGCTGAGTACGCGCTCGTCGACAGCCCTGACGTCCCAGGAGGAACTGTCGAACTCGGTCAGGACGAGCACCAGCTCTTCCCCGGCGAACCCACGCGCTTCGGCGTCGATCAACTGGAGGAAGGGGGTCGTCAGCGACAACAACGTCAACGTGTCCATACCGGTGTCGGCGGACCGTCTCTTCATATCGACACAGCGAAGGTCGACGATCTCGTCGAACTCGATGCGCCAGGTCAGGTCAAGGCCGAAGCTGCCGAGGCGAACCAGTAGCTCGGCCAGCGTCACGTAGTGCTTTCCGTGCCAGGCAGGAAACGTGATCCCTTTCATCCCTGCCTCTGCCTCAGCTGTATAGCGTGCCATGCGGCCCCCTTCGTTCAGCGAACATTAGGGCACGTCCCTGATCAGCTCATACGACCCATCGGACAGGCCCTAGACCTCGACCCACCGCTCGCAGACGGGGAGGTCGTGCGCGTCACGACGTTCCGGCCGGTCGAGTGATCGCTGTGGTCAGCGGGAGGCGCCCCCCGCTGCCGGGGGCTCGGCCGCCCGGCAGGCCGGGCAGATGATCTGCGCATGTTTCCCGTATCGCCGGGTCAGCCCCCGATAGCGCGGGCAGTAACCGACCTCTTCAGGTGTGCACCCCAGCAGGCGTGCAGCGGCTGTCCGGTCGGTCGCCGGGTCGATACGCTCAGCCACCTCGTCCACATATACGAACATATCCGGCCATACCGGAGACCCGCATGCGCAGGCTCGGCGAGCCCCGCGCCGGGGCGGCCTCCGCGAGCACGGTGCCCTTTCATACAGCGCGCATCATGACCGGCCACGTACGACGAGATCCTTGGACTCCATACCGCGACGCCGGGGCGCCGACCATCGACCATCGGCCACCAGCCACCGACCACCGACCCGACCCAACGGTGACCGCTCTTACACTCCCCCGCCCTGGCCGGCAGCCGCTCGCAGAGCCTGCCCGAGCTGGTCGACCCCGGGCGCACCAGCCAAGCCATGCGGGGTGCGGTAGATCCGGCAAGCCACCGAGGGCGAGGAGCCCGGCTCGGCGAACGGGTCGCGACCGTCGATCAGGATCGTCGGGGAGCCAGTGAAACCCGACCGCTCGGCCTCAGCCTGATCCGTGATCACCCTGGTGGTGAAGGTTTCGCCGGGCAGCCCGGCACCATCCAGGGCTTCCCGCAGCTGTTCCTCGGCAAGCCTCTGGTTGGGGCATCCTGGCACCACGAAAACCTCGATCTCCATACCTCCAGGATCCCGCATCACCTCCAGGACCCCGCATCCGGGCATGTCTCAGACCACCTACCCGCCCGGCGCTCAGGTGGAGGTGGTCACGTCGACGGTGGCCGACGGCAGAGCGGGGAGCACGGCCCTTCCCGACGCCGCGCAAGCGTTCGCGCACGTGGAAGGATGAGGCCATGTGGTCACGGCTGCCGTTCGGGGAGAGGCTGCGGGCCGAGCTGGGTTCGCCTCGTCGGTTCGCAGGCTGGGCAGCAGTCCGCGATCACGGGTGTGGCGGGCAGAGCTGTCCGGCACACCGGTGGTCGTCAAGCAGCTCGTCCAGGGTCCAGGGGCCGCCGGGAGATACGCCCGCGAGGTGGCCGCGCTACGGCTCGCGTCCCGGGTCGATCCACCCGTCGTGCCGGGACCGTTTGGCGCCGATCCCGTCGAACGGGTGCTGGCCCTGGAGCACTTGGACCATCGATCGCCGGCTGACGACTGGCCGGTCGGCTATGCCGACGCACTGGCCCGGCTCCACGCAGCCACCACCGCTGACGACGTCGGCCTTCTCCCCGCCTGGTCCACTCCCACCGGAGAGGACATCGGCTCCTTCCTCGGACTCGCTCGGACACTCGGCTGCACGGTGCCATCCGCAGTGCGGACCGAACCGGACGACCTCTTGAACCGCCTCAACCACGCATCCGGGCATGCTCTGCTGCACGGCGCGCAGGGCGAGAAGTGCTGCTGCTGCGCGCCTCACGTGGTCGCGGACGTCTTGACGGTGGCGGGAATACGACGGAACGGTATGTTCTCGCCATGCACACCATCGCCGTCCTGGCGCTGGATCAGGTGATCCCCTTCGACCTGTCCACGCCGATCGAGGTCTTCTCCCGTACGCGGCTTCCCGACGGGCGTCCCGGTTACCAGGTCCGCGTGTGCGCCGAGCGCCCCGAGGTCGACGCCGGCACGTTCACCCTCCGCGCGCACCGCGCACTCGACGGGCTCGAGGGCGCGGACACGGTCATCGTGCCGGGCACGGCCGCCCCCACCGCACCGCTCACGCCCGCCGTCCGCGACGCGCTGCTGGCGGCCGCCGCGGACGGCACCCGGATCGCGTCCATCTGCACGGGCACCTTCCCGCTGGCCGCCACCGGACTCCTCGACGGGCTGCGCGCCACGACGCACTGGATCGCGGCGGACCTGCTGGCCGCACTGCAT
The DNA here is from genome assembly GCF_053598035.1 of Streptomyces sp. NPDC001204. NCBI lineage: Bacteria > Bacillati > Actinomycetota > Actinomycetes > Kitasatosporales > Streptomycetaceae > Streptomyces > Streptomyces sp. NPDC001204. Next base: position 60,448 of record NZ_JBSFJL010000045.1, on the reverse strand, counting down.
CCGAAGGTGACGGTCGACCCCGGTGTGCTGTACGTCGACAACGGCCAGATCCTCACCTCCGCGGGCGCCGCCGCAGGCCTCGACCTGTGTCTGCACATGATCCGCGGCGACTACGGCTCGGCAGTGGCCGCCGACGCGGCCCGGCTCTCCGTCATGCCGCTCGAACGGGAGGGCGGACAGGCGCAGTTCATCGTCCACGACCACGCGCCCACACCGCAGGGATCCTCCTTCGAGCCCCTGCTCACCTGGCTCCAGGACAACCTGGGCCGGAACCTGACCCTCGCCGACATGGCCGCGCACGCAGGCGTCAGCACCCGCACCCTCATGCGTCGCTTCCGCGAGCAGACCGGCACCACCCCGCTGCAATGGCTCCACCGGGCGCGCATCCGGCAGGCCCAGCACCTCCTGGAGACCACACGGCACCCGGTGGAGCGGATCGCGGGACAGGTCGGGTTCGGCTCGCCCACGGCGTTCCGCGACCGCTTCAAGCGGACGACTGGTGTCAGCCCACAGGCATACCGCCGCACCTTCAGTTGAACCGGTCCTGCCGGGCCCGCAGTCATGCGTGTGTGAGGCCATATCCGCGCCTGCACCCAGGTCCTGGAATAGCCGCGGACCCGCCCGCGTTGCCGCGCACATGACGACGAATGCGCCGCGGCCCGAGGTGCTGCGATACACCGCCTTCTCCAGCGCCCCCGACGGCGGAAACCCCGCCGGCGTCGTTCTGGACGCCACCGCCCTGGACGACGGCGACATGCTGGCCATCGCCGCCGACCTCGGATACTCGGAGTCCGCGTTCCTGACCGCACCCCCGGAGGGCCTCGGTGGCCAGGAGGGGTGGGCGTACGGCATCCGTTACTTCAGCCCCAAGGCCGAGGTGCCGTTCTGCGGGCACGCCACCATCGCGACCGCCGTCGCGCTCGCCGAACGGATGGGCCCCGGGGAGCTGGTGTTCGCGACGCGCGCCGGCACCGTGCCGGTGGAGGTGGCGGCGGAGGACGGGACGGTCAGGGCCACACTCACCAGTGTCGAGCCGCACATCGAGGACATCGCCGACACCGACCTCGCGGAGGCGCTCGCGGCCCTCGGCTGGCCGGCCGCCGATCTCGACCCGGCCTTCCCGCCCCGCATCGCGTTCGCCGGCGCCCGCCATCTCGTACTCGCGGCGGCGACGCGCGCGCGCCTGGCGGATCTCGCGTACGACTTCGCACGCCTCGAAGCCCTGATGCACCGCTTGGACCTGACCACGGTCCAGTTGGTGTGGCGGGAGTCGGCCACCGTCTTCCATGTCCGTGACCCGTTCCCCGTCGGCGGCGTCGTCGAGGACCCCGCGACCGGAGCAGCGGCCGCCGCGTTCGGTGCGTACGCCCGTCAGCTCGGGCTGGTCCCCGAGGACGCCGTACTGACCCTGCACCAGGGCGAGGACATGGGCCGTCCCGGCGAACTCACGGTGACGCTGCGCGCGGGTGACCCGCGCGTCCGGGTCAGCGGCACGGGCACTCGCATCGGCTAGTCGGTCCTGGCCGACCGGGCGGCGGCGCCCGTACTGGTGACGGCGGTGCGGGCGGACTCGTCGACGTGGAGCGTGAAGACGTCGGGGCGCGCGTAGTGGCCGGTGGGATCGAAGTCGAAGCGGGCGCGTGTGAGGTCGTCGAGGTCGAGTTCGGCGGTCAGGATGCCCTCGCCGTCGCGCAGCGGGCCCGCGAGGACCTCGCCGAGCGGGGAGACGATGACGGAGCCGCCGCCGATCAGGACGGTGTCGGGGGCGTCGCCCTGGACGGGGTGGAGGTCGGCGGGCAGGGCTTCACGGCGCAGGTACTGGCCGGCACTGAGGACGAAGCAGCGGCCCTCCAGGGCGATGTGCCGCATGCTGGCCTGCCAGGCGTCGCGGTCGTCCACGGTCGGAGCGCACCACAGGTCGATGCCCTTGGCGTACATGGCCGTGCGGAACAGCGGCATGTAGTTCTCCCAGCAGATGGCCGCGCCGATGCGGGCGGTGCCGGTGTCGACGACCGGGAGGGTGGAACCGTCGCCCTGGCCCCAGAGGTAGCGTTCGGCGGCGGTCGGCATGAGCTTGCGGTGCAGGCCCAGGTAGCCGTCGGGGCCGAAGAAGAGGGCGACGCAGTAGAGGGTGCCGCCCTGGCGTTCGACGGCGCCGACGACGGCGTGGCAGCCGAGGTCCCGGGTGAGGGCGGCCAGGGTGTCGGTCTCGGGGCCGGGGACGTCGATCGCGGCGGCGTGGTAGCGGCGGAACAGTTCGCGGCCGGCCGGGGTGCGGCTGCCGACGGTGATGTCGAAGTCCAGGCCCTTGGGATAGCCGCCGAGGAACGCCTCGGGCAGGACGACGACCTCTGCGCCTCGGTCGCTGACGGCCTCCCGGACGAGTTCCGTGGCGCGGTTCAGCGCGGCCTGCGTGTCGAACAGCGGGGCGGCCGCCTGGACGACGGCAGCGGTCACGGTACGACGGGACTCGGGGGCCGCGGCAGCGGCGTGGGGCAGCGAAGTCATGGCAGCGAGGCTAAAGGAGGGAGCTGACTCCGGGTGACTGGCACCGGTGGGGGCGATCTGTGTCGGCCCGTCCGTTCCCAGGGGGCTCCCCCCGGCAAGGGAACGGGCGACCGCTGTTCAGGGTGCGAGTTCGGGGACCGCCCGGTCCCGCGGTCCTGTCGAGGCACAGGGCACTGCCATGCCAGAGCTCAGGACGAAGCTGCGCGCCGCTGGATTCTGTATGGGGGACGCGTCAGCCGGTTGAGTGCGGATCGACCTCTACCATCCGACAGCAGGGGTGACGCTCGGGCGCTGGCGGCTGTACCGGGCCAGTGTCCGGGCGGCGCGAAGTCACAGAACCCGCTGCTCCGGGGTGCCGAACCTTACGGCGGCGCCAGAGTCACCGACGGAGCCGGGACCGGCATGACGTCGGCACGGACGGACTTCGGTCGGTGGGGCCGGTGTCGCTCCCCATGCTGGGCGAAAAGCTTTTCGCGGTTCTGGAGCAGGAACTGACCAAGGGCCCGGTCGCGCCGGGTTGACCGGACCAGCCCTGCAGGCCGGCCCGGAACGAGACCCTGTCCGCTTCCGTCAAGGCTTGCGGCCGACCCCGCACCACATCGGCAACGCGCCGGGAGACAGGCCATCCGCGGGATCGGGATGCCATTCGGGCAGTTGGACGACGCCCGGCTCCAGGAGATCCGTGCCGTCGAAGAACCGGGTGACGTCGGCATGCGTGCGGGGCGTGGCTCCCGCATGTTCGGCGGCCCGATCGTTGTACACGCGCATCGACTCAGCGACCTTCTCGGCCCCGATGTCCGCGGCCGGGTGGGAGAGGACAATGTGGCTGCCGGGGGCGAGCGCGTCGAGGAGCCGTCGGGCGATGCCGTACGGGTCGTCGGCGTCCGGAACGTACTGCAGGACCGCCACGAGCATCAGGCCCACGGGCTGCGCCAGATCCAGCATCTCCCGAGCCGCCGTCAGGACGCGGTCCACGTCACGCAGATCCGCCTCGAGATAGTCCGTCGCTCCTTCCGGGGTGCTGACCAGAAGCGCACGGGCGTGAGCCAGGACGATGGGGTCGTTGTCGACGTATACCACCCGGGCGCCTGGGTCGACCCCCTGCGCCACCTCGTGCGTGTTGTTGGCCGTTGGGATCCCGGTGCCGATGTCGAGGAACTGCCGGATTCCCGCCTTCCCTGCCAACTCCCGCACCGCCCGCCCCAGGAAGGCCCGGTTGGCCCGGACCGCCGGAACGATCTGCGGGTTGGCCGCAGCGGCCAGTTCGGCCGCCTCCTGGTCGGCGGGGTAGTGGTCCTTGCCGCCCAGCCAGACGTTGTACACCCGCGCGGGATGCGCCACCGAAGAGTTGATCGGCACCGTTCCACCTGCCGCACGCTCGTTCATCCCAACTCGCTCCCCTCACCTGCCTGGCCGGATGCCTACCCTAGCCAACACGTCAACTCCCTTACAGGCGAGTGCTGTTAGGGAAGCAAAGGACCTGTTGACGTGCCCCCTGACCTAAAGTCCAGGGATTCCGGCCTGGGTCGTCTGACCCTTCCGGGGGCTTCCTGCTTCATCAGTGGCCAAATGAGATGACCTGTCAGCAATACCTGGCCGATCCTGGCCCCAGCCTGCGAGCACCGCCGCAGGGGCGCGGGCGAAGGCTTCCGGACCGCATGCACTCACCCAGGCCGCGACAGAGGGGTTCAACCTGCTGGAGGCGGAGTTCGAGGCGGCCGGAAGTGAGATCGAGTCGGTTGCGCGGGAGGAGATCGCAGAGGACTTCTGGTGTGTCGCGTCGGCCTACGGGTTCACGGACGCGGATGTAGAGAAGCTGATCGCCGCCCGGGATTGGTGCGCGACGACCGGACCCGTCCACAGGCGGCCAGACGCCGTCGACGTCGACGACCTTCGGGCGGGAGGCGGCGGGTCGGCAGCCGCGCCGAGGCCGGTGATCAGGCCGCCGGTGACGGCGACCCAGCCGCCGGCCAGGTCGCCCTGGGATTCATCCACGGTGACGATCGGGTCGGCGTCGCGAATCAGCTGATCGGCGGTGGTCACGCCTCCGCCTCCGGGTAGTCGTCCAGGATGGCGAGCGCCGCGGCGGTCGCGGCGACCGGGTCGCCGGCGCGTACGGCTTCGAACAGTGCCGTGTGGAACGGGTCGTCGCCGGCGTCGTCCATGCACTGGTTCGCCTTGACGGTCTCCCACAGGACGTCGCTCATGTTCCGGTAGAGGTCGCTGAGCACCGGGTTGTGGGACGCCTCGGCGATGCGCAGGTGGAAGTCGACGTCGGCATCGGTGAAGGCGTCCAGGTCCCGGGCCCGGCCTGCGGATTCCCTGCGTTCCATGGCTTCGCGGATCACGGCGAGGTCGTCATCGGTGCGCGTCGTGCTGGCGAGGCGGGCGGCGACTAGGTCCAGGCCGCGGCGGACCACGAGGATGTCGGCGGTCCTCGCCCGGTCGAAGTGCCGGCGCAGTGCGACCTGGCCCTCGTCGGTGGCGATGACGTAGGTGCCGTCGCCTTGACGGGTGGTGAGCAGTCCCGCGTGGACGAGCACCCGGACCGCCTCGCGGATGGACAGCCGGCTCACGGCGAGGGTCGCGGCGAGTTGGTCCTCCGGCGGTATCCGGTCGCCCACCTGCCATGTGCCTCGCGCGAGTTCTGCCCGCAACTCGTTGATCACAGCGTCGACGATCGACATTCGTGCGACGGGTTTCATGCAACCCTCTTCCCTGATCATCAGATGACTTGATAACCATATGACTCTCCAGGGACGGAGTTCCAGCCCTTTCACCGACTCGAAGGGGGCCGTTGGCATGACCCACGCCCTGTTCACCCACATTCGCCCTCATGGCGGAGATCCTCACGACGTGCTGGTGACCGACGGCCGCATCGCGGCCGTCGATCCCGCGACGCGGCCAGGGAACTGCGTCGTCGTCGACGGCGGCGGTGCCCTTGCCCTGCCTTCCCCCGTCGACGCGCACATCCATCCCGACAAGTCCGCCTGGGGCCGGCCATGGCTGAGCCGCGAACCCGCCGACACGCTCCGCGAACTGATCACGAACGACGTTGCCACCCAGCGCGCCATGACCTCTCCGGTGCACGAACGCGCCGGCGCCCTGATCGCCCGGGCGGTCGGCCGCGGCACCCGGGCGATGCGCGCGCACGTCGATGTCGCCCCGGTCCACGGGCTCTCCCACCTGCACGGGATCCGCGCCGCCGCCGCTCCGTTCGCGTCGGCGATGGACCTGCAGGTGGTGGCCTTCCCCCAGCTCGGCCTCCTCACCGAGCCCGGCACCGCCGAGTTGCTGGAGCAGGCCGTCAAGGAGGGCGCCGACATCGTCGGCGGCCTGGATCCGATCGGCATCGACGGTGACCTCGACGGGCATCTGGACGTCCTGTTCGGCATCGCCGAGCGCACCGGCGCACCGATCGACATCCACCTGCACGACCGCAGCCGAGCGGGCCTGGACCAGATCTCCGAGATCGCCCGCCGCACCCTGGCCGCGGGCATGCGGGGAAAGGTCACGATCAGCCACGCGTTCTGCCTGTCCGACTGCGACGCCACCGAGTTGGAGCGCACCGCCGAGTTCCTGGCCGTGGCGGACGTGGCGGTGACCACGTGCGCGCTCGGCAGCGAGCCGGTCGTGCCCTTCCGGCCGCTGGTGGAACGGGGCGTGCGGGTCGGCGCCGGTTCGGACGGCGTGCGGGACGCCTGGACCCCGTTCGGCGACGGCGACATGTTCACGCGGGCGCATCTGCTCGCGTACCGCACCGATGCCCGCACCGACGAGGAACTGGCGGCGTGCTACGCCGTGGCGGCGCACGGCGGCGCGGACGTCATGGGCCTGGAACGGTCCGACCTGCGAATCGGCGACCCCGCCGACTTCGTTCTGCTGGCCGGGGAGTCCGTCGCGCAGGTACTCGTCGACCGGCCGCTGCCCGCGATGGTCGTCCGCGCCGGGAACGTCGTCGCCCGTGACGGGCGCCTCGAGAGGACCACCCGGTGAAGCGCCGCAGGCCGGCCCTGCTCACCGGCGGACTCGCGCTCGCCCTGACCGCCTGCGGCAACACCGCGCTGGGCGGGCAAGGAGCGGCCCTCACGACGGCGGACCTCGCCACCGCCACCGCGTCGGCCGCCCACGGCGTGGACCGGATCACCTGGAACCTGCCCTACGAGCCACAGACGCTGGATCCGATCCGCTCCTTCAACTACGCCGAGAACACCGCGCTCGCGAACATGTGCGAGAGTCTGATGCGGCTCACCCCCGACCTGAAGATCCGCCCCGGTCTGGCCGTGAAGGCGGAGAATCCGACCCCGACCCGGTGGGTCTACACGCTGCGCAAGGACGTCAGGTTCTGGGACGGCAAGCAGATGACCGCCGACGACGTGGCGGCCAGCCTCAACCGCCACCTGGACCCGGCGCTGGGCACCTGGTGGAGCGACTACTTCGAGACCGTCGCCTCCATCAAGGCGACCGGGCCGTTCCAGGTCACGGTGGACCTCAAGCAGCCCGACGTGCTCTTCAACCAGGCCATGGCGACCGCCGCCGGCGCCGTCGTGGAGAAATCGTTCCTGGACAGGGCCGGAAAGAACCTCGGCTCCCCCACAGGCGGAGTCATGTGCACCGGACCCTTCGAGTTCGCCGGCTGGAAGCCCGGCGACTCCCTTCGACTGACTCGCAATGACGACTACTGGAACGCCGAACTCAAGGCGAAGTCGAAGACGTTGGTGTTCCGGTTCATCGCCGACGAGACCACCGCGGTCAACGCACTGCGGTCCGGCGAGGTCGACGGTCAGTACTTCTACCTCCCCCCTGCCGGACTCAGTCAACTCGTCGACTCCCCCACCGGCTCGGTCACCCTCGGCCGCTCCCTCACCTTCTGGGCCCTGCTCGGCGCCGCCAAGTCCGGTCCGTACGCCGATCCACGTGTGCGTGAGGCACTGTCGGCCGCCCTCGACCGACCGGGAATCGCCCGGGTGATCTTCCAGGGGGCCGCGGCCCCGGAGAGCACGTTGGCCAACTCCGACTACTGGGGCTACGCCGCCGGCACCTTCCGCGCCGCACACGACGCTCTGCCCGCGGCGAAGCCCGACCTCGCCCGCGCCAAGCGGCTTCTGAAGGCCGCCGGCAAGCCGTCCCGTCCCCTCACCATCGGCATCCAGGGAAGTTCGGCGGTGCACGAACAGACCGCGAGCATCATCAAGGCCGCCGGCGAGGACCTCGGGCTCGACGTCAGGATCAAGGTCGTCCCGGTCGAGCAGTACGGCAACCTCTACAGCGACCCCAAGGCCCGCGAAGGCATCGACGCCTTCCTGAGCACCTGGTACGGCAACATGCCCGATCCCCTCGACGTCTACCGCGTGTTCACCAAGGGCGGCCGGTCCAACTTCGACGACTACGCGTCCGTGGACGGCGCCGTCAGACAGGCCCAGGCCGCCTACGGCCCGCAGCAGCGCGCCGAGCTGGTCGGCGGAATCCAGGCCGCCGTCAGCAGGGACGTGCCCTGGACGCCGATCTCCTCCCTGCCCGTCATCCTCTACATGAACAAGGGGATCACCGGAGCGGTCGCCTCGTTCTCGTACCTGTACTACCCCTGGGCCGCCGGGATCGGTGCGCGATGAGGTGGCTGACATTCCTGGCGCGACGACTGGCCGCGCTCGCGGCGGTCCTCCTCGTGGCCTCGTTCCTGGTGTACGGGCTGCTCTACACGGTCCCCGGCGGACCGATGGCGTTCCTGCTGGGCAACCGCAGCGGCAGTCCCGAGCAGATCGCGGCGATCCGTCACCAGTACCACCTCGACGAGCCGTTCCTGGTCCGCTACTTCAGCTGGCTGGGCGACGCGCTGCACGGTGACTTCGGTCAGTCCCTGGTCTACCGCCAGGACGTGTCCGCCCTGATGTCCACCCGGCTGGCGACGACGGGGCTGCTGGTGCTGTACGCCACGCTGATCATCGTCGTGATGGGCATCGCCCTCGGCCTGCTCGGAGCGCTGCGGCGGGGCCCGGTCGACGCGGCCGTCTCCGTGGTCAACAGCGTCTTCCTGGCCACTCCCACCTTCGTCGTGGGCGTGGTGCTGGTCGTCGTCTTCGCCCTGGGGCTGGGCTGGTTCCCGGTGTTCGGCCCGGGAGCGGGCCTGGGCGACCGGCTGTATCACCTGACGCTGCCCGCCATCGCCCTCAGCCTCGGCAGCGCCGGCTTCCTGGCCCGCATCACCCGCGCCTCGGTAGGCACGGAGTTGAGCCGCGAACACGTGGAGACGGCACGCAGCCGCGGGTTCTCCGAGTCCCACATCGTCCGCCGGCACGTGCTGCGCAACGCGTCGATCCCGGTCGTGACCGTCATGGGCCTCACCGTGGCCGGACTGATCGCGGGCTCCGTGGTGGTCGAGAACATCTTCGCGCTGGACGGTCTCGGCTCGCTGCTCGTGCGGGCCATCCTCCAGCGGGACTTCGCCGTGGTGCAGGGCGTCGTTCTCGTCCTGGTCTCCGCGTTCGTCATCGTCAACCTGGTGGTCGACCTGTGCTACTCGCTCATCGACCCCCGTCTGTCTCCCGGGGAGGCGACATGAAGGCACGCCTGGGCCCGACGGGCCTCGCCGCACTGGCACTTCTCGCGGTCGTCGCCGTGGTCAGCGCCTGTGCGCCGCTGCTGGCGCCCTACGATCCGAATCGGCCCGACCTCCTCAACGCGCTGTCCGGGAGCACCGGCAGCCACCTGCTCGGTGGTGACGCGCTCGGCCGGGACATCCTGTCGCGGCTGATGTTCGGGGCCCGCACGACGCTGCTGGGCCCGCTGGTCACCATCGCCCTGTCCACCGTGGTGGGCACCACGCTCGCGATCGTCGCCGCGTGGTCCGGAGGCCGGGTCGACGCCGTCATCTCCCGGCTGCTCGACGTGCTGTTCGCCGTGCCAGGCATCGTGTTCGCCCTGGTGACCGTGGCCGTGGTCGGTCCCGGTATGACGGGAGTGGTCCTCGGCCTGGCCGTGGCGTACACGCCGTACGTGGCTCGCGTCGTCCGCAGCGCCGCGCTGCGGGAACGCGGCCTCCCCTACATCTCGGCCGCCTGGCTCCAGGGCAGATCGGCCGTCGCCATCTGCGGGCGCCACCTGCTGCCCAACCTGCGCCCGCTGATCGTCGCCCAGTCGGTGTCGGCACTCGGCTTCGCGATCATCGACCTGGCCGCGATCTCGTTCCTCGGACTCGGCGTTCAGCCGCCGGCCGCCGACTGGGGCCTGATGGTCAAGAGCGGACTGGACGGCGCGATGCGCGGCCAGCCGATGGAGGCCATCAGCGCGGGCGTGCTGATCGTGATCGTGGTGGTCGCGGTGACGGTGCTCGGCGACCGGATGGGTGCTGAGCGAGGGAGTGCGCGATGAGCAACGATCTCCTGGTCCTGGACCAGCTGCGGCTGGAGGTTCCGGCCGGCCGCGGGCAATGGCGGACACTCGTCGACGACGTCGGCCTCACCGTCGCCCCGGGCGAAGCCGTCGGCCTCGTCGGCGAATCCGGCTCGGGCAAGTCGATGACCGCGCGGTCCATCCTGCGGCTCACCCCGCCCGGCGCACGGCTGAGCGGCCGGATCCAGTTCGACGGCACACCGGTTCTCGACCTCGGGGCGCGGGAGCTGCGCGCCCTGCGGTCGCGTCGGATCGCGATGATCTTCCAGGACCCCCGGGCACACATCAACCCGGTCCGCAGCATCGGTGACTTCCTCACCGAGGCGCTGGTATCCAACCTGTCGGTGCCCCCGAAGGAGGCTCACGCCAAGGCCGTCCGGCTCCTCGCCGATGTCGGCATCACCGACGGCGAACGCCGGATGCGCCAGCATCCGCACGAGTTGTCCGGCGGACTGCTCCAGCGCGTCATGATCGCGTCGGTGCTGGCCGTGGAACCCGACCTGGTCCTCGCGGACGAGCCCACGACCGCTCTGGACGTGACCACCCAGTCGGAGGTGATGGCCATCCTGGACGAACTGCGCCGGGACCGCGGTATGGCCATGTTGCTGATCACCCACGACCTCGAACTCGCCGCGGCGACCTGCGACCGCATCGGCGTCATGTACGCCGGGCGGATCGTGGAGGTGCAGTCCGCCGAGGCGCTCACCGGATCCCCCCGGCATCCCTACAGCAGTGGCCTGTTGACATCCCGACCGAGCATCGACCAGGTCGTCCACCCGCTGCCCGTCGTCCCCGGCCGGGCGGTCGCGGCCTTCGAGGCGGGCGAAGGCTGTGCCTTCGCACCCCGCTGCGCGGTCGCCACACCGGAGTGCTCCACCGCCCGCCCGGCGCTGCGCGCGGTGGGCAGCGCCCACGTCGCCTGCATACGAGCGGAGGAACCGTGACCGAGATCCTGGTCAGGGCGGAAGGTCTGCGCAAGGTCTACGGGAAGGGCGCGGTCGCCGTCGACGACCTGTCCTTCACCCTCGCCCGCGGTGAATCACTGGCCGTCGTGGGCGAGTCCGGCTCCGGCAAGACCACCGTCGCCCGCATGCTGCTGGGCCTGGAAACCCCCACGGCCGGCACGATCAGCGTCTGCGGACGGCCGCGGACGGGCCGAACCGGCTCGGCCGAACGGCGCCGCCGGGCCCGGGAGATCCAGATGGTCTTCCAGGACCCGTACTCGTCGCTGGACCCGTTGCAGCGGATCGGGGACGTCATCGAGACCAGCCTCGCCCTGCACTTCCCGCTGAGCGCGAACGAGCGGCGCGGCCGGGCCCTGGAACTGCTGGAGGCCGTGGGGCTGACCGACCGGCACGCCACGATGCTGCCCCGCCAGCTCTCCGGCGGACAGCGGCAACGCGTCGCCATCGCCCGCGCGATCGCCGTCGAGCCGCAGGTTCTGGTGCTGGACGAGGCGGTCGCGGCGCTGGACGTCTCCGTGCAGGCGCAGATCCTCAACCTGCTGACCGACATCCGCGCACGCAGCGGCATCAGCTACGTGTTCATCTCGCACGACCTGGCGGTCGTCAACCAGATCAGCGACACGGCGATCGTGATGTCCGCCGGCCGCGTGGTCGAGCGCGGGCCGACCCGGCAACTGCTGCGCGCCCCGCAGGAGGAGTACACCAAAGCCCTCCTGGACGCGGTTCCCCGACCCGGCTGGAAGCCCCGCCGTCGCGCGGCCGGCTCCCCCCCTTCCCCACATCCCGCCTCCCCCCGTCCCCAGCACTGAGAGGCCATCACCATGTGTCTGGACCACCACCAGCCGCCGCCCTCACACGTCGCCCGGCGCGGCGTCCTCGCCACCGCCATGGCACTGGCCGGCGGATCCCTGCTCGCCGGCACCGCCGAGGCGGCCGACCGTACGCCCGCGCCGGATCGGAAGGCGCCCGGCACCGGCCCGGCGCCGTCCGGAGGCACCCTCGTCATCGACGGCGGCACCCTCCTCGATCCGCTGACCGGGGAGGTGACCGCCGACTCCGTGGTCGTCATCGTGGACGGCACCGTGCGGGCCGCGGGCAGCCGGGACACCACCCGGCGTGCCCGCGCGGCGCTGCGAGCGGGCGTGAGCGTGGTCGACGCCCACGGCCGATGGGTGCTCCCCGGCCTGGTCGACGCGCACATCCACATCAACTCCCTCACCGAGGCCGGAACGGCCCTGCGTCAGGGGGCGACCAGCGTGCGCAGCGGATCCACCACCTTCTACCAGGACATCGCCGTACGCGAACTGGCCCGGTGGGCCCCGGACCGGGCACCGCGGACGCGGGCCGCCGGCATCTTCGTCACCCCCGACCTCGGCGACACGATCCTGGCCGACCCCGACCTCGCCCCGGTGGCCCGCCTCAAGGACGGCGTCCGCTCGTCCGAGGCGCTGCGCCGGGTGGTCGACGTGAACCTGAACCGGGGCGCGGACGTCATCAAGACGCGGGTCAACGACCGTGCGGGCCTGCCGGACCAGGACCCGCTGCGCCAGGTGTACAACCGCGACCAACTCGCCACGGTAGTGGCGGCGGCGCGGCGCCGCGGCGCCGGCGTCCTCTGCCACAGCTACAGCGAACAAGGCTGCCGGGACGCCGTCCTGGCGGGCATCCGCAGTCTGGAGCACGGGGTCTTCGTCGCCGAGGACACGCTGCACGAAATGCGGCGCCGCGGTACGTACTTCACGCCCACCCTGACCGCCATCGCCGGGCTGGCCGAATCCGACGACCCCGTACTCGCCGCGCGTGGGCGCGAGTTCCTCCCCGTACTGCGGCAAGCCGTGCGCGCGGCACACGACATGGGCGTTCCGCTGGCGGCGGGCACCGACTCCGCCGGGGGGCAGATCGATCCGATCGGCGGCGAGGTGGTGCTGATGCACCAGGCCGGCCTGCCGGCCCTGGACGCCATCCGCACCGCCACGACGGCGGCGGCGCGGCTGACCGGACTGAGCGGCAGCGCCGGGCGGCTGGCGCAGGGCTTCCGTGGGGACGCGGTGCTGCTCGCCGGCAATCCGCTGGAGGACATCACAGCAATGAGGACGCCGAGCGCGGTGATCAGCAACGGCGTCGTCGTCGGCACCTGACGGCCCCCCGCGCGGGCGGTGCGCACTGATCTCGGCGTGACCGGGCGTGCGCTTCGGCCACGGTGCCCGAAGAGCGCGCCCGGTCACGAGGCAGGGCCTGGGGCGCCCTGACAAGATTTCTCCGGTCGTCCTGTCGATTCTCCCCGCGGCCATTCGTCATATCCGCATATCCGCGCAACCAACCCCAGGCACGAGGAGCGCCCCGTGAAGTACCTGCTGCTGATCAACACCCTGTCGCCCGACTCCACCGAAGAGCGACCGGCCGAGGGACCGACCGTGGAAGAGTTCATGGCGTTCGAGAAGGCCGTCTCCGACGCCGGCGTCAAGCTGGACGGCAACGCCCTTGACGTCTCGAACGCGACCACCGTACGCGTCCGCGTGAATGGGGAGCGCGTCGTGACCGACGGGCCGTTCGCCGAGACCCGGGAGATCGTCGGCGGCTACTACCTGATCGATGTTCCCGACCTCGACGCGGCGCTCGACTGGGCGGCCCGGTGCCCCGGGGCCCGGTACGGCACCGTCGAGGTCCGCACGGTCTGGGAGCCGGATCACTCGTGAACGAACGGCGAGCGGCCCGCTCCGTGGAGGCGGTGTTCCGCGAGGACCGGAGCCGGCTGCTCGCCCTGCTCGCGGCACGGTTCGGAGATCTCGATCTTGCCGAGGAGACCGCCTCCGACGCGATCGAGGCCGCGTTGGAGCGGTGGCCGGTCGACGGAGTGCCGGACAAGCCACTGGCCTGGTTGCTCACCACGGCACGCCGCAAGGCCATCGACCGGATCCGGCGCGACCGCGCGTACGCGGAGCGGCTGGCGGTGCTCCAGGTGGAGAGCGACCGGGCCGCCGCCGTGGTCCCCGCCGAGCCCGGCTTCGACGACATCCCCGACGAGCGGCTGCAACTGTTCTTCACCTGCTGCCACCCCGCGCTCTCTCCGGAGGCACAGACCGCGCTGACGCTGCGCTTTCTGGCCGGCCTGACCACACCCGAGGTCGCCCGGGCATTCCTGGTGCCCACCGCGACGATGGCCCAGCGCATCGTGCGCGCGAAACGCAAGATCCGCAGTGCGCGCATCCCGTTCCGCGTCCCGGGGCCGGCCGAACTGCCCGCGCGGCTGCCCAGCGTGCTCCGGGTCGTCTACCTCGTCTTCACCGAGGGGTACGCCGCCAGCTCCGGCGACGACCTCGTCCGCCCCGATCTGGCCGAGGAGGCCATCCGGCTCGCCCGTATCCTGCACCGGCTGCTTCCCGGAGAACGAGAGGTGACGGGGCTGCTCGCGCTGCTCCTCCTCACCGACGCGCGGCGCGCGGCCAGGACCGACGCCGCGGGAGGCCAGGTGCTGCTCGAAGACCAGGACCGCGCTCTGTGGGACGCCGGCCTGATCGACGAGGGGCGACGGCTCGTCGTACCGGCCCTGACGGGTCCCGGTGTGGGAGCGTACGCGGTGCAAGCGGCGATCGCGGCACTGCACGACGAGGCGACCGGCTTCGAGACGACCGACTGGCCGCAGATCGTCGCGCTCTACGACGTGCTGCTTCAGATCGAGCCATTCCCGCTGGTCGCGCTGAACCGGGCCGTCGCCGTCGCCATGCGCGACGGCCCCGAGGCGGGGCTTGCCCTGCTGGACGCCCTGACCGAGGCCGAGGAACTGCGGGGCTACCACCTGCTTCCCGCGGCGCGGGCCGACCTGCTGAGAAGGCTGGGCCGCACCACCGAGGCGGCCGCCGCCTACCGGGCCGCCCTCGACCTCGTCGGCAACGAACCAGAACGAGCCATGCTCGCCCGCAGGCTCGCGGAACTCTCCGACCGGTGACGGGCCTGGCCCGGTGACGGCCCGCAGCCGGCGCGGGCGCGTGGCACTGGCGCATCGCCGCTTCGAGCTCGTACGGGTCGGTCAGAGCCGGGTCGACGGCGTCCTCGGCGGTGGTGTCGAGCGGCGGAACCGGCGTCTGCGCCGGGTAGGTGCGGGAACTACAGGCGCGCCACAGAAGGACCGGCAAGGACAACCGGGTCCCGCCGGACTCCGGTTCCTCCGTCGCCCTCCTCGCCCCAGCGCGCTCACCTCGCCGGATGGCCGCTCACGCGCAGGGGCCCGGCGTGCGGAACGTACCGGGCCTCAATCGTGCCGCCGCAAAAGGCGGATGATCACAATGCGGCAGCAACAAGCCACGGCAGGTCGCCGATCACTTGACTACCGGGCGTCACACGCGGTTGGCTCCGGCTCAACGAGAGCCACCCGCCCGGTCGTACGTCCGTCGGCCCTCCGCCCCAGTCCCTCCCCCCCCCGTTTGCTACATGCTCGGCTGCACAGTGAGGTGCCGCACCCTCATGAAGACTCCTCCTTCGCCCAAGTACCGCAGATCCGCCTCCGGCACCGCGCTGACGGCCGCTGTCGCCGTCTGCCTGCTCATTTCCGGCTGCTCCGGCTCCGAAGACGCGCGGTCCGGATCGGGCGCGCGGGCATCCGGTGGGTCCGGGCTCAAGGTCGCCCTGGTCACCCATGGGGCCGAGGGAGACGCCTTCTGGCAACTGGTCCGCAGGGGCGCCGAGGTGGCGGCGGCCAAGGACGGCGTCGAGCTGACCTACGCGAGCGACGCCGATGCCGCCGGGCAGGCGAAGTTGGTGCGGGACGCGATCCGGGAGGGGGTCGACGGCATCGCGCTGACGCTGGCCAAGCCGGATGCGATGAAGGGGCCGATCGCGGAGGCCAAGGCGGCGGGCATACCCGTGGTCGGGCTCAACTCCGGTATCGGGTCCTGGCGTTCCAGCGGTGTGCTGCAGTACTTCGGCCAGGACGAGAGCGTCGCCGGCCGGGCCGTCGGGGACAAGCTGGAGGACCTGGGGGCCAAGCACGCCCTGTGCGTCATCCACGAGCGGGGCAACATCGCGCTGGAGGCACGCTGCGCCGGTGTGAAGAAGGCCTTCGGCGGCAGGACCGACATGCTCTACAGCGACGGCACCGACATGGACGCCCTGACCGAGTCGGTCGCGGCCCGGCTGCGCTTGGACCGCGACATCGACGAAGTCGTCACCAACGGAGCGCAGTTCGCGCTGGCCGCGGTCAAGTCCGTGCACAAGGCGGGCAGCAGGGCGCACATCGCCACCTTCGACCTGAACAAGGAACTGGTCAAGGCGGTTCAGGACGGAGATGTGCAGTTCGCGGTGGACCAGCAGCCCTACCTCCAGGGCTATCTCGCCGTAGACGCGCTCTGGCTCTACAGGTCCAACGGCAATGTCAGCGGTGGCGGTGTCGCTCCGGTGCTCACCGGTCCCGCCTTCGTGACCAAGACGAACGTCGCGTCGGTGGCCAAGCTGGCCGCCGACGGCACGCGCTGAGAACATGCCGTATACGGGGCGCCGGTGACATGACGACACGGTCCTTCTCCGTCCGCCCGTCACCTGCGCGGACGGGCGTCGCCCGCGTCTCCCGGCCCGTACCGGACGCGCCGTCACCCCGCCCACTCGTTCCCCTCTTTCCCGTCTTCCCGCAGATCGCTCTAGGACGATGATGTCTCCACAGACACCGCCGACAGGTTCCCGGCGCCGTCTCGGTTCGATACGGCTCTCACTGGTCCTCCTGGCCCTGGTCCCCACCGTCGCGCTCGCCGCCATGTGGGGTGTGACCACGACCCAGATGTTCTCCGAGGGCCTCCGGCTGCGCTCACAGACAGCGCTGAGCAGGTCGACCGGCGCCATGGGCACCGACGCGGCGCTCGCCCTCCAGCAGGAGCGCGGGCTGTCGGCGGCGTGGCTGGCGTCCCCGCACGGCTCCCGGGCCGCTCTGGACGCGCAGCGCGTGACCACGGACAAGGCGGTCGCCGAGCTGGTCGGCCAGGCCGACTCGATCAGGCAGGCCCCCGCCCGCATCAAGAACCGGATGTACTCGGTCGTCGCGTCGGTGGGCAGCCTGGAGTACTACCGGGGCCAGGTGGACAAACCGACGGACATCACCGGTGAACAGGCCCTGGACCAGTACACCGCGATCATCGACGACCAGATCCATGCCTTCCAGGAGCTCTCACAGGTCGACGACGGCGACCTCACCTCCCAGGCCGGGCCGCTCGTGGCGTTGGAGCACGCCGCGGAGCTGGTCTCCCAGGAGGACGCGCAGCTCACCCTGGCGTGGTCGTCCAAACGCATGGACCAGGAGGCGTGGGACAGGTTCGCCCAACTGGTGCACACCCGACGCTGGCTCGTCGAGGACCAGATCGTCCCCTCGCTCCAGGGCAGCACGAAGACGCAGACCGAACGGATCCTGCAGTCGGCGGAGTGGCGGACGCTGGAAGCCGTCGAGGACCAGGTGCTCTCGGCCCGGGGCAAGGCCACCGGCGCGCACGGGTTCGCGCTGCCTGACGCGCGGGCGAGATGGGGCGCCGCGGTCGACAAGCTGTCCGTCCAGTACTCGATGCTGATCCGGCAGCAGACGGCCTCGCTGCTCGACCGCAGTGCCGACCGAGCGCACGGGCTGCTGCTGAAGTCCGCCGTCCTGAGCGCGGCAGGCCTGGCCGCCCTGGTCCTGTGCGTCGGCATGTCCTGGCGGATCACCCGGTCCCTGTCCCGGCGGCTGCTGGGGCTGAGGATCGCCACGCTCCGCCTGGCGGAGGAGCGGCTGCCCGACGTGGTGGCCCGGCTGGACCGGGGCGAGAAGGTGGACGTGGACTCCGCGACGCCGCCGCTGGACTACGGCACCGACGAACTCGGCCAGGTCGCCCAGGCATTCAACACCGCGCAGCGTACGGCCGTGCACACCGCGGTCGAACTCGCCGACACCCGGCGCGGTTTCCAGAAGGTGATCCTCGGGATCGCCCGGCAGAGCCAGAACCTGATCAACCTTCAGCTCAGCAAGCTCGACGCGCTGGAACGGCGGCACCAGGACCCGGAGGTCCTCCAGGGCCTGTACGAACTGGACTCCACGGCGAGCCAGTTGCGCCGCTACGAGGAGAACCTCGTCATCATCAGCGGCGAGCAGCCCCGGCGCAGCTGGACCGAGCCGGTCGCGCTGATCGACATCCTGCGCGGCGCCGTCGGCGAGGTCGCCGAGTACCAGAGGGTGGAGGTGCACACCGACGAGGAGGTGTACCTCGCCCCGCCCGCGGTGGCCGACGTCATCCATCTGCTGGCCGAGCTCATCGACAACGCGACCGCGTACTCCGCCGCCCCGAGCCCCGTCGGAGTGCGGGCCGCGATGGTGGCCAAGGGCCTCGTCATCGAGGTCGAGGACCGCGGCCTCGGTATGTCCGAGGAGGACTACGCCCAGCTCAACGCTCATTTGGCCGTGTCCCCGCAGTTCGACGTGGTGGCGCTCGCCGACGACCTGCGGCTCGGTATGTTCGTGATCGCCCGCCTGGCCACCCGGCACGGCATCACCGTCACCCTGCGCTCCTCGCCTTACGGCGGGACCACCGCGATCGTGCTCGTCCCGCACGACATCGTGGTGCCCGAGGCGGCCGGCTCCCCGCAGACGCGGCCACAGCCGTCCGAGACCGTGCGGATGCCCGGACCAGGGCGTCCGGAACGGACCGGGGAGGGCCCGGCCCCCGCCGTCAACGCCCGGCGGAGGAAGCCGTCCGCGGGGCAGAACGCCTCCCGTGCGGGTGACAGCGGACGCGGGGCGGAACGGACACGTGAGCCGGGGCTCTCCCCGCTGCCGCGCCGGGTGCCGCAGACCAGTCTGGCCGCCGAGCTGCGCGGAGAGGCCGTGCCCGTCGTCGAGGACGACCCCCTCGACGACTTCACCGCCGAACGCGCCGCCTCCTCACTGGCCGGCTTCCAGCGCGGCACACGTGAGGCCCGGCACGACGACACCCAGGAAAGGGCCGACGACCCGGAGGAGGCCGCCGCACCGGACTGCTCCGGACCGGACGGCTCTGCACCGGACAGCTCCGGACCGGACAGCTCCGATGCGGACAGCTCCGATGCGCGCGTTCCCGCCGCAGGCACCGCCACCCCCAAGGCCTCGACCGTGTTCGAGCCGGGGGGACATCCACCCTCGACTTCGCCCGCCGACCGCACATGAAGGACAGCCATATGACACGCCCCACCCCCGCCACGCACACCCAGCTCGACCAGCTGCTGACCGGTCTCGTGGAACGGGTCGCCGACGTCAACCACGCCGTCGTGCTCTCCGAGGACGGACTGGTCGTCAGCAAGTCCACTGGATTCCCGCGTGACGACGCCGAGCGGCTGGCGGCGACCGCGTCCGGCCTGATGAGCCTCAGCAAGGGCGTCAGCATGGACTTCGGCGGCGGCCCGGTGCGGCAGGCGCTCATCGAACTGGCCCACACCTATCTGATTCTCACCTCGGCCGGACCGGGCGCCCATCTCGTCGTTCTCACCGGCCCCGGCGCCGACGTCGGTGTGGTGGCGTACCAGATGAACATGCTGGTGAAGAAGATCGGCGAGCACCTGAGCGCGGCCCCGCGTCCGGGTGCCGACGCGTCCGGCAACGGCGAGTGAGGTGAACGGAGGCGACGCGGCGGGCCGGCTCGTTCGGCCGTTCACCCTGACCGGTGGACGGACCCGTCCCAGCCGCGCCGACTTCACCCTCATCACGATGGTGACGGCAGTGGATCCGCCGCCCGAGCGAGCCGTCCGGCTCCAGCCCGAACACGCTCGGATCCTGAAGCGGTGCGCGGAGCCGATCACCGTGGCAGAGCTCGCCGCCCATCTCGATCTTCCGGTGAGCGTGGTGGTGATCATGCTCTGCGATCTGCTGGAGGCCGGCCGGATCACCGTCAACGGGCCGTCCCCGGTCTCCCGCACCCCGGACCTGGACCTTCTGCAGAAAGTGAGGGACGGCCTTGGCCGGCTCTGACACCACCGCCCGGTCGTCATCGGTCCCCGACACAGCGAAGATCCTGATCGCCGGGGGTTTCGGGGTCGGCAAGACCACCATGGTCGGGTCGGTCAGCGAGATCGCCCCGCTGCGCACCGAGGAACCGCTGACCGCCGCGGGCCTGGACGTCGACGACCTCGACGGCATCGAGCACAAGCAAGCCACCACCGTGGCCCTGGACTTCGGCCGGATCACGGTCAGCTCGGATCTCGTGCTGTATCTCTTCGGCACACCCGGTCAGCAGCGGTTCTGGTTCATGTGGAACGACCTGGCCGTGGGCGCGCTCGGCGCCGTCGTCCTGATCGACGTCCGCCGGCCGGAGACCAGCTTCGCCGCCATCGACTTCTTCGAGAACCGGGGCATCCCCTTCGTCGTCGGTGTCAACGGCTTCCATGGCCGGCACCCCTACCCGCCGGACGAGATCCGGGAGTCCCTGGCGCTGCCCGCACACGCCCAGGTACTGCTGTGCGACGCGCGTGACCGCGAGTCGTGCCGGGACGTTCTGATCGCCCTGGTCGACCAGTTGATCGCCTCGGCCACCGAGGCGGACGAGTCCCGGCCTCGTCCGCTCCGGGGCCGCTGAGGTCCGGCGAGGCGGAGCGGCGGGCGACCGCGGCCACGGCCACGGCCACGTAACGCCGCCTGGTCTTCAGGAGTTCTCCAAGGACTGGCGACCGAGACACGGGTCACTTCGGCATACAGGCACTGGACGACATACCGACCAGTCGGCATGATGGTCGGTCACGTGATGTCGTCTCGTCTCCCAGGAGCAACGATGAGCCCCGACCACCCGCCCGGACTCGATCTCGACCGGCTGCGCGGACTGCTCGACCGGGAGCGGCCAGGTCTGGTGCGGGGCCCTCTGACCGGCCGGCTGATCGAGGGCGGACGGTCGAACCTCACGTACGCGGTCTCGGACGGCACCTCGCGGTGGGTCGTGCGGCGCCCCCCGCTGGGCCACGTCCTGGCCACCGCGCACGACATGGGACGCGAGCACCGGGTGATCAGCGCCCTGCACCCGACGGAGGTGCCGGTGCCTCGCCCGGTGCTGCTGTGCGAGGACGAGGACGTGCTCGGCGCGCCGTTCTACGTGATGGAGTTCGTCGAGGGCACCCCGTACCGCACCGCGGACCAGCTCGCCCCGCTGGGCGAGGAGCGCACCCGGAACGCGGTGCTGTCGCTGGTGGACACCCTCGTCGAGCTGCACGCGGTGGATCCGGCCGAAGTGGGCCTCGATGGCTTCGGCCGCCCCGAGGGCTTCCTGGACCGGCAGCTGCGGCGCTGGGGCAAGCAGCTGGCGGCCTCCCGCAACCGCGAACTGGCCGGCGTCGACGAGCTGCACGCGGCGCTCGGGCGCGCGCTGCCCGTCTCCCCCGCCCCGGCCGTCGTGCACGGCGACTACC
Organism: Streptomyces sp. NPDC001204; assembly: GCF_053598035.1. Lineage (NCBI taxonomy): Bacteria > Bacillati > Actinomycetota > Actinomycetes > Kitasatosporales > Streptomycetaceae > Streptomyces > Streptomyces sp. NPDC001204. Next base: position 39,215 of record NZ_JBSFJL010000045.1, on the reverse strand, counting down.
GCCTCGACAACGTGCTGCTCGGACCGGACGACCGGATCACGGCGGTCCTCGACTGGGAGATGTCCACCCTCGGCGACCCGCTGACCGACCTGGGCCTGCTGGTGATGTACAGCACGCCGCTGGGCATGCCCGACTCACCGGTGTCCACCACCGCCCAGGCCCCGGGGCACCCGTCCGCGGCGGAGCTGGTCGAGCGGTACGCCGCGCGCTCGGGGCGGGACGTCTCGGCCGTGTCCTGGTACACGGCGTTCGCCTGGTTCAAGCTCGCCGTGATCCTGGAGGGCATCCACTACCGGTACACGCTCGGCCAGACGGTCGGGCGAGGCTTCGACCGCATCGGCGACCTCGTCCCCGTCTTCATCGACCACGGACTGACGACTCTTCAGGAAGGCTGACCGGACATGGACTTCGCGTTCGACGCGCGCACCGAGGAGCTGCGCGCCAGGCTCCTGGCCTTCATGGACGAGTACGTGTACCCGGCCGAAGCGGTGGCCGAGGAGCAGCGGGCCGCGCTGTCCTCCCCGTGGGACACCCCGGCGGTGGTGGAGGAACTCAAGGCGGAGGCGCGCAGGCAGGGCCTGTGGAACCTCTTCCTGCCGGACGCCGAGTACGGCGCCGGGCTGACCAACCTCCAGTACGCCCCGCTCGCCGAGATCACCGGCCGCTCCCCGCACCTGGCACCCACCGCGCTGAACTGCGCGGCGCCCGACACGGGCAACATGGAGGTGCTCGCGCAGTTCGGCGACGAGTGGCAGAAGAAGCAGTGGCTCCAGCCGCTGCTCGCGGGCGAGATCCGTTCGGCGTTCGCGATGACGGAGCCGGAGGTGGCCTCCTCGGACGCCACCAACGTCACCACGCGCATCGAGCGCGCCTCCGACGGTTCGGACAAGTACGTCGTCACCGGGCGCAAGTGGTACATCTCCGGTGCGATGAACCCGGACTGCAAGATCTTCATCGTGATGGGCAAGACCGACCCGGACTGCCCGGACATCCGCCGCCAGCAGTCCATGGTGCTCGTGCCGCGCGACACGCCCGGCGTCACCGTCCGGCGCGCGATGCGGGTCTTCGGGTACGAGGACCACTCCCACGGCGGCCACGCCGAGGTGGTCTTCGACCATGCGCGCGTGCCCGCCTCCCACCTGATCGGCGAGGAGGGAAGCGGCTTCGCCATCGCCCAGGCCCGGCTCGGACCGGGGCGCATCCACCACTGCATGCGGCTGATCGGCATGGCCGAGCGGGCGATCGAGCTGATGTGCCGGCGAGCCGTCTCCCGCACCGCCTTCGGCAAGGCGCTGGCCCAGCAGGGCGTGGTCCACAACTGGATCGCGGACGCGCGGGTCACCGTCGAGCAGCTGCGGCTGCTGGTGCTGAAGACGGCCTGGCTGATGGACACCGTCGGCAACAAGGGGGCGCACACCGAGATCCAGGCCATCAAGATCGCCACACCCCGCGCCGTGGTCGGCATCCTCGACCGGGCGATCCAGCTGCACGGCGCGGGCGGCTTCAGCCAGGACCTCCCGCTCGCCGAGCTGTACGCGGGCGCGCGCACGCTGATGATCGCCGACGGGCCGGACGAGGTCCACCAGCGGTCGCTGGCACGGCGAGAGTTGAAGAAGTACCTGTGACCCGTGGGGTGCGGACCGGCGGCTCCTCCTCACCCTGACCACCGCGCGAAGAACGCGACTCCTGGCGCTGCCCACCAGCGCCAGGAGTCGCTTGTCAGGCGGTTTCGCTTGTGTCGCCGGTCCGTGCCCGCAGCATGCGGTACGCGAGACCGGGGGCTGGGCGACGGCCGAGGACGTCGTCTCGCGGACGTTCCTGGAACCGTGGTCGTGGTCGTGGCTCACTCCCAGGACGCCGCCGGCCGCACCTCCTGACCCGGAGACCTGGCGACCTGGCGACCTGGCGACCTGGCGACCTGGCGACCTGGCGACCTGTCCAGAATCAACTACCGGTGATAGGTCGACGAGGGCGCGTCCTGTCTGCCGAGCAGTTCCATCGCCTGATGCTGCGTGTGTTCTGCTGCCAGTTGAGCCTCCGCGACGACGTCACCACGTTCGCGTATCAGATCGTCGTAGATCAGCAGTTGGATCTGTTCAGTGGGGCTGGGGGTCACAGTCGATCCCTGCGCTTTCAGGCCCGGTTGAGCCGGGCTGCGATTCCGTGCCCGATCAGCAAATACATCACTGCGGGAAGACCATAATTAAGGACGACGCGTAGGCTTTCCGTGTCCATTGTGAAGATGTCCTGCGACCACCAGGCCAGCCAGTCCGCCGTTCCCTGCACGAACTTGACGAATACATTCGCCTGGTTCGCGTCGAGCAGGAACAACAGGATCCACAGGACCAGCAGACCTGCCGCGATGTCGGCGATCGTGCAGACCGTCAGCGCCGCGCGCCGTCCAGCCGCCTGACGGCGCACGGGGCCGTCCGGGCTTGTGGGCCCGTGGTACGCGGGGTATCCGGAAGCCGGATCTGTGTTGCTCACAAGAAATTCCGATCTGGGGAGGTGGTGTGTTGGCGCGGTCGCCCGGAGCATTGAAATTCAGTCCGGGGTGCCGCCCGCTTCTCTTTTCTTCTGCGTCTTCCCGACGCGGTCGCGTTACACCTCGATCGCGATGCCGCATCTATGGCCGCCTGTCCGGCACTTACCGAAATGTTCAGGCGCGGCGAAATATTTGAGGATGGCACGGCAGAAACACCGGCACGATCCGGTTTTGAGTCTCCACGTCACCGAGGCCGGTAGGCGGTGGCCAGCACGGAGACGGTGACCTGGCCGGGCAGGGGACCGTCCTACACGAGTTGGCGACCTACGTCGCTGCGGCCGTCGGCTACCCCCAGACCGAGGTCGGCCTCTCCCGCGCCCTCCTGGCCCGCCTCACGGAGGGCGTCGCGACGATGGCCACGACACTCACGGCGATGTCGGAATGGGGCCGTGCATGGGAGGGGGGTCGCCTCAAGGGGCCGAGCGGGAGGGGCTGTTGCGGGGCTGGGTGGGCAAGAGCCTCCGATCACGACCGGAGCCGGACGACGACTACGGCAGCGGCGCCGGTGCCGGTGCCGAGATCGAGGGTCTGGTCCACTTGTGGAGCGGCGGGGCCCGGGAGGGGTTCTTGTCGGCAGCCAAGCATCGGGTGTTCCGGCCGGCCGTTCGGCCACGCGGCCCGCCGCACTCCCGCAAGCTGCGTCAGTTCAACTGCCGTCACTGCTCCGACGGTCGGCACGAGCGAGGCCGGTCAGGTATCTGAGCAAGCCCAGGGTTGCGGCGGCGAGGAGCCCGCCGACGGCTGTCCGGGCGGTGCTTCCCAGGGTGGAGCCCGCAGCCGTCATCCCCACCGCATAGAGGCTGAGCAGCGCCAGGGCGGTGAAGGAGAGGACGGCCACAAGTGCTCTGGCCAGTCGAGAGCCGGTCATCGCGGTTCCTCCGGTGTTGTTCGTGGGTCTCGAGGTTCTGTCAGGCCTCACCGGTGGACCTTGAGGAGTGCGGCGTCTGTTTCGCCGGGCCTCGGCGCGCATCATCATACGTGGATCATTTCGATCGCGCTGTTTGAACGCGCCTGACTGCCGTGCCGCCGGCCAAGCACGCCACAGGTACTGGGCGACGACACGTGATCAGAAAGCAGCACCCGAGCCATGGCCCGCGCCCAGCCGCACTCGCGTGGCTTCCCAGGCGGCCGAAGGTCAGAGTTGGGGCTCCCGGGCCACCCAGCCCCGTTCGTACGCGTGCCAGCCCAGTTGGAGCCGGGTCGACACTCCGGTCAGTTCCATCAGGCCCTTCACCCGCCGCTGCACGGTCCGCAGACCCAGGTCCAACTGCTTCGCCACGCTCGCGTCCGTCAGCCCGGCAAGCAGCAGCGACAGGACCTCCAGGTCCATGGCGTCCGGCCTGTTGGACTCCTCCTCCTCCGGCCGGCCGCTCCCGCCGAGCCGGATCGGCATCGCCTCCCGCCACACCGCCTCGAACAGACCCATCAGGGACTCCAGCAGTCCGGAGGCGTGGACGACCAGGGCCGCGGGCTCCGCGCCCCGGCCGGTCAGAGGCACCATCGCCAGGGCCCCGTCGGCGACGACCAGCTTGGTGGGCACCCGGTCGACGACCCGGCACTGCTCGTCACGGCTCAGCGCCGCCGACAACTCCATGATCCCGGACGGCAGTGAGAGCACCTCGCGCTCCACCACCACCCGGTACGACACCCCACGCGTGGCGGCCCGCTCCTCGGCCTCGTTCTCCATCCCGCTCACCGCGACCGGCTTCCCGGTGACCAGGGCGCACACCTCGCTGGTCGCCCCCAGTTGCAGCTGGAAGAAGCGGTGCGCCACCGCGCTCGCGCCCGTCACCACCTCGACCAGGTCGTGCACGGCGGAATCGGTCGCCTCCGCCCGGTACTCCTCGGCGAGCATCGCCGCCGCCAGTTCGGCCTGCTCCAGTTCATGGCGCTGCTGGGTCAGCAGGGCTCCCAGCGCCACCGCGGGCAGCGCCGCCACCCAGCGGTCGACGCGGGACGAGGACTGGGCGGCCAGACCGGTCTGTTCCAGCCGGCGCAGGGCCCGTTCGGTGTCCGGCTCGGGGAGTGCCAGCCGGTGGGCGAGATCGGAGACCTCCGCGGCGCCCACCGCCACGAGGGCGCGGTACACCGACTCCTGTATCTCGTCGAGACCTATGGCTCCCAGCATCCCTCGCTCCCCTCCCGGAAGTCCTGACTCCGCACGTCGTCAGTGTCCTCGGTCTCCGGCCGCGGCGAAAAGCGGCCACGGCGTAAACCCGCCGTGGTCATCATCCCTGCATCGCCCGTCGCTCTGCCAATGTGGCGCCACGGCGGTCCCGACAACTTCCGGAATGCCGCTGTTGGTTAAGAGTTAACCGGTTTTACTTAGGGAGAGCGATGCATCCGATATCGCGCACGGCGCTGGGGGCGGCCACCGCCGCCGTCCTGGCCGTCACCGCGATCGCACCGTCCGCGGCTGCGCCGCAGGACGACCCGGCCGCGAAGAGACCACTGACCGGCAGCACGACCGCTGTCAAGGCAGGCACACCGGTCACCGTCACCCTGGTCACCGGCGACAAGGTCCTGGTACGCACGGACGGTTCGGGGGCCGCGTCGGTCACCGCACTGCCCCGCGAGGACGGCTCCGTGCCCCTCCTGCAGACCCGTCAGTCCGGCAAGGACCTCTACGTCTACCCCGACACCGCCGCTCGGGCGCTGGCCGCGGGCAAGGTCGACGAGGAACTCTTCAATGTCACGGGACTCATCCGGCAGGGCTACGACGACGCGCACACCACCGCGCTGCCGCTGATCGCCGTCTACGGCGACGCCGCGGGCCGCACCGCGCCCGCCACGCCGCGCGGCGCGAAGCGCGGCCCCGAACTGGACGCCATCGACGGCGTCGCGCTGAAGACGGACAAGGCGAAGACCGCCGACTTCTGGGCGGACATCACCAACACCCGTTCCCGTTCCGCCTCCGGTCTGAAGAAGATCTGGCTCGACCGCAAGGTCCAGGCCACCCTCGACCAGTCCACCAAGCAGATCGGCGCCGACCTCGCCTGGGCCGCCGGATACACGGGCAAGGGCACCAAGGTCGCCGTCCTCGACACCGGCGCCGACGCGGAACACCCTGACCTCAAGGGCCGGATCACCGCCTCGGAGAACTTCACCGACTCCAGCGGCACCGACGACCGGCAGGGCCATGGCACCCACACCATCTCCACCGTCGGCGGCTCCGGTGCCGCGAGCGACGGCAAGAAGAAGGGTGTCGCCCCCGACGCCGATCTGCTCAACGGCAAGGTCCTCAACGACAGCGGCTACGGCGCCGAATCCTGGATCATCGCCGGAATGCAGTGGGCCGTCGACCAGAAGGCCGACGTCGTCTCCATGAGCCTCGGCAGCCCGGAGCCGACCGACTGCACCGACCCGATGAGCGTCGCCGCCGAGAAACTCGCCCGGAGCAAGGACACGCTCTTCGTCGTCGCGGCAGGCAATTCGGGCCCGACGCTCAACACCGTCTCCTCGCCCGGCTGCGCCCCGAGCGTGCTCACCGTCGGCGCCGTCGACCGCGACGACTCCACCGCCTGGTTCTCCAGCCTCGGGCCCGTGGTCGGCGCACACACCCTCAAGCCGGAGATCGCCGCCCCCGGCGTCAATATCTCCGCCGCGGCCGCGGGCGGCCGGGGCATCTACGCCTACCAGTCGATGTCCGGTACGTCGATGGCCACCCCGCATGTGGCCGGAGCCGCCGCCCTCGTGAAACAGCGTCACCCGGACTGGACCGCGCAGCAGGTCAAGACCGCTCTGGTGTCGTCCGCGAAGAGCGACATCCCCGGCGATGTGCGCGAGACCGGCGCCGGCCGTCTCGACGTGAAGGCCGCAATCGACACCACCGTCGTGGGCGCTCCCGCCGTCCAGGCCGGCACCTTCGCTTGGCCGCAGAACAAGGGCGACCGCACCACCGTCGACCTCCCCTACACCAACTCCGGTACCAAGCCGGTGAAGTTGTCGCTGAAGGTCCAGGGCGTCACCGGCAACGACGGCTCCGAGGTCCGCTCCCCCGTCGCCGCTCTCGACGCGAACACCGTCACCGTCCCGGCCGGGGCCACCGTGAAGGTCCCGCTGCGCATCGACCCGGCCGCGAACCTGAAGGCCGCCCAGTACGGCGACGTCACCGGGCGTGTACTCGCCACCGGGCCCGGCGGTGTGAAGGTCTCCACCCCGTTCTCCCTGTACGTCGAGCCGGAGACCGTCACCCTGCGCGTCAAGATGATCGACCGCGCCGGCAAGCCCGCCAAGGGCTCCTCCTCGCTGGACGTCATCGGCACCGATGCCTCCAGCGGTGAGCGCCGCTACAACGACGGCGCCGCCGAGCAGGTCTACCAGGTGCGCCCCGGCGCGTACTTCGTCTCCGGCTTCGTCATCACGCAGGACGTCGCGGACGCCACGGGCAGCATGACCGAGTCCGTCGGCTACCTCGCCCGGCCCCAGGTCGACGTCGCCAAGGACACCACCCTGGTGCTCGACGCCCGCAAGGCGCACCGGCTCCAGGTGGAGACGGCGGACCGCGCCTCCGAGAGCCGCTCCACGACCCTGTCCTTCGGCCGTACCTGGGACGGGACCTGGCTGCACTCCGGCTCCATCACCGGCAACCGGAGCGTCCGGACCTACCTGGCGGACGTGCAGGGCAAGGCGCGCGACGGTGACTTCGAGTTCGCCAGCCTCTGGCGTGCGTACGCCCCGCAGATCGAGCAGTTGTCGGTCGTCGGCGGTGCCGAACTGCACCCGAGGGTGGCGAGCACCGGTTCCGTCAACCTCGACGGAACGGGCGAGGCCGCGCTGGTCGACGCGGGCACCGGCACCCCCGATGAGCTGAAGGCCGCGGGCGTCGCCGGGAAGATCGCGCTGGTCGAGGCCGGCGACGACGGCTACCTGTACAACCTGGCACGTGACGCGAAGGCCGCGGGCGCGAAGGCGGTCATCGCCCACCGCCGCGCCGCGGGCCCCTGGCAGCCGTCGGTCGGCTTCGGCCAGGCGCCGGTGCCCTCGCTCGGCATCGAGGCGGACGAGGCCGCTCAGCTGAAGGCCGCCCTGGCCAAGGGCCCGGTGACGCTGCACTGGAAGGCCACCGCCGTCAGCCCGTTCGTCTACAGCCTCGCCTTCCCCGAGACCGGCCCGGTCACCTCGGACCGCACCTACCAGGTCCGGGACAAGAAGCTCGGCACGGTCACCGCGACCTACGAGGCGATGGGCGCCGCGGCGGACTACATCGACACGATGATCATGGGGCGGCCGTACGGCGGGGTGTTCTCCGCCGCCACCGACTCCGTCGCCGTCCCCGGCAAGCGCACCGAGTACTACTCGGCGGGCGACACCGCCTGGACCCGCTACCTCTCCTCCAGCTTCCCCTGGGGCGAGCTCATGGCCGACCAGGCGCGCACGTACACCGCCGGCTCGAAGCGGGCGGAGAACTGGTACCGGGGCATCCCGGCCCCCGCCGCCCCGCGCGACGCCGACGGGAAGCTCCAGCTGGCCGCCGAACGGCAGGACAACACGATCGGCGTGGCACCCGCCTTCTGGGGCGACACCGAGCACATGGGCATCCAGGGCTCCTTCGGGGACCTCGGCAGCATGAAGCTCACCAGCGGCGGCAAGGTGATCGGCGAGACCGGATGGCCGTCAGGTGTCTTCACCGTCCCGGCCGAGGACGCCGCGTACGAACTCACCATGGAGACCATGAAGTTCGGGCAGCCCGCAGCCGTGTGGAAGCGGTCCACCCACACCGAGACGGTCTGGAAGTTCCGCTCGCACCGGGACGAGAACGCCTACTCCCAGGGCATTCCGCTGCTCTTCCCGGGCTACGACCTGGACACGGACGGGCTCAAGACCCTTCCGGCGAAGGACGGTCGGACGATCGGCCTGAGCGTCACCGGTCACGCGGGCTACACGCCCGGCGAGTTGGTCGCCGCCAAGGTCTCGTACTCGTACGACGGCGGTGCGACCTGGACCGAGGGCACCACCTCGCAGAGCGGTGGCCGCTGGACCGCGACCGTGAACCACGCGGGCGCGTCCGGCAAGACGGTCACGCTGAAGACCGAACTGACGGACTCCAACGGCAACTCCGTCATCCAGACCGTGACCGACGCGTACGCCGTGCGCTGATCACGATCACGTCCTGACCGGTCCGCCGGACGGCTTTCCCGTGGGGGGTGAGTCCGTCCGGCGGGCCTTTTTCCTCGTCGGCCTCGGCGACGCCACCGGTGGGAGCGGGTCGCGCCCAGCCGATGCGGTTCAGTCGATGCAGCCGGTCAGACGCTCGTAGGTGTGGTGAGCGTCCGACAGGAACTCCTCGGCGCCGGCTGCTCCCTCGCAGCGGACGACCTGCCAGGCGCGGCCGTGTCCCAGCCGTCGCAGCAGGGCCTCCAAAGCCGCGTCGTCGCAGTGCCAGGCCTGCAGTCCCGGCAGGTCCGTGATCTCCTCGAAGCGCGGGTCGCGGGCTGTCACGCAGACGACTTCGTCGACGGGCTGTCCGTCCACGCTGGCGTGGAGCAGGGCGACCGGCCGGGCCCGTACGGTGCCCGGCAGCGCCGGTTCTTCCATCAGGACCAGCACGTCGGCCGGTTCCCCGTCCGGGGTCAGGCTGTCGCCGACGAACCCCTCTCCGACCGGAAACCCGTCGAGTACAGGGTGGGCCGGCTGCCAGGCTGTCGGCTCCGGCTCGTGGTCTGGTGCGACGCGGGAGCCCACGGTCGCTTCCACCTGCACGGTGACCTCCATCATGGCGACCTCCAGTCCTTGCGGATCAGGTACCGGGTAGAGGCCATCAGCGGTGCACGTCCGCGATCGAAGGCGAGCCTCATCGCCTTCCACCATGGTGGGACGCGGGCCTGGATCCCGTCAAAGGGACTGTTCTTGGACCGCCTGAGGAAACTTGAACCGAACCTCCATCCGCCGACGACGTCGGGGGGCCGGTGCACACGCAGGGCGATGCACCGGAGGCCGACTGCCACGCCCCCGGGGAGCCCGGGCACCGGACCGATGGCCGGCCCGGTTGCGACCACTGCCGCCGCGGTGTGCCGGGAGGAAAAGCCGGCGCCGGCACGGGGCGCGACCCACTGCGTCACCGGGCTGGTGACCACCGTGCTGACCGGAAGACCGGCCGCAAGCCCAGACCCGCTGAAGTACGCCGTCCGGCGCAGCACAGGGGCCGACCGCTCGACCGGTTCGGCGCCGCCGGCCTCGGCGCCCGCGTCGACGAGTTCACCGCCGGGAACCAGCGCTGCCAGAACTCGCTGGAGCAGGTCCAGGCCCGCGACGGGGAACCGGCCGGCGGGCTCCGAGAAGCCCGGTACGACCTCGTCGGCGCCCTGACCAGCATCCGGGGTGATCACCAAATCGGGTGGTGACCTGCGTGGTTCCGCGTTCCTTCAGGAGACCCTGCCTCATGCTGAGGAGGCCGCGAGACAAGATCACGGAAAGGGTTCGGCCCATGACCACGACGGTGCAGGACATCATCACCACCAAGCTGGAGCGTCAATTCGACAGCATCGACGCCAACCACGACGGCTACCTCGACTGGTCGGACTACCAGAAGCTCGCGGACCGCTACATCCAGGCCTACCGGCTCGACAAGAACGACCGCCGGGCCAGGGCACTCCAGATCTTCTGCCAGATCTACTGGCTGGAGCTGCTGCGTCACGCGGGTGTGGAGGGGGACCGGCTCACGAAGGACCAGTTCGTCACGGCCAACCGTCTCGCGGTCATCGACACCAGCCGCCTCAACGTGACCGAGGGCGGCGGCCATGCGATCTTCGACGTCATCGACGTCGACGGCGACAACGAGATCAGCAAGGACGAGTTCGCCCGCTTCCTGAGGGACGTGTGGAAGAGCGACGCGCCCGACGCGATGGACAGCTTCATCAAGCTGGACGTCGACGGGGACGGTGCGATCTCGCGCTACGAATTCATCCGCGCGGTGCGTGAGCACTTCCTCTCGAACGACCCGGACGCACCCGGCAGCATGTTCTTCGGGCACGTCTGACCCGTCCGGCTTCCGGGCGATCAATCACCGCCCCGGAGCCTCCCACGGCCGCCCCTGGAGTCCGGTCCCGGCGGGCGGCCGTCGCCATGCGCACATCCTCCCGTTGAGTCGTCGTAGGCACGCACCTCCGCGGGCATCACCTGCGTGTGGCACGCGGCCGCCCTCGCTGTAGCCGGACAGCCGCGGCTGCGTCACGGTGGATGAGCGGGCTGCGCGCCGCCCATGCCGTTCCAGGTTGTGAACAAGGTGAGGCAGGTGAGGTGCCCATGGCCACCCTCGACATCCGCGACCTGCACTGTTCGGTCCACACCGACGCCGGGCCTCGCGAGATCCTGCATGGCGTCGACCTGGCCGTACGGCAGGGCGAGACCCACGCCATCATGGGCCCCAACGGCTCCGGCAAGACCACCCTCGCCTACGCGCTCGCCGGGCACCCGAAATATCTGGTCACCTCCGGCAGCGTCACCCTGGACGGCGAGGACGTCCTCGCGATGAAGGTCGACGAGCGGGCGCGGGCCGGGATCTTCCTCGCGATGCAGTACCCCGTCGAGGTCCCCGGCGTATCCATGTCCAACTTCCTGCGCTCCGCCGCCACCGCCGTCCGCGGCGAGGCCCCCAGGCTGCGCACCTGGCTCAAGGAGGTGCGCGAGGCGATGGAACGCCTCCAGATCGATCCCGCCTTCGCCGAGCGCAACGTCAACGAGGGCTTCTCCGGTGGGGAGAAGAAGCGCCACGAGATCCTCCAGCTCGAACTGCTCAAGCCGAAGATCGCGATTTTGGACGAGACCGACTCCGGTCTGGACGTCGACGCGCTGCGCGTCGTCGCCGAGGGCGTCAACCGCGTCCGCGTCACGGGACAGGTCGCCACCCTGCTGATCACGCACTACACGCGCATCCTGCGCTACGTCCGCCCCGACCACGTCCACGTCTTCGCCGACGGTCGCATCGCCGACTCCGGAGGTCCCGAACTCGCCGACCGGCTGGAGGACGAGGGCTACGAGGCATACGTGAAGGGCACGGCGCGAGGCTGAACGACCCATCCAGCCGTGTGACCGCGGCGGTGGCCCCGGAAGGGGGCAACCCCGGCGACCCAGCACACGGCATCGGCGGTCCCGGCGGTGGGCCGTGCCGGCCCTCTACTGGAAGTCCGCGAAGACCGCTCGTACGGTGAACAGGAGACGGACGGTGGAGGGGCCCACCGCCAACCGCGGCTCACGTCGCCGCCGACGGTCCCTGCCGACAGGCAGGGAGACGTGGAATGAACGCACCCGCCACCCGTAGCGGGGACGCTTCGCCGCCCGCCGCGCCGCGGACGGAGCCGTCGTCGTGATCAACGGCCCGCGCATCGTCTGTAGCTCCGGCCTCCCCCGGCCAACCGCCAGGGGCGCCCCGGTCGCCCTGCTCGGGCCTCTGGCCGGCAGACGCCGCACCGACGTGCGCGAGGTCCACGCCGTGCGCGGCGTCTCCTCGGTCACCCACAGGGGCGAGGCGATCGGCACAAGGAGGCGGAAATGCCCGACCGGCTGGTGGTCCACGGGGCGCGGGAGCACAACCTGCGCGACATCGACCTCGACCTGCCCCGCGACAGCCTGATCGTCTTCACCGGCCTGTCCGGCTCCGGCAAGTCCAGCCTGGCCTTCGACACGATCTTCGCGGAGGGGCAGCGGCGCTACGTCGAGTCCCTGTCCGCGTACGCGCGCCAGTTCCTCGGCCAACTCGACCGGCCGGACGTGGACTTCATCGAAGGCCTGTCCCCGGCGGTGTCGATCGACCAGAAGACCACCACCCGCAACCCGCGCTCCACGGTAGGTACGATCACCGAGGTGTACGACCACCTGCGGTTGTTGTACGCCCGTGCGGGCGTCCCGCACTGCCCCGCCTGCGGCGCGCGTGTCGACCGGCGGACCCCGCAGCAGATCGTCGACCAGGTCCTCGCCCTGCCCGTCGGCACCCGCTTCCAGGTCCTCGCCCCTTTGGTGCGCGGCCGCAAGGGCGAGTACAACGAACTGTTCGGCAACCTGCGCGGCCAGGGCTTCTCGCGGGTGCGGGTCAACGGCGTGGTGCACCGGCTCACCGAGACGCCGGCCCTGGCGAAGCAGCGCCGGCACCGCATCGAGTGCGTGGTCGACCGGCTGGCCGTCAAGCCGGGCGTCGCACGCCGCCTCACCGATTCGGTGGCAACCGGCCTGCGGCTGGCCGAGGGGCAGGTGATCGTCGAGTTCCTCGACGAGCCGGAGGGGTCGGCGGTCCGGGAACGGATCTTCAGCGAGTACCTGGCCTGTCCCAACGGTCATCCGCTGACGGTGACGGAGCTGGAGCCGCGGACGTTCTCGTTCAACTCGCCCTACGGGGCCTGCCCGCGCTGCACCGGACTGGGCGTACGCACCGAGGTCGACCAGGACCTGGTGGTGCCGGACGACACGCTGTCCCTGGCCGACGGGGCGATCGCGCCGTGGGCGGGCCGGCAGACCGAATACTTCCGACGGCTGGTGGAGTCCGTGGCCCTCGCCTGCGACCTGCCGCTGGACACGCCATGGCGAAGGCTGTCGGCCGGGCAGCGCGCGGTGGTGCTGTACGGCACGGACGAGCCGGTCCACATCAGCTACCACAACCGCTTCGGCCGGGAGCGCAGCTACTGGATGCGGTACGAAGGTGTGATCCCGTTCCTGGAACGCCGCGTCGCCGAGGCCGACTCGGACTCGGAGTACGGCCGCCAGCGGTACGAGGGCTACCTGCGGGAGGCCCCCTGTCCCGCCTGCCAGGGCACCCGGCTCAAGCCGGAGATCCTCGCGGTCACCCTCGAACACCGCGAGCTGGGCGAGCGGTCCATCGCCCAGGTGGCGGCCCTGTCCGTACGGGACTGCGCGGACTTCCTGGCCGGACTCGTGCTGGACCGCCGCCGGCGCCTGATCGTCGGCCGGGTCCTGAAGGAGCTTCAGGCGCGATTGGGCTTCCTGCTCTCCGTCGGCCTGGACTACCTGGCGCTGGACCGGGCCGCGGCCACCCTGTCGGGCGGGGAGGCGCAGCGCACCCGGCTGGCCACACAGATCGGCTCCGGCCTGACCGGGATGCTGTACGTGCTGGACGAGCCGACCATCGGGCTCCACGCACGCGACCACCAGCGCCTGCTGGACACCCTCCTGAGACTGCGCGACCTGGACAACACGTTGATCGTCGTCGAGCACGACGAGGACACGATCCGGGCCGCCGACTGGATCGTCGACCTCGGCCCCGGTGCCGGCGAGCACGGAGGCCGCGTCGTCCACAGTGGCCCGCTCCCCCAACTCCTGGCGGACGAACGGTCGCTGACCGGGGCCTACCTGTCCGGGCACAGGCAGATCCGCGTTCCCCCGGTACGCCGTCCGGCCTCGCCCGACCGGCAGCTGACGGTGGTCGGCGCCCGGGAGCACAACCTGTGCGGCATCGACGTGTCCTTCCCGCTCGGCTGCCTGATCGCGGTCACCGGCGTGTCCGGCTCCGGCAAGTCCACGCTCGTGAACGACATCCTGCACCCGGCCCTCGCCCGTCACCTGCACGGCGGCCGCACCGTACCGGGACATCACCGCAGGCTGCTCGGCGCCGATCTGGTCGACGCCGTCGTCCACGTCGACCAGTCACCGATCGGCCGTACCCCGCGCTCCAACCCGGCCACCTACACCGGGGTGTGGGACCCCATCCGCAAGCTGTTCGCCGCCACAGCCGAGGCGAAGGTCCGCGGCTGGCAGGCCGGACGGTTCTCCTTCAACGTCAAGGGCGGCCGCTGCGAGGCGTGCGCGGGTGAGGGCACCCTCCGCATCGAGATGAACTTCCTGCCCGACGTCTACGTCCCCTGCGAGGTCTGTCACGGCACCCGCTACAACCGTGAAACCCTCGAAGTGCGCTACAAGGGCAGGAACGTCGCCGAGGTGCTGGACATGCCGATCGAGCAGGCGGCCGAGTTCTTCCACCCCAGTACGTCGATCCACCGGCACCTGCGCACCCTGGTCGACGTGGGCCTCGGCTACGTACGCCTCGGCCAGCCCGCTCCGACCCTGTCGGGCGGCGAGGCCCAACGCGTCAAGCTCGCCGCCGAACTGCACAAGCGGTTCACCGGCCACACGCTGTACATCCTCGACGAACCCACCACCGGCCTGCATGTCCACGACATCGCCAAGCTCCTCGATGTGCTCGGCCACCTGGTCGACAAGGGCAACACGGCGGTCGTCATCGAACACAACCTGGACGTGATCAAGACCGCGGACTGGGTCATCGACCTCGGCCCCGAAGGGGGCATGGCCGGCGGGCGGGTCGTCACCGAGGGCACCCCCGAACACGTGGTCACCGTGGAGCACAGCCACACCGGCCGCGCGCTGCGCCACGTGCTTCCGCCTCGGCAGCCTGCACGGCGGCAGACGGGCAGGACGCGATCGGCCACGGCAGGCGTCTGGCAGTAGGCAGTGCTCCGGCGCACCATGGACATGGGCGATGAGGCTCGCCCTCGACCGCACGTCCCGTGCTGATGGCCTCTGGGAACACCAGCCGCCGTCCGGCGGCCCGGCTACGGAGGCATCGGGATGTACGTGTACACGATGCGCAAGGCCCGCATGGCCCATGGTGACAAGGTCATTCTCGACGACGTCACCCTCGCCTTCCTCCCCGGCGCCAAGATCGGCGTGGTCGGGCCGAACGGCATGGGCAAGTCCACCGTTCTGCGGATCATGGCCGGACTCGAGCGGCCGACCAACGGTGACGCGTTCCCAGCGCCCGGGATCAGCGTCGGCATCCTGGAGCAGGAGCCACGGCTCGACGACACCACCACCGTCCAGGGCAATGTCGATCAGGGCGTGGCGGAGATCCGCGGCATGCTGCGTCGCTACGAGGAGGTGACCGGCCGCCTCGGCGAGACCGAGGGCGACGAGATGCAGCGGCTTCTGGACGAACTCGGCAGCCTTCAGGAAGCCCTGGACCACGCCGGTGCCTGGGACCTCGACTCCCGCCTGGAACAGGCCATGGACGCCCTGCGCTGCCCTCCGCCCGACATCCCCGTGCGCGAGCTCTCCGGCGGTGAGCGGCGCCGCGTCGCGCTGTGCCGGCTGCTGCTGTCCCAGCCCGACCTGCTCCTGCTGGACGAGCCCACCAACCACCTGGACGCCGAATCCGTGGCCTGGCTGGAACAGCACCTTGCGGACTACCCGGGCACGGTCGTCGCCGTCACCCACGACCGCTACTTCCTGGACAACGTCGCCCAGTGGATCCTGGAGATCGACCGCGGCCACGCCTACCCCTACGAAGGCAACTACTCCACCTATCTCCAGGCCAAGGCGGCCCGCCTGCGGGTCGAGGGCCGCAAGGACGCCAAACGCCAGAAGCGGCTGGCCGAGGAGCTGGCGTGGATACGCTCCGGCACCAAGGGGCGGCAGGCCAGGTCCAAGGCACGCGTGCAGCGTTACGAGGAACTGGCGAACGAGGCTGCCAGGACGCGCAAGCTGGACTTCGAGGAGATCCAGATCCCGCCCGGTCCGCGCCTGGGCAGCCTGGTCCTGGAGGCCGACCACGTCGCCAAGGGCTACGGCGACCGGCTGCTGATGGAGGACCTGTCGTTCTCGCTGCCGCGCGGCGGCCTGGTCGGGGTGCTCGGCCCCAACGGCGTCGGCAAGACGACCCTTTTCCGGATGATCGTCGGCGAGGAGCGGCCCGACGCAGGCGCACTGCGGATCGGCGACACGGTGAAGATCTCCTACGTCGACCAGAACCGCGCTGGGCTGGACCCCGGCAAGGCGGTGTGGGAAGCGGTCTCGGGCGGACTGGACCACATCCACGTCGGCAGCATCGACATGCCCTCACGCGCATACGTCGCCGCCTTCGGCTTCAAGGGCGCCGACCAGCAAAAACCGGTGGGCGTGATGTCCGGCGGCGAACGCAACCGGCTCAACCTCGCGCTCACCCTCAAGCAGGGCGGGAACCTGCTGCTGCTGGACGAGCCGACCAACGACCTCGATGTGGAGACGCTGGCGTCACTGGAGAACGCACTGCTCGACTTCCCGGGCTGCGCGGTCATCACCGCGCACGACCGCTGGTTCCTCGACCGCATCGCCACCCATGTCCTCGCCTGGGAGGGCGGTGCCAACTGGTTCTGGTTCGAGGGCAACTTCGCCGACTACGAGGCCAACAAGCTCGAGCGGCTGGGTCCGGAGGCGGCCCGCCCGCACCGGGTCACCCACCGCCGCCTGGTCCGCGGCTGACGACCGCGATCGACTGGAGCCCCGCCATGACAGAACTCGATCGCGAGGCGGTCGCTGCGGTCCGCATGGCCCGGATCACCGTCATCAACGCGAAATGGCACATCTGCGAGGAGCAGGCCGTGGAACGGTTGGCGCGGGTGGACGGCCTGGCCTGCACCCCGTTGTTCCCCGGACACCCGGTCATCCAGGTCGTCGCCTGCGACGGACGGCTCCTCGGCCGGGCCCGACGGCACCACGACGGCCATACCGCCCGCTGGGTCGCCGTCCCGGTGGGCAGCGCCCGCGAGACCGGCGCCTACCGCACCCTGCACGGAGCCGCCCGCGCGCTGGCCCGCCACCACGGCATACGCCGCCACCGGGTCACCGACTGCCGCGCCTTCGTCGGCAGTGCCACGGCCACTGTGCCCTCGCCCTGGTTCACCTGACGAGGGCGGGGCGCGACTCCCCGCATGCCGGCGCCCTGTGCGGCAACGGATTCCGTCGCGCCCCGGGCGAGCCCTAGGCGATGTGCAGCAGAAGGCCGATCCAGGTCACGGCGACGCCACCCGTTCCCATCGTAGTGCCGCTCGGGCAGGGGCAGGTTCTCCGGCATCCCGGCGACCCGGGCAAGGTGGCCCGCCAACTGCCTGCGCCCCGCCCACCCGTGCGCGTCCAGCAGCCAGACGTCCAGGAGGCCGCTGGACAGCTCGGCTCGTGCCGGTGCCGCCAGGGGACGGGGAGAGCGGTAGACGCCCTTGCCGACGAACAGCAGGCACAGCTTGCGCTTCCGGCCGTCCACGACTCGCCCACGACTTGGAGACGTTCCACGACAGCGTGGCCGACCTGCTCGGCGTCAGCCTCACCCTGCCGCAGGACGGCGGCAGGCTCACACTGAACCCCCGGTTCCGCTGCCACTTCTCCGAGGACGTCGGGCAGACCGAACTCCTCGCCGGATGGATCCGCCGCAACCTGCCGGGTACCGCCGGCCGGGAACGCGCCCGCGCTCACCTGACGGGCGAGGCTGCCTCCCTCGTCCCCATGCAGGTCGGCCGCGTCCGGGCCGACCTGCAGGAACGGCTCACGGAGAGCACTCGCCACATGATCCGCGCCATCGCCGCCCGGTATGAGGCAGTCGCCCGCCGTCTCAGCTCGGCACTGGAACAGTCACAGCAGCAGGAGACGGTGACCGATCAGACCGTCGTGCTCGCCGAGCGCGAGCGGATCCTGCGGCAGATCCTCGTCGAACTGGCCGCCGAGGGCGCGACGGAGAGCCGTACGCGGGACGTCAGTTCCGAGAGTTCCGGAAAGGGCCCGTGAGCGGACATGCGGCCGGCCCCGAAGCCACTCACGGCTTCCTCCGCGAAGCCTTTGTCAGGACGCCTGAGCGACTCCGCCGGGGCCGTGGCCGTTGCCCGGAGGGCCTACGCGGATCGTGCGGAAGTAGTCGTAGGACACGTGGGCGGTGCGGACCGGGTCGGGCTGCTGGTCCCTCTCGATGATGTAGTGGTGATGGGGCAGTTGCCGCAGGTTGGCGAAGATGCCCGCGAAGTCGATCTCACCCTCTCCCAGGTCGGTCTCGATGCTGTTCCATGGTGCGCCGTCCTTGACGTGCAGCATCGGGAACCGCTTCTCGTACGACCTGAGGTAGGGGGCCGGGTCCGCGCCTGCCCGAAGGATCCAGTAGAGGTCCATCTCGAACCAGACCAGATCCGGGTCGGTCTCCTCCAGCCATACGTCGAAGAGAGTCTGACCGGTCTGCGGATCCGTGTGGAACTCGTTGTCGTGCAGGTGGGCGTACCAGCGCAGTCCCCGGGCCCGGGCGGCCTCGCCCCACTCGTTCATCTCCCGCGCCATCGCTCGGTAGCCCTGGGCGGTCTGCGCGCCGTCCATGTAGGAGACGCCGACGTACTCCTGTCCGAGCGCCACGGCGTTGTCGAAGGTCTGCTGCGCGCGGGCGCCCCGGAAGTCGCCGGGGTTGTGGTGACTGCCGATCACTCGCAGCCCGTTCGCATCGGCGATCCTCCGGAACTGCTCGGCAGTGCGGCCGCCGTAGGTGTAGGCGGGCTCGATCTCGGCGTAGCCCGCGTCGGCGATCATCTCGAGTGTGCCCTCGGGATCGACGGCGAGCATGTCGCGCACCGTGTAGAGCTGGAGACCGATACGGCCTGCCGGAACTCGTCTGCCCGCTCCGGGAGACGGAGCCGCCTGCGCCGACCAGGCCTGCGATCCGACGGCCAGAACGGCGGCGGAGACCGCTGCTCCACGGAGGAATTGACGGCGACCGTGTGACTTTCCTTGAGCGGAGTTCATCTTTGTCCCTCTCTCAGCGAAAGTTGAGAGGATGCTAGGGACCCATCAACCGCTTACACAAGGTCTTTGACATCGCTCGCCCATAGGTCGCCCGTGGGCTCACTGCGTACGCCGGCGCGGCCGGGTGCGCAGCTCACATCGCTTCCTGCCCCGGCAGCAGGACGCGATACCGCTCGAACGCCTCGCGGGCATCTGGAACGAACGCCTCATGACGGACCAGATCTGCCAGTTCAGGCTCGGTCAGCCAGTCATGCCAAGCCACCTCCGCAGGGTCGGGCTGGACGGGTTCAGTGACGACCACCTCATGCAGACCGAGCCAATACGGGCTGATCGCACCGTCGCACAAGAACTTGAACGCGAAACGTGGACGCGCATGAACACCGAGCTCCTCCGCCAACTCCCGTGCAGCGGCGTCCTCATACGACTCAGCCACATCCACGGCTCCTCCGAGCATCCAGTTGAGCCGTCCCGGGAAACGAGCGACATCGTCCGGACGGCGATGGACAAGGATCCGTCCCTGACTGTCGCGGCACACGACCGTGGCTATGCGATGCAGCCACCGGCGGCGGATCGCCTCCCCCCTGTCCACAACGGCCAGCACCGCGTCGCGCTCGTCAACCCTCTCAACAAGTTCACTCACGAGGCACACGATGACAGACCGGACCTGGCCATGCGTACCGGTCCCGGTGTCGTCCCCCGCAGCACAACACGTGAAGCGGACCGGTGATGGTCCCAGCTGACCGTCACTGACACCCAGTTGCTCAGGACCTGACGGTCAGCGGGCCGTCGGCCCAGCGTGAGAAGTCACTCCGCCTCGCTTTGGTCATCGGTGAGCACCTGCGAACCGCGGCCGGGCAACGTCGCCGGGCCCTGGCGGCGTTGCCCGGTCCGGGGGTCAGATCCGTGTGGCAAGCGGGACGGTGATCTGCTTCATCCAGCTGCCGGTCGCGAAGTCACGTGCCTTGATGACGACGCGGTCGCGGTACACGTCCACCTGGAGTCCCTGGTTGAAGTGACCGGGGACCGTGACCTCGCCACCCTGGCCGTTGTCGGCGAAACCGGTCTGCACCGCACCGGTGTTGATCACCGAGAAGCCGTCGAGGTTGGCGGTGCCCGGCACCACCCGGCGCACGTACCAGTCGGACAGGGTCAGGTCCCAGTGGGTGTGGCCGCTGAAGAGGAACACATCGCGGTAACGCCCGAGGAGACCGAGGAGGCGGTCGGGCTGGAGGTAGTCGCTCGTGTAGATCTTGCTGCGGGTACCGGAGACGGTGTTGGGCAGCGGGTGGTGGGTGATCACCATGACCGGCTTGCGGCGCCGCGACCAGTACTGCAGGCGGTCCTCGAGCCACTGGAACTGCGCCTCGCTGATCCACACCTCGTCCCACAGGGAGTTGTCGTGGTACTTCATGTAGCGCTCGGTGCCGATGGTCAGGACCGGGATGCCGCCGAACGTCGTCTCGGCATGGATCGTGGACCGTTTGGCGAAGTTGTAGAAGCTGCGGAAGAGGGATTCCTCGGTGGTGCCGTTGGGCCAGGTGCTCTGGGCGAGGGTGTCCGGGTCGGCCCACTTGGGGACGTAGAACTCGTGGTTGCCGATGGCCCAGGCGACCTCACGCGGCTTCGGGCCCTGGTCCAGGATCTTCTGCACCTCGGCGTATTCGAAGTCGTAGCCGCGCGGGGTGATGTCCCCGGCGACGGCCATGCCCGAGGAGTGCGGGTTGGTGGACTTGATGTCCTTGAGCGCTTCGGCGAAGTCGCCGAGGTCGCCCTGAATGTCGCTGATGACGTTGAACGTGGTGACAAGCCCGCCACCGCCACCGTTACCGCCGGCGGCCGGCGCGGCCTCGGCAGGCACCTGGGCGAGACCTCCGAGCACCAGGGCTCCTGCGGTCGCGCCCAGCAGGGATCTGCGTTCCACGGTCTTTCCTTTCGGCTGTCGCGCGGGACACGGGACACCAGCCCCGCGCGATGGACTAGACCCGTTATCAATACGCGATCAAGCGGGCAGGCAGGTGAACGTCCCTCGACATTTCGACCCTAGCCGCGAGTAACGCGGATCGGGTCGACACCGCGCCTGCCCCGGGGTCACCACGACGTCGACCGCCGCTCTCTGTCAGGTTTTCTGCCGCATTCGGTTGCCGAGCAGGGCCAGTCCGGCCGCCGTGCTGGAAGCGGGCATGTCCGCGATCCGGCCGAGGAGCTGCCAGGTCATGTCGGATTCGTGGGCGACAAGCCCGATCCTCTGCCGCAGGGCGTCCGCGTCGAGGACCGTGCCGTCGGCGTGGGCGGACTCGACCCGCATGAGGGCCCTGTGCGCCGAATCCGGTGGGATGTGCGACACGAGTCAGGACAGACGGGCCAGCCAGTCCTGCCGCCAGGCCTCGGTGCTGTCGAGGTCGTTGAACGTGAACACGTGGAAGCCCTGAAGGCGGTTGCCGGACATGCCGAAGGCGGGCGTCAGCCGCTCGATCAGCTTGTTCGGGCTGTAGCCCCCGGGCAGGAAGAAGCGCCAGAGCATGTTCTGCTGCTTCTTCAGGAAGCGGGCCGACTGGCCCAGGCCGAGCCCGGCCGAGACTCGGATCAGCTTCTGGCGGCTGATCGCGCCGGGAATGCCGACCCGGACGGGCAGCTCGACCCCGGATGCCTGCGCCGTGCGTGCCCAACGGATCGTGGTGTCGGCATCGAAGCACAACTGGGTGATGACATGGCTCGCGTAAGGCGCCTTGGCCTGGAGCGCCTTCTCGATCAGCTCGTCGCTGATGATGCCGTGCCCCTCGGGGTAGCCGCCGATCCCGATGGACGCGAAAGTGTGCCCCACGGACTGAAGGCCCTCAAGCAGACTCAGTGCGTCCGGGAAGGCGCCGGCCGGTTCGGGGGCGTCGCCGGCGATGACGAAGAGCCGATCGACACCGGAGCCCCGCAGTCGCGACACGATGTCGGTGAGGTGTGCCTCGTCACGCACCAGGCGCGCCGCTATGTGCGGGGCGGCGCTGTAGCCGTGCTCGCCGAGCCGAACGGCCAGCTCGATCGTGGGACCCAGGCCCTTGGCCTCGGTCGTCGTCACCGTGAGTGCCACGTCCTTCGGGACATGGGCCAGTACCTTCTCCTCCACGCCTTTGAACGGCAGGATCTCGTACGAGGCGTTGCGCAGCGCGTCCGCCAACGCCGCTTTCGCCGGGCGGGCGAAGAAGCTGCCGGCGGTTCGGGAGGCTGGGTCCTGCATGGTTCTCGCGGGCGTCATCACATGCTCCGTTGGTTGGTGCGGCGAAGTGGACATGAGGGGGCTGCGCGACCCTGCCTTCTTCGCGTGTGCGTGCGGCGCATTGCGCGCAGGCCTGGCTCAGGACCTGCTGCAACGCCAGAAGTCCACACCTCATCGCGGTTCACGCGGATGACCTCATCCGCCCTTGGCGAGCGTCGCGACCGGACCGGGACATGTGACGTAGACGAAAGCAACATAGAGGCAATACGGGCGTAGTGGACATTCGCAGCCCGGAAGTTCAGTGGGGCTGACGAGAGGGACTTTAATTCCTTTGCCGCGCCGAACGCGAAACCGCAGGATGCCGGCGCCGATCACGTCAGAGGTGACCGTGGGATCACTAGCGTTTGGCAGCAGTGATGTCGACGCATCGTGCCGGAAGGAAGGTTGTGGGCACCTACCGACAGACCATCGTGGACCTGGACGCCTCAGCGGAGGAGTCCGTCGCGTGGGGCCGACGCGGCAGGAGCTGGCTGGAGGCGGAAGGGTTCATCCGCCCGGTGCCGTGGCGGGGCGGTGTGGTCCATCTGGCCGGACCGCGTTGGAGGGAGGCCGCCGATCCAGTTTCTTGGGACTGGCGTGCCAGGATCAAGGAGTTGGAGGAGGAGCCGGGCGACGAGCTGCGGGTCATTACGGGTCGTACGGTCTTCGTCGCCGGTCAGGGCGACTCCCCTTCCGCGATCTGCCCTCACTGCCAGAGCGCCACCTCAGCTTGGTCCGGCGCGGTCATCGACACCTGGTACGCCGCGGGCGCCGCCGACCTCGACTGCCCGGCTTGCACCCATCGCGCGCCGCTTCCCGACTGGGAGTGGACCAGCGACTACTTCGCCTTTGCCCACCTGGGCTTCCAGTTCGACAACTGGCCACCCCTTGACCCGAACTTCACAGCCCTCTTCGGACGGGCGCTGGACCACCGCATCCGAGTGGTCACGGGGAGGATATGAGACCAGAGGCCGCCGCAGCGCCCGCTCGAGGTGTCGGGTCAAGGACCTGGCGGCCGGCCGATGCTGCCGCGCCAAACCGCCGGGTGCCTCCAGCACATGTGTCAGCAGCTCCAATCCTTGTCGAGATCGAGCTGCTCGCGGCGCTGGGTGAAGGAGAACCAGTTGCCGGAATCGTCACGGAAGATGGCCTCGGTGCCGTACGGCCGTTCCTGCGGCTCCTGCAGGAACTCCACGCCACGCGCCTTCATCGCCCGGTAGTCGGCATGGATGTCGTCGGTGGCGAATACGCCCGCGCCCAGTACGCCCTTGGCGATCAGCTTCTTCAGTTCCTCGGCGGACTCGGGGTCGAGTGCGGGCGGGCCCGGGACCATCAGCGTGAGTTCGAGATCCGGCTGGTCTTTGGCGCCGACGGTGAGCCAGCGCATCCCGGCCTCGCCCATGGTCATGTCGACACGGACCTCGAGCCCCAGCTTCTCGGTGTAGAACGCCCTGGCCCGGTCGTGGTCGAGGACCCAGACGTTGGCGATCGACAAGCCCTTGATCATGGTTGACTCCCTGTGCTCGGCGGGGCGCCACTCACCCACGCGTCGCAACCAACGTAGTTACCGCAGCCTCACGGGGCTTCTCCAAAGTTGCGCTCTTCCGTGCCGCGCTCCAGCAGTCCCTTGAAACTTCCGTGCCAGAGCAGCGCGTAACACCCGGGAATCAGTGCCGCGCCCTGCCCGACATGCCGGGCACGGTACTCACTCGGGGTGAGGCCGGTGTGCTTCTTGAAGCTCGACGAGAAGGATCCCAGGCTGGTGAAGCCCACCAGCGTGCAGATCTCGGTGACCGACAGGTCGGCGGTACGCAGCAGGTCCTCCGCGCGCTCGATGCGGCGGCGGCTCAGATACTGCCCCGGTGTCTGCCCGTACACATCCCGGAAGACGCGGACGAAGTGGTAGCGCGAGTACCCGGCGTGCGCGGCGAGCGCGTCCAGGTCGATGGGTTCGGCCCAATCACGGTCCATGGCGTCCTTGGCCAGACGGAGCCGCCGCAACTGCGAAAGCTGGGCGTCGGAGCCCGAGGCCGGCGTGGTGCTCACCCTGCGATGGTGACACATCCCCCCATGCCCGCCGCGGACGGGCTGACCGACTGGTCGACCACCGGCACTGAGTGCAGCGCCTGCTCATCGGCACGCGTTGAGCCGGGCGGCCTGGCGTGTCAGGTGGTCGCGTTCGGCGAGGTTGGGGGCCTTGTGGGCCGCCTCGGCGTACAGCCGGGCCGCCGTTGTCAGGTCGCCGTCGCGTTCGTGCAGGTACGCCGCGGCCGCCGCGTGGCGGGGCAGTGAGTCGTCCAGCGCCGCGAGTGCCGCGAGGCCGGCGCGCGGTCCGTCCGCCTCGCCGACGGCGACGGCGCGGTTGAGCCGGACGACCGGGCTGTCGGTCAGGCGCGTGAGCTCGTCGTACCACTCGACGATCTGGACCCAGTCGGTCTCCTCGGCGGTGGGCGCGTCGGCGTGGAGTGCGGCGATGGCGGCCTGGGCCTGGAACTCGCCCAGCCGGTCGCGGGCGAGGGCCGTCTGCAGGATCTCGATGCCCTCGGCGATGGACTCGGTGTCCCAGCGGCCACGGTCCTGCTCGGCGAGCGGTACCAGGCTGCCGTCGGACGCGGTACGGCCGGCGCGCCGGGCGTGGTGGAGCAGCATGAGGGCGAGCAGCCCCGCCACCTCGGGGTGGTCGATCGCGGCCGCGAGCTGCCGGGCGAGCCGGATGGCCTCGGCGGCGAGGTCGACGTCGCCGGAGTAGCCCTCGTTGAAGACCAGGTAGAGGACGCGCAGCACGGTGGCGACGTCGCCGGGCTGGTCGAACCGTACGCGGGAGACGGTGCGCTTGGCGCGGCTGATGCGCTGCGCCATGGTCGCCTCGGGCACCAGGTAGGCCTGGGCGATCTGCCTGGTGGTCAGCCCGCCGACGGCGCGCAGCGTGAGCGCGACCGCCGACGACGGCGTCAGCGACGGGTGGGCGCACAGGAAGTAGAGCTGGAGCGTGTCGTCCACCGCGGGCGCGGGCCCGGGTGCCGGCTCCTCGTCGACGAGGTCCTCCCGTCGGCGGCGGGCGGCGTCCGCGCGGGTCGCGTCGAGGAAGCGGCGCCAGGCCACGGTGACCAGCCAGCCCTTGGGGTCCCTCGGAGGGCCGGCCGGCCACACGCGGACGGCCTCGACCAGCGCGTCCTGCACGGCGTCCTCGGCCGCCGCGAAGTCGGCTCCGCGGCGGACGAGGATCCCGAGCACGCTCGGCGTGAGGCTCCGGAGCAGGGCCTCGTTCACGGGTGAGGTCACTCCGTGATGGTGGGCGGCGTGGCCAGGAACGGGCGCACCTCGAGCCACTCGTGGATCGGCTTCCCGCCCGCTCCCGGGGCGGCCGACAGTTCTCCGGCCAGCTCCACGGCGCGCTCGTAGCTGTCGACGTCGATCACCATCCAGCCGGCGATGAGGTCCTTGGTCTCGGCGAACGGGCCGTCGGTGACCGGCGGGCGCCCCTCGCCGTCGTACCGGACCCACGCCCCCTCGGGGGCGAGCGCCTGACCGTCGACGAACTCGCCGGTCTTCTCGAGCCGGGCCGCGAAGTCGTTCATGTACTGCACGTGGGCCGAGATCTCCTGCGGCGTCCACTGGTCCATCGGCACGTCGTTGACCGCGGCCGGAGCGCCTCGGTAGTGCTTGAGCAGCAGGTACTTCGCCATGGTGGTTCTCCTCGGTACTGATGCGACCCATTGTCGTCGCGTTCACCCCGGGGACGGAGCCGGTCACGGGTTCTCGACATCGTCTGCCGGAAATTTTTCGGGTTCGCATGGACGAGCCCTGTGTGGAGCTCCCGGTTCTGCTGGAACCCGTCGAGCTCGTCCTCGCCCTGGACGTGGCACCCAGGCCGCAGGCTTGATCACGCCCTGGCGCCGGGCTCAGGGCAGGATGGAGTCGACGTACCCGCCGTCGACGCGCAGGGCGCCGCCGGTGGTGGCGGAGGCGTGCGGCGAGGCGAGGTAGACGACCATGTTGGCGATCTCCTCGGGCTCGATGAGCCGCTGGAGCAGGGACTGGGGGCGGTACTTGACCATGAACTCGTGCTGCGCCTCGTCCCAGGGCAGCTCGTCGCCGACGAGCTCGCGGACGAATCCCTCGACGCCGCCGGTGTGGGTCGGTCCGGCGACGACGGAGTTGACGGTGACGCCGGTACCGGCGGCGTCCTTGGCGAACCCACGGGTGACGGCGAGCAGCGAGGTCTTCGTCATGCCGTAGTGGATCATCTCGGCGGGGATGACCACGGCCGAGTCGCTGGCGAGGTTGAGGACGCGCCCCCAGCCCCGTTCCTTCATGCCGGGCAGAAAGGCGCGGATGAGCCGGACGGCGGAGAGGACGTTGACCTCGAAGAAGCGGCGCCACTCGGCGTCGTCGATCTCAAGCGGAGCGGCGGAGCCGAAGATGCCGAGGTTGTTGACGAGGATGTCGACCGTGGGCACGGCCTCCACTACGGCGGCGGCGCCCTGCTCCGTCGCCAGGTCGCCCGCGGCGCCGGTGACGTCGTCGCTGCCGGAGTCGGCGCGTACGGAGCGGACGGCCGCCGCGACGCGCTCCTCGCCGCGGCCGTTGACGACGACGCGGGCGCCCGCGCGGGCGAGGCCGGTGGCGATGGCGTGGCCGATGCCCTGGGTGGAGCCGGTGACCAGGGCAGTGCGGCCGGAGAGATCGATCTGCATGACGCGCGTTCCCGTCGTTGAGGCTGTGAAGCTGCTGCGGCGGTGTCGGTCCCCGGGTACCCGTCCGCGGCGGACGGGTACCCGGGGACGTACGGGGTCAGTTGAGGGTGTCGGGGTCCGGGCCGGTGCGCAGACCGCGGTCGAGGTCCGTGAGGGCGGCCATGTCGGCGTCGGTGAGCTCGAAGCCGAAGACGTCGAGGTTCTGCCGGATGCGGTCAGGGGTGACGGACTTGGGGATCACGATGTTGCCGGTCTGGAGGTGCCAGCGCAGCACGACCTGCGCCGGGGTTACGCCATACGCCTCGCCGACTCGCACGATCGCCTCGTCCCCGAGGACCGCGCCCTGGGCCAGGGGGCTCCAGGCCTCGGTGGCGATCCCGTGCTCGGCGTGGAAGGCGCGCAGCGCGGTCTGCTGGAGGCCGGGGTGCAGCTCCACCTGGTTGACCGCCGGGGTGATGCCGGTGTGCTCCATGAGTCGCCGCAGGTGGGGGATCTGGAAGTTCGAGACGCCGATGGCGCGGGCACGCCCGTCGGCGAGGATCTTCTCCAGCACCTTGTAGGTCTCCACGTACAGGTCGCGGGCCGGGGTGGGCCAGTGGATGAGGTAGAGGTCGACGTGGTCGAGGCCCAGCTCGTCCAGGGAGGCGTCGAACGCGGCCAGGGTCCGGTCGTGGCCCTGGTCCTCGTTCCACAGCTTGGTCGTGACGAAGAGCTCCTCGCGGGGCAGGCCGGAGGCGGCGATGGCCTTGCCGACGCCGCGCTCGTTGCCGTAGACCGCGGCGGTGTCGACGCTGCGGTAGCCGGCCTCCAAGGCGCTGGTGACCGCGGCGGTGGTCTCCTCGTCGGGGACCTGGAAGACGCCGAAGCCCAACTGGGGCATGGTCACACCGTTGTTGAGCGTCACGTTCGGCACGGAAATCATGGAGGGGGTTCCTTTCCTCGGTACTGCTGGGCGCGGGGGATCAGGAGCGGGCGGCGCCCGCGGCTGCGGGAGCGGAGGCGTGGTCGGATGCGGCGGCGTGGGCGGCCGTGGGGTCCGTGGCCGCGGCGGGGTCGGGGTGCGCCGGGGCGGAAGCCGCGGTGATGCGGGTGGGCCGTAGTTCGAGCCGGTGCGAGATGACGGCCAGGATCAGAGCGGCGGCGGCCAGTACGGCTCCGACGGCGTTGGGCGCGGTGTAACCGAGGCCGGCGGAGATCACCAGGCCGCCGAGCCAGGCGGACAGGGCGTTGCCCAGGTTGAAGGCGCCGATGTTGGCCGCCGAGGCCAGCGTCGGCGCGCCGTGGGCGTGGTCGAGGACGCGCTTCTGGAGCGGCGGGACGGTGGCGAAGCCGAGGGCGCCGATGAGGAAGACGGCCACGACGGACGCCGTCTTGCCGGAGGCCAGGAAGGTGAACAGCAGCAGGACCAGTGCCAGGCCGCCCAGTGCGGTGTAGAGCAGGGGCATGAGCTTGCGGTCCGCGAAACGGCCGCCGATCAGGTTGCCTGCCACCATGCCCAGCCCGAAGACCACCATCAGCCAGGTGACGGAGGATCCGGCGAAGCCGCTGACCTCGGTCATCATCGGCGCGATGTAGGTGATCGCGGCGAACACGCCTCCGAAGCCGAGGACCGTCATGGCCATGGCCAAGATGACCTGGGTGTTCCTGAAGGCGGCGACCTCGTGCCGCAGCCGCGTTCCCTCCGGCTTGGGCAGGTCGGGTACGAGCTTGGCCACGCCGGCCAGGCCGAATACGCCGAGGGCGGCGACGAGCAGGAAGGTCACGCGCCAGCCGGCGTTCTGACCCACGTACGTGCCCAGGGGCACGCCGACGACGTTGGCCACGGTCAGGCCGGTGAACATCATGGAAATAGCGCCGGCCTTCTTCTCGGGGGCCACCAGTTCGGCGGCGACGACGGAGCCGATGCCGAAGAAGGCGCCATGGGCCAGCGAGGCCACCACGCGGCCGATCAGCATGACGGCGAAGACCGGGGCGACAGCGGAGATGAAGTTGCCGAGGATGAACAGGCCCATGAGCAGCATGAGCATGTTCTTGCGGGAAATCCTGGTGCCGAGGACGGTCATGATCGGTGCGCCGATCATGACGCCGAGGGCATAGCCGGTGACCAGGAAGCCGGCCGTCGGTACGGACACCCCGAGGTCCGCGCCGACCTGGGGCAGCAGCCCCATGATCACGAATTCCGTGGTGCCGATTCCGAAGGCCCCTATGGCCAGGGCCAGCAGTGCGAGCGGCATGACGAGGGTCCTTTGACGTACAAAGCCGGATTGCGCGAGCGCCTTACGTGCGCAAACAATAATTGCATGCGCCGACTAATGGCAAACGCAGGTAGAGTGAGCGCCTGACTGGAGCCAGAGCGCCACCACGCGACTGGCGAGCCGGCAGGAGGACCACGGGACTCCCTCGCGCCACCTGTGCCCCACCGACCACCGCGGCATCGGCACCGAGGCCACCGACGACGGCCTGTGCCTGCTGAAGGAGGCCCGCCCCGCCCACGACGCGGGCCTGCGCGAGGCCCTCGGCCAAGCGGCCACCGAGCCCGTGCTCACACCCCTGGCACACGCCGTCCAGCAATTGCAGGGCGGCGTCCAGCCGGTATGACCTGCCGCCGCCTGCGACGCAGCGGGTTCCTGCGAAAGCCGCCGCTCTTGGCTCGGTGCGGTGCTCAAGCGCCGCGGAAGAGGTGCACGCCGGCATGGTGCGTCGCACCCCGCTCTGCACGTCGCAGTGCCGCAGCTCCTCAGCGATGGCCGGCGGCCCGGCGACGCCGCGGCCGGGGGCGCTTCACCTCGTTGACGATGGAGCCCTTTGGGGCAGGTTCGTACGGGCAGCCGGGGTAGGCCGCGGAGGCCACCCGCCTCGATGAGGAGGAGGCCGCCCTGCTCACCATGCAGCGCACGGCATACGACAACACGGGACGGGCGGTCGAGCACAGGGCTCGCTTGCACCGCGCGTCCCGGTACGCGTGCGACTTCCGGCTGTTCGTGCGGTTCTGAACCCCGCGGGCTCGGGAAGCCCACCGGACCAGGTGGCGATCAGCCTCCACCGTCTGTGGATCCAGGTCAGACCGCGGCCGACTCGACCACACTCGCCGTGGCAACCTCGCTATGCCCGCGAACGGCGTGGACGCCGATGGCGAACAGCGCGGCAAAGAACACGTCGTCGGGAAGGATGAACCACCGTCCCGGCAGCCCGAGCGCGCCGAACAGGCACGAGACGAAAAGCGCGACGCCGATCCACCACGGCAGCGTCCGGGCACGCAGCACGGCAATGCCGAGGCAGATCGCGCCGACGAGCAGGCACAGCAGCGCGACGCCCTCGAAGACGGCGAAGCCGGAGGGCTGCTCGGTGGGGATGCCGCCGTGGTCGACCAGATACGGCTTGACGAACCCCTCGATGACTCCCTCGCCGATGTTCAGCATCACCAGCGCGCCGAAGATGCCGGCGTAGCCGACGACGTGCAGCTTCGGGGCCCGTCCCGCGAAGGTCAGGATCACGGGCAGCCCCAGCGCGATGATGACGTCCCCACCGACCGCGATCCCCTCGAACAGCGGCCAGAGGTGGTAGCGGAAGACCTCGTCGCCGCTGCCCGGCGCGAGGAGGTTTGCGGCGAGATAGCCGAACGCCGCGACGATCGTGCCGACGATGAGCGCCCATCCGGCCAGGCGCTTGAGGTTCACGGTCATGGTCTCCTCCTGCGTTATGCCGCCACTCGGCGGCGCGCCGTTCAGCGTCGGTCCGGCGGGCCCGGGGCGTCGTCGTACCCCGGTCGGCACCCGGTCGTTCGCGGGTCGCGATCCTCACGAGACGAATACGACGTTCGGATGACGCCGCCCGGCTCAACCCGCCGGTAGCTTGCGGATGTGATGCTGAAGACGGCGCGCGCCCAGTCACCGGCGCAAGAGGAGTCGGAGGCGCCGGCGCGTCTGAGGCGCAGGCCGGCGGAGTTGCTGCCCGACGTTCTGCTCACGCTCGCGATCACCGGCTTCGCCCTGCTCGACATCGTCTTCGATCTCGACAACTCGACCCGGTACGGCCCCATGCCGCCCCTGGTCGTGTCCACCCTCGTGGCGACGCTGGTGCTGGCGCTGCGCAGGCTGGCCCCGCTCGCCACGGCCGTGGTCGTCGCGGTCGCGATCGCCGGACCGATGCTGGCCACCCCGCTGACGTTCACTCTGTGGGGCGACTTCCTGCCACTGCTGCTCGCCACCTACTCGGTGGCCCGGCACGGTGAACGCGTGCCCGCGTGCCTCGGCGTCGCGGCGACCGTCACCACCGTCGTCCTCGTGATGCTGCGCAACCCGGACGCCGGCACCGTCAGCAACATCCCGTTCGCCGCGGTGCCGATCGCCATCGTCTTCGTCGCCGGCCGGGTGCTGCGCGCCCGGGCCCGTAGCCACTCGGACGACCAGGCCCGGGTCCAGCGGCTGGAGGCCGAGAGCCAAGAGGCGATCCAGGTCGCGCTCGCCGAGGAGCGCGCCCGCATAGCCCGCGAACTGCACGACATCGTCGCCCACTGCGTCAGCGTCATGGTCGTCCAGGCGGGCGCCGCCGAAGACCTGCTCGACCGCGATCCCTCCAAGGCGCACGCGCCGCTGCGCTCGGTTCAGGAGACCGGCCGGCAGGCGGTCGGCGAACTGGGCCGGATGCTCGGCCTGCTGCGCGGGGAAGCGACGCGGCTCGCGCTCAAGCCGCAGCCGGGCACCGCGAACCTGGCCGAGCTCATCGAGCACATGGCCGGAGTCGGTCTGCCGGTCGAACTCACCATGGAGGGTCCGGCCCGCCCACTGCCGCCCGGCATGGACCTGACCGTCTACCGGGTCGTGCAGGAGGCACTCACCAACGCGCTCAAGCACGCCGCGCCCACAACGGCGCATGTGGTACTGCACTATGACGAGCAGTCCGTACAGGTCAGCGTGCGGGACACCGGACGCACGGGCGCGTCCGCGGGGTCGGCTTCGAAGAGGATCGGCCACGGGCTGCTGGGGATGCGCGAGCGAGTCGGACTCTACGGCGGCACCCTGGTGACCGGGCACTCCGGCGACGGCGGCTTCGCCGTGACCGCGAGCCTGCCGCTGCAGGCGGCCCCCCGATGATCCGGGTCCTGCTCGTGGACGACCAGGCCCTGGTCCGCGGCGGCTTCCGCTCCATTCTGGGCGGTCAGGAGGACATCGAGGTCGTCGGCGAGGCGGCCGACGGCGCGGAGGCGGTCGACAGAGCGCTGACACTGCTGCCCGACGTCATACTCATGGACATCCGGATGCCGCGCATGGACGGGATCGAGGCGACCCGCCGCCTGCTGCGGGGCGGGCGCTGCCAGGCGCGGGTACTCATCCTCACCACGTTCGACGAGGACGAGTACGTCTACCAGGCGCTGCGCGCCGGGGCGAGCGGTTTTCTGCTCAAGAGCGCACCGCCGCGCGAACTCGCCGGGGCCGTCCGCACGGTCGCCGCGGGCGAGGCCCTACTGGCGCCGGAGATCACCCGGCGGATGATCGAGGAGTACGTACGCCGTCCGCGCCCCGGTTCGGACCGGCCCACCGGGCTGGAGAAGCTGACCCCGCGCGAGCTCGAGGTACTCGGTCTCATCGCCCGCGGCCGCTCCAACGCGGAGATCGGCACGGCACTCTTCCTGAGCGAGCCGACGGTCAAGACCCACGTGACCCGCATCCTCGCCAAGCTCGGCCTGCGCGACCGGGTCCAGACCGTCGTCTTCGCCTACGAGTGCGGTCTCGTCCAGCCCGGTCACCGGCCTGAAGGGTGACCAGCCCGCGGCTCTCCGGCATCAACTCGCCCCGCTGCCCGAACCCCGTCGGCATCGCGGTCGCACGTCCCACTGCTCACAGATCCGGATGGTCGGCAGCGCGGCCCGGCCCAGAGCGACGCCGCACATCCCGCCGCCGCTCATGCCCGCACCCGCGGGATGTGGCCGAGGTCCAGGCGCACGAAGCCGGCCAGGCGCTGCACCTGGTTCACCGGCCGCCTGGTGAACAGCCGCCTGGCTGAGCTCTCGCCGTACCGGTCGTTGTGGCCGAACACCCGCTGCGGGTCCTTCATGGCCCGCACCCGCCAGTCGAGGACCTGTTCGCGGGTCAGGTCCTCCTCGAGGTCCAACTCCTGCTCCTGGTCGTCGATCGGGGCGGGCGGGGGTACTGGACGTGGCGCGGGCAGGACCGGCACCACCGGCCGCGCCCCTGATGACGGCACGGAGGGTCCCGCGCCCCGACCCTGCTCACGACCTCTGTTCGAGGACGTCCACAGCCAGCTTCCGCACCACGGTGTCGTCGACCTCGACGCCGAGCCCCGGTCCCTCGGGCACCCGCGCCGTCCCGTTCTCGATCGTCACCGTCGGCCCCGCGTAGGGCGATTCGACGAACTGGCGGCCGTTCAGATCCACGGGTGTGTCGAGCCCGTAGGCCGCGAAGAGGTGCAGCGAGGCGGCGAGGCCCACGTCCGAGTCGGTGAGCCCCGACCCCATGAGCTGAACGCCGCAGTCCTCGGCCAGCGCGCACAGCCGCCGCGAGAGCGTGAGCCCGCCGCTGCGCTGCACCTTGGCGATGGCGATGTCGACGGCTTCGAGGCGGACGAACGTCGCCAGGTCGGTGGGATGGCGCAGGCTCTCGTCGAGCGCGACCGGGATCGGTGAGGAGTCCCGGAGCCTGCGTAGTCCGGCGATGTCGTTGGCGGGCAGCGGCTGTTCGAAGGCGGTCACCCCGAGGCCGGCCAGACGGGCGGACATGCGCAGCGCGGCCGGCACGGTGTACGCCTGGTTGGCGTCCACCCACAACGGGGCTCCGGCCGGGGCGTGTTCGCGCACGGCCGCCACCACGGCCGCGTCCGTCTCCTCGTCGTGCAGTCCCACCTTCACCTTGAACGCCCGGTAGCCCTCGTCCACGCCCTCCGCCACGCTGTCGCCGACCTCCGCCGGCGACTGGCCGGAGACGACCCAGCCCAACTCGATCGTCTCCCGGCGCCGCTGCCCCCACAACATCCCCAGCGGCACGCCGGCCGCCCGGCCGAGCAGGTCGTGCAGCGCGACGTCGACCGCTCCCTTGGCCAGGGGGGCGCCGATGGTGAAGCCGCGGTTGACGGCCCGGTCGAACGCGGCGTCCACGCCGCCGAGGTCCCAGGCCGGGCGCCCGAGGACCGCCGGCGCGAGATAGCGGTCGACGGTCGTGACGATCGACTCCGCGGTCTCGTAGGTCCACGCGGGGATCGGCGTCGCCTCACCCCAGCCGTGCACGCCGTCGGCGTCGACCCGTACCAGGACGCGGATGCTGGGCCGGCCGGCCACGGCCACCGCGCCGCCGGAGACTCCGAAGGAGCGCCGGGTGGGCAGGGCGACGGCGTACGTGGTGACGCGGTCGATGGTCAGGTCGCCGAGCGGGAGCCGAAGCGGTGTCATGGGATGTCCTTCCGTCTGAAGTGACTGAAGTGCTTTGCCATCACGAGCCGGGGCCGGCGTGCGACCGGGCAGTCGGTGGGCGGCTCGGGAGTCCGTGCACGGCCCAGGAGCCGGTCGGCGGCCGGGCGCGCGACGTCACCCCCGTCCTGGCGGCGCCGTGCGACCCCGCCAGGGGGCTGTGCTGCCCCGCAGCAGGACCTCGCCCGCGATGCGCTCCACGCGCGAGCGCCGCCCCCGCGGCTCGCGCAGCGCCAGGTCCAGGACGGTCTCCCCCATCCGTGCGAGCGGCAGCGCGACCGTGGTCAGCGGCGGGGTGAGGTCCCGGACGATCGGCACGTCGTCGAAGCCCGCAAGTGACAGGTCCTCCGGTACCCGGAGCCCGCTTTCGCGCAGCGCCGCCAGCGCTCCCACGGCCATCACGTCCGTGACGGCGAAGACGCAACTCGCCCTGAGACCCCGGGCGAGCAGTTCGGCGGTCGCGGCGTACCCGCCCTCACGGGTGAACGCGCCCTCGACCACCTGGTCGGCGGCCAGCCGGATCGAGTGCTCGGCCAGCGCGTCGCGGAAGCCGCGCAGCCGGTCGGCGACCGTCGTCAGTGACGGCGGCCCGGTCAGCACCGCGAACTCCCGGTGCCCCAGGCCGATCAGGGCCCTGGCCAGTTCCGCCGCGCCGGCCCGGTTCTCCGGCAGCACGGTGTCCACCCGCAGGCTGCGGTGGCGGCTGACGACGGCGACCCGGCCGCCGCCGGCCACGTACGGCCCCAGTTCCGCGGCCATCGACCGCTCCCAGTCCGCGTCCTCGAAGCCGGAGCCGATGAGCAGGACGGCGCGGGCGCGGTGCGCGCGCAGCGTCGAGACGTAGGCGACCTCACGGGCGGGTTCGCGGAAGGTGCTGGCCAGCATCACCATGAGGTGCCGGGCGGCGGCGGCGCGCATCACGCCGCTGGCGATGGCGGAGAAGTACGGGTCGCCGACGTCGTGGCAGATGACGCCGACGACCGAACTCTGGGCGCTCGCGAGCGCCTGCGCATGGGCGTTGGGGATGTAGCCGAGGTGCTCGGCGGCGAGCAGCACGCGCGTGCGCAGGTCCTCGCGGACCCGTGCGGTGCCGTTGAGTGCCCGCGAGGCGGTGGCCGCGGAGACCCCGGCGGTACGGGCGACGGAGTCCAAAGTCACGTGCGCCCGTGCCCGTTCGGGCCGTTCGGGTACAGGCGCGTTGCCTCGGCTTACGGGTCGGTTCACGGCACCCCCAGATCGCACAGGGCCACGGGCGCGGCGAGGTCCGGAAACCTCTTGACGCCCTATTGACCATTCGTACGCGCTGTCCCTAACGTGGCAGAGCATAGCAGAAAGCGCTTTCTGGAAGCGTTTTCCGATACTACCAGGCGTTTCACCAACCCCCTACGACTCCTTCCCGGCACAACCCGACGTCAGAGGAGTTCACTCATGAGCCAGAGCGCCATCCGCCGAACTCCCGCTCCCCCGGCGGGAGTCAAGGAGCGCGCGCAGCGCGGCGCGGCCGAACGGCTCGGCGAGGCGCTGGAGCGGTCATGGCGGCCGTTCGCCCTGCTCCTCGTCTGCCTCGTCGCCTGGTGGGCCGTCTCGGCCGCCAACCTGGTCGAGTCCTACCTGGTGCCGTCGCCGGGCGCCACCCTGGACCTGATGGCCACCAAGAGCGGCTACCTCTGGCACCACAGCTGGGTGACCACGTACGAGACACTGCTGGGCTTTGTGATCGCGGTCGGCGTCGGCGTCCTCGCGGCCGTGGTGATGGTCTACTCGTCGACCGTCGAGAGGACGCTGTATCCCATCCTGCTGTTCGCCCAGGTGATCCCGAAGATCGCCATCGCGCCGCTGTTCGTGGTGTGGCTGGGCTTCGGTATCGCGCCGAAGATCCTCATCGCCGTGCTCATCGCCTTCTTCCCGGTGGTCATCTCCATGGTGACCGGCCTGAAGTCGGTGGACCCCGAGATGATCCAGCTCTCCCAGACCATGGGCGCGAGCGCGCTGCAGACCTTCGTCAAGATCCGCTTCCCGGCGTCGTTCCCGCACCTGTTCTCCGGTCTGAAGGTGGCCGTCACGCTGGCGGTCACCGGTGCGGTCGTCGGCGAGTTCGTCGGTGCCAACGAAGGTCTCGGCTATGTGATCCTCCAGGCCAACGGCAATCTCGACACCCCGATGCTCTTCGCCGGGCTCCTGGTGATGTCGCTGATCGGTGTCGTCCTCTTCGTGATCGTGGAAATCGCCGAGAAGCTCCTGCTCCCCTGGCACGCCAGCCGCCGGGGCGACGCCGTCAGCACCGCGTACTGAGGCAACTTCCCGCTCCCGCTCCGAGAAGGGCCGAACCATGCACCTGCGCAGACTGCCCACCGTCCTCGTCCCGCTGCTGCTGTTCGCCACCGCCTGCGGCGGCGAGGGCTCGGACAAGACCACGAGCGCGTCGGGCAAGGAACTCGACAAGGTCACGCTCACGCTGAACTGGTACCCCTACGGCGAGCACGCGCCGTTCTACTACGGCAAGCAGCAGAAGATCTACGAGAAGCACGGCATCGACCTCCAGATCCGGGCCGGACAGGGCTCGCAGAAGACCGTGCAGGCCACTGCCGCGGGGCAGACCGACTTCGGCTGGGCGGACACCCCGGCCGTCCTCGCGGGCGTGGACCAGGGAGTCAAGGTCAAGAGCCTGGGCGTGTTCCTCCAAACCACCCCGGCGTCCGTGCAGTTCTTCGCCGACAAGGGCATCGACAAACCCTCGGACATCAAGGGCAGGACGATCGCGGGAACCGCCGGTGACGCCCTGTCCAGGACCTTCCCGGTCTTCCTCGAGAAGAACGGGATCGCCGAGTCCGACGTGAAGATCCAGAACACCGACCCGGCCGGCAAGATCGCCGCGGTGATCTCCGGCCAGACCGACGCGCTGCTCGGATACGCCAGCGACCAGGGCCCCACCATGCAGAACAAGGCCGGCAAGAAGGTCTCCTACCTGCGCTTCTCCGAGCATGGGCTCAACTTCTACTCCAACGGCCTGATCGCCGGGCAGCGCACCCTCAAGAGCGACCCCGACCTGGCCAAGCGCATGGCCCAGGCCACCAGCGAGGCGTGGGCCGCGGCGGAGAAGAGTCCGGGTCCCGCCGTCGCCTCGATGGCGGGTGCTTCCGGCCAACTGCCGCCCGAGAAGGTCCTGTCCGACCAGTTCGCCACCACGCTGACCCTGCTGCACACCGACGCCACCCAGGGCAAGGCCCCGGGCGTCAACACCGAGGCGGACTGGCAGAAGACCGTCGACCTCTTCGCCCAGGTCGGCATGGTCCGCAACGCCAAGCCGGTCTCGGAGTACTGGGACACCAGCTCGGCCCCGAAGGGATGACTGTGGCAGAGAAGACCATCCGCACGCCGCGGGCGGACGCCGGCCGGCAGCCGTCCGCCGCCGAGTCGTCCACGGCCGTCGAACTCGACGCGGTGCAGGTGCGGTTCCGTACGAAGAAGAGGGACGTCACCGCCTTGCGGGAAGTCTCGCTCGACGTCGCGCCCGGTGAGTTCGTCGCCATCGTCGGACCGTCCGGGTGCGGCAAGTCGACCCTGCTCAAGCTCGTCGCGGGCCTGCTGCGGCCGTCCTCGGGCGCCGTCCGGCTGCACGGCGAGGACGTCACCGCTCCCCGCCCCGACATCGGGTACGTCTTCCAGCGTGCCGCGCTGCTCGAATGGCGCTCGGTCCGGCGGAACATCCTTCTCCAGGCCGAGATGCGGAAGATGTCAGCCGACCGGGCCCGCGCCCGTGCCGCCGAACTCATCGAGATGACCGGCCTGACCGGCTTCGAGGACGCCTACCCGCACGAACTGTCCGGCGGCATGCAGCAGCGCGTGGCGCTGTGCCGAGCGCTGCTGCACGAGCCACCGGTGCTGCTCATGGACGAGCCCTTCGGCGCTCTCGACGCGCTCACCCGCGAGCAGATGAACGTCGAACTGAACCGCATCTGGCGGGAGACCGGCACCACCGTCCTGCTGGTCACCCACTCGATCTCCGAAGCGGCCTACCTGGCGGACCGCGTGGCGGTGATGAGCGCACGGCCCGGCACGATCACCGAGGTCATCGACGTCGGCCTGCCGCCGGAACGGGACTACACCGACACCATGAGCCGCCCGGAGTTCCGCCGCGCCACGGCCCGTGTCCGAACCCTGCTGGGCGCGGCCTCGGCGGCCGACTGAGGGGCGCCGGACTTCCGCCCCGGCACGAGACGGCGGTGCCCTCGGCCTCGGCTGCCGAAGGCACCGCCCCTTCCGCGACGGGGGACGCGACGGGCAGGCCGGACCGGTGCGGCACGTGTTCACGGGCCGTCGGCGGTGTACGGCCCGCGGCCGCTTGGGCGGCCCGGTCCGGAGTGGACGTCACGGCTTGCGGTCCACGGCCGGGTCGTCGTCGACGAACTGGGTGAGCCGATCCGTTCCGGCGCACGCGCCGCAGGTGTGGAGCGACCCGCCCGGGCAGGAGCCGGCTTCGGTTCCGGCCCGGCTCTCGCGGCGAGCAGCCCTCGGGACCGCTGGGGCCAAGGTCCGGCGCACCGGCGAATCCACGCCGTGGTGGGACCCGCCGTCTCGCACCGGCCGCGCTCGTCCTCCCGCCGGCCCCCGCCGACGGACTCTTCGGCCGTGAGGACGGCCGGCCGCTCGTACGACGAGTCGGGCACCG
This sequence comes from Streptomyces sp. NPDC001204, assembly GCF_053598035.1. NCBI lineage: Bacteria > Bacillati > Actinomycetota > Actinomycetes > Kitasatosporales > Streptomycetaceae > Streptomyces > Streptomyces sp. NPDC001204. Next base: position 152 of record NZ_JBSFJL010000045.1, on the reverse strand, counting down.
GCCGCGACGACACCGGCCCGTCGCGGGGCTCCGTCTCGCAGCCGGGCGGGGACGCGCCCCCCCCCATTACCTTCTTCGTGGCCCCGCAATGGGGCGCCCGGCCTCTGGGCCCGGCATGACTGCTCCCCCCTGTTGATCGCATGGCCTGGGGG